>CBHWED010000183.1:0-6944 GCA_966112795.1 uncultured bacterium
GGCACGATGAACAAGTCGAGCGGCACGCGGCGGTGGACGCGGGCGATGCGGTTGGCCTTGATGATCAGCGGGGCCTCGCCGCGCCCGGCGTCGAACCATTCGAAGGCCCGCGCGACGGTCTCCTCGGCGACCAGCACGCGCGCGCCACGGCGGCCGATGCCGAGCCGCTGGTTCTGGGTCCCGTCGCGGCGGACCGTGACGTGGCCGAGCAGCGTCAGCATCCCGCCGCCGAACCAGCGCAGCAGCGCCGCGCCTTCGTGGTCGGCGACGCGGTCGGCGTCCTCGGCGATCAGCCCGCGCATCCGCGGCCAGTCGGCGACCGCGGCGCGCACGTCGGCGAGCGTCTCGATCAGCTCCTGCTCAAGCTCGCGCCGCTCGCGGGCGTCGACGCGTTCGGTCTCGAGATAGATCATCGATTCCGCCGGAGCCTCGGCGCTCGCCGCGCCGGGCAGTCCCGTCAGGCGGCCCTGCGCGTCGCGTTGCGCAGAAACGATCGGGTGGACCAGGAGGTCGATCGACAAGCCCTTGGCGGCGATCGTCGCGGCGATCGAATCGACCAGGAACGGCATGTCGCGGTTGATCACCGCGACGCGCGTGCAACGCCGCTCGCCGAGCGCCGAGCGCACCAGCACCGCGGCATCGTCCTCGGCGCGCTCGCGCGCAGCCTCGAGCAGGAAGGCGGCGGCTTCGTCGAGCCGGTCGCCCGGAAGCTCCTCGCCGGGAAGCAGCGAATCGGCGATTCGTCCACACAGCACCTTGGCCAGCTTGCGCTCCCCGGCGGACAAGCCCGCCAGTGCTTCATCCTGCTTACGCGCGGTCGCCATGCGCTCGTCTCCCGTCGGCCCCTGCCGCCGGTCAACGGTCCGGCGGTGGCGCTCGTTCCTTCGGCCCTTACAGCGAACCGAAGGCGCGGGCACCCCCAATCTGGTATCTTATGAAACCGTCTTCATGGTGAGCTCGAGCGAGCGCCGCCGCGCCGCCGGATCGTAGGTCGCGCCCGAGACGATCAGCTCGTCGGCCCGGGTGCGCTCGACGAAGCGCTCGATGCGGTGGCGCACGGTTTCGGGCGAGCCGACCGCGCGCACCTGGCCGAGATGCTCGAGCATCGCGCGCGCCGATTCGGGCAGGCTGTCGCGATAGCCGGGCACCGGCGGGGGCAGCTTGCCCGGCTCGCCGGTGCGCAAGCGGACGAACGACTGGTCCTGGCTCGAGGCGATGAGCTCGGCCTCCTCGTCGGTCTCTGCGGCGATCACCGTCATCGCCGCCATGGCATGCGGCCGGTCGAGTGCGGCCGATGGCCGGAACTGGCTGCGGTAGGCGGCGAGCGCCGCGTCGAGGTGGTCGGGCGCGAAATGGCTCGCGAAAGCGTAAGGCAGCCCGAGCCGCGCGGCGAGCTGGGCGCCGAACAGGCTCGAGCCGAGCATCCACAGCTCGACGTTCGCGCCGAGCCCCGGCGTGGCGACGATCGGCAAGTCGATGTCGCCGGTCAGCATCGCGCGCAGCTCGACGACGTCTTGCGGAAAGTATTCCGAGGCCTGGTGCAGGTTCTTGCGCAGCGCCTGGCCGACGATTCCCGCCGCCCCCGGGGCACGGCCGAGGCCGAGGTCGATGCGCCCGGGGAACAGGCCGTCGAGCGTGCCGAACTGCTCGGCGATCACGAACGGATTGTGGTTCGGCAGCATGATCCCGCCGGCGCCGATGCGGATGGTCGAGGTGCAATGGCCGATGTGCGCGAGCACGACCGAAACCGCGCCGCCAGCGACGCCGAGCGTGCCGTGATGCTCGGCGACCCAGAAGCGCTTGTAGCCGGCCGCTTCGGCACTCGCGGCAAGCTTGCCGGCCTCGTCGAGCGCTTCGGCAACGCCGGCGCCCTCGCGAATCGGCACGAGGTCGAGCACGGACAGCGGGATCATTGGGCGGGCGGTTCCACAGGCTGCTGGGATGGGGGCGGCGCTGCTGGCTGCTCGGCTGCGATCTCGGCGGCCTGCGCGAGGTAAGCGCGAGCGCTCGTCGCCGCGTCGCTGTCCGGCGCGAGCGCGATGACCGAACGCCAGCTCGCCTCGGCGGCTTCCTGGCGTCCGGCAAGCATGGCGATGACGCCGGCCTCGAGGCCGATCTCGGGATAATCGGGCGAGAGCGCGGCGGCCGTCTCGATGTAGCCCTGGGCCTCGGCGAGCTTGCCCAAGCGGCGCGCGAGCGTGGCCGAGAGCAGCCAGGCGAACGGGCTTTGCGCGTCGAGCGTACGCGCCGCCGCGAGCGTCGCCTCGGCTTCGGCTTCCTGGCCCTTGAGCACTTGCGCGCGCGCCCGATCGACCTCGACCATGGCTCGCAACCCGTTGTCCGCGGCCGCGGCCGCGTCGTTGGCGGCGAGCGCGAGCGACTTCAGCGCATCGTCGGCGCGTTCCTCGGCGAGCGCGGCGTTACCGGCCATCGTCGCGAGCTGGGCGCGGCGGAAATGGTCGTTCGGTCCGGCCGCGTCGCGCGCGAGCAGGAAGGCCTGCTCGGCGGCGTCCCAGCGCAGCAGCATCGTGTAGGCGAGGCCGAGGCATTGCTGCGGAAAGCTCGCTTCGGGACCGGTGACGCCGGCGGCCCAGTTGCTCGCTTCGACGATCGCCGAGCCCGGATCCTTACGCGCGTGGTCGAGGCAGGCGGTGAGCCGATCCTCGGCGAGGGTCCGCGGCGGTGCGGCCGGCACAGGTGCCGCGGCGGCGTCCTGCGCGAGGAGCAGCAAGAGGGGGGCGAGAATCATGGGGTGACGCTTTCGGTCAGCGCCGCGACGGTGCGCAGCAGCAGGGCGATGTCGCCGTCGCGCGACAGGCGATGGTCGCCGCCCTTGACGAGCGTGACCTGCACGTCCTCTGAACGCAGCGCGCGGGCGAGACGAAGCGAGATTTCCGGAGGCACGACTTCATCTTCCTGCCCGTGAAGCAGGCGCACCGGGCAATCGAGCGCGATCGTCCCGCCGAGCAGGCGCTGCGCCTGCGCGTCGGCCCAGAAGCCGGGGTGCAGCGGGGTTGGCTCGGGACCGTAGGGATTGTCCTCGTAGACCGTCTTGCCGGCGGCAAGGCTCGCGCGGTCACCCGCGGAGCAGCCCCAATCGGTGAAATCGGGCGCGGCGGCGATGCCGACCAGGCCGCCGAGCCGCGCGCCGAGAGCGCGGCCGACGAGGAGCATCAGCCAGCCGCCCATCGACGAGCCGACCAGCACCACCCGCCCGGTCACCTGACGCTCGACCAGCGCGACCACTTCCTCGCACCAACGGGTGAGGGTGCCTTCGTCGAACCGGCCGGAGCTTTCGCCGCATCCCGAGTAGTCGAGCAGCAGGCATTCGCGGCCGCGTGCGACGGCCCATTCGATCAGCGCGGTCGCCTTGCCGCCCGCCATGTCCGACATGTAGCCGGGCAGGAAGACGACGGCGGGGCCGGCGCCGCGAACATGGCGGAAAGCAATGCGCCGTCCGTCTGGCATCGGATGGAAGCGGGTCGCCGGCATTCCCGCCAGATGGACGCGCGGCGAGGCCACCGCAAGGGGCGCGTCAGCGCCGGGCAGCAGCCTGGCGGGCGATCTGCGCCAGCTCCTGCGCGAGCAGCAGCTCGGCCGCCTGGCTGTTGCCGAGCAGCGCCCGATGCAGCTCCGCGAGCCTTTGCACCAGCCGCTCGAGGTGGTGGCCGCGCCAGCGCTCGAGCTGGACGCCGAGGTCCTTCCGGTCGCGCCAGAACACGCGTTCCGACTCGAGGAGGTCGGCAACGCGGCGGCCCGGGCCGAGCTTGGCTGCGAGCTGGGCCAGTTGCGCGGCGCGGCGCTCGAGCGCGAGCAGCACCGCGACAGGATTGAGCGAGACCTCGCGCATGCGCCGAAGCTCGCCCGAAAGCCGGCCGACCTCGCCCGAGAGCACGGCGTTGACCAGCGGCATGAAGCCGTCTTCCTCAGTCCGCGCGCCGATCGCGTCGAGGTCCTCGGCGGTGGCCGGCTTCGGCGCCTGGAGCGATCCGTCGAGATAGAGCGCGAGCTTGGTCACTTCCGACTGCGCGAGGCGCACGTCGAGCCCCGACGAGCGGGCGATGCGTTCGGCGAGGTCGCTGCTCAGGTTGCGGATTCCCGCAGCCCCGGCCATCCGGCGGACCTCGGCGGTGACCGTGGTCAGGTCGGGCGGATGGAACATCGCCACCAGCGCGTCGGCGCGCTTTTCGAGCAGCTTGGCGGTGCGCGCCTTGTCGGTCGCCGAGGTGGCGACGACGAGCACCGGGCAGGCGCCTTGGCCCTCGCCGGAATCGATCAGCCCGAGGAGGTTCTCGATCGCGTCGTGCGCCTCGTCGCCGCTGGCGCGGATGACGATGTGGCGCGTCCCGCCGAACAGCGAGGTCGAGCGCGCCTCGTCGCCGAGCTTGACCGGGTCCGAGCGCAGCTCGCCGCCCGACAGCTCGATCCGTTCGCCGGGATCGGGCAGCATCGCCACGAGCTTGGCTGCGGCAGCGGCGGCACCGGCCTCGTCGGGACCGCAGAAGAACGCGACGCGCGCGTGCTGCGCCGCGCGCGGCGCGACCGTCGCGAAGTCGCGCTGGGTCGCCTTCACGCCTGCTCGCGCAGGGCCACGGTCACCCGGGTGACGATCCGGTCGGCGACCTCTTTCGAGAGGTTCTCGAGCGCGGTCTGCTCGGCAGCGATCGTGGCGAACTCGGACGAGACGACGTCGATACCGGCATCCGATCCGGCGGTGGCGTCGACGACGATGCGCCCGGTGGAAAGGTCGATGAGCTGGTAACGCGCGCGCAACGTGCGACGTTCGCGGCCGATCGTCTCGCCGGTGAGCAGGCCGAGCCCTTCGAGATCGTCGTCGAGCAGCACGTCGAGCCGGTAGCGCGCGGCGACGCCGTCGTGCTGCCCGAGCCGCTCGTTGAGCGCGTTGCGGACGAGCCAGCCGGCCTTGCCCTCGATCGGGGGCACGTCGATCGCCGCGAGGCTCTGCGCCACCGCGCCGCTGCCGCCACCGGCATAGACCGGCTGCAGCCCGCACCCGCCCAGGGCCGGCGCAACCGACGCGAGCAGGACGAGAGCCGCGAGCGCCCTCATACGACGATGTTGACCAGCCTGTCGGGCACCACGATCACCTTGCGAACTTGCGCGCCGTCGAGGAAACGCTGGACCTTCTCGCTGGCAAGCGCAAGCGCCTCGAGCTCGTCCTTGGGCAGGCCCTTGGGCGCCGTCAGCGTGTCGCGCAGCTTGCCCTGCACCTGCACCGCCACGGTCACCTCGTCCTCGACCAGCAGCGCGGGGTCGAACACCGGCCAGGCGGCGTCGGCGATAAGACCGCTTTCACCCATGGCCGACCAGGCCTCCTCGGCGAGGTGCGGCATCATCGGCGCGGCAAGCAGCACCAGCGTGCGGATCGCCGCGCTGCGGTCGGCCGACGGCGCGGCCTTTTCCGCGGCGCTGGTCAGCTCGTAGATGCGAGCGACCGCCTTGTTGAACGCGAGCGCCTCGATGTCGGCGCCGATCGCGGCGATCGTCTGGTGGGTCTTGCGCGCCAGCGCCTTGTCCTCGCCCGAAGCGCTTGCGTCGAACTCGCCGGCCAGACGCCACAGGCGCTGGACGAAGCGGCCGCAGCCCTCGATGCCCGCTTCCGACCACGGCAGGTCGCGTTCGGGCGGGCTGTCCGACAGCATGAACCAGCGCACCGCATCGGCGCCGTAGCGCGCGACGATCTCGTCCGGGTCGACGACGTTCTTCTTCGACTTGGACATCTTGATCACGCGACCGATCGTGACCGGGGCGCCGTCGGCCTTGAGCGTGGCGCCGTCGGCCGAACGGTCGATCTCGGCGGGGCCGAAGTAGACCGGCTGGCCGTTCTCCGGGTTCTTGCGCTCATAGGTCTCGTGCGTGACCATGCCCTGCGTGAACAGGCTCGCGAACGGCTCCTTCACGTCGACCAGGCCGACATGCGCGAGAGCGCGAGTCCAGAAGCGCGCGTAGAGCAAGTGCAGGATCGCGTGCTCGATGCCGCCGATGTACTGGTCGACCGGCATCCACCGCGCGACCTCGTCGCGGTCGAACGGCTGGTCGGCCGGCTGGCTGGCGAAGCGCAGGAAATACCAGCTCGAGTTGACGAACGTGTCGAGCGTGTCGGTCTCGCGCTCGGCCGCGCCGCCGCATTGCGGGCAGGCCACATGCTTCCACGTCGGGTGGCGCACCAGCGGGTTGCCCGGAGTCGAGAAGTCGACGTCCTCGGGCAGCGTGACCGGCAGCTGGTCCTTGGGCACCGGGACCACGCCGCAGGCGCTGCAATGGATGAAGGGGATCGGCGTACCCCAGTAGCGCTGACGGCTGACGCCCCAGTCGCGCAGCCGCCACACGGTCTTGCCCTCGCCCCAGCCTTCGCTTTCGGCGCGGTCGATTACTGCGCGCTTGGCCTCGGCCACCGGCATGCCGTTGAGGAATCCGGAGTTGACCAGAATGCCGTCGCCAGCCTCGGCCTCGCTCATCGGCGCGTCGGCTTCGGCGGCCGAGGCCGCCACCACGCGCACGATCGGCAGGCCGTACTTGGTCGCGAAATCGAAGTCGCGCTGGTCGTGCCCGGGCACGCCCATGACCGCGCCGGTGCCGTATTCCATGAGCACGAAGTTGGCGATGTAGACCGGCAGGCGCCGGTTCGGCTCAAGCGGATCGACCGCGCCGATGCCGGTGTCGAAGCCGAGCTTCTCGGCGGTCTCGAGCTCGGCCGCGGTGGTGCCGCCCTGCTTGCACAGCTCGATGAACTTGGCCGCGTCGCAGTTGTAGCTGGCCACGTCCTGCGCGATCGGGTGGTCGGGCGCGACGGCGACGAAGCTCGCGCCGAAGATCGTGTCGGGGCGCGTCGAGTAGACCTCGAGGCTCTGGCCGTTGGTCAGGTCGAAGCGGAACTGCAGGCCCTGGCTCTTGCCGATCCAGTTCTCCTGCATCAGCCGGAC
>CBHWED010000184.1:0-6885 GCA_966112795.1 uncultured bacterium
AAGTTCGAGAACACCAGCGACGACAACGCCTACAAGGTCTCGGGCGGTCTCCACGGCGTCGGCGTCTCGGTGGTCAACGCGCTCAGCGAGTGGCTCGAACTGACCATCTGGCGCGACGGCGAGGAGCACTGGATGCGCTTCCGCCACGGCGACGCCGAGGCCCCGCTCAAGGTCGTCGGCGCCGCTCCCGAAGGCAAGAAGGGCACCCGCGTGACCTTCCAGGCCTCGACCGAGACCTTCAAGAACGTCACCGAATACGACTTCGAGAAGCTCGAGCACCGCTACCGCGAGCTCGCCTTCCTCAACTCGGGCGTGCGCATCGTCCTGCGCGACCTTCGCCACGACGAGCCGCTCGAGCACGACCTGTTCTACGAGGGCGGCATCGCCGCGTTCGTGAAGTACCTCGACCGCAACAAGCAGGCCATGCTGCCCGAGCCGATCGCGATCTCGGCCGAGAAGGACGGCATCGGCATCGACGTCGCGCTCGAGTGGAACGACAGCTACTACGAGAACGTCCTCACCTTCACCAACAACATCCCGCAGCGCGACGGCGGCACCCACCTGGCCGCGTTCCGCGCCGCGCTGACCCGCACGCTCAACGGCTACGCCGAGCGCTCGGGGCTGCTCAAGAAGGAGAAGGTCCAGCTTTCGGGCGAGGACATGCGCGAGGGCCTGACCGCGATCGTCTCGGTCAAGCTGCCCGATCCCAAGTTCAGCTCGCAGACCAAGGACAAGCTGGTCAGCTCCGAAGTCCGCCAGCCGCTCGAAAGCCTGATGGGCGACAAGATGAGCGAGTGGCTCGAGGAGAACCCGGCGCTGGCCAAGGAGGTGATCCTCAAGATCGCCGCCGCCGCCCAGGCCCGCGAGGCCGCGAGGCGCGCACGCGAGATGAGCCGCAAGGGGGCGATGAGCGTCGCCTCGCTGCCCGGCAAGCTCAGCGACTGCCGCGAGCGCGATCCGGCCAAGTCCGAGCTGTTCCTGGTCGAGGGCGACAGCGCCGGCGGCTCGGCCAAGAGCGGTCGCGACAGCCAGTACCAGGCGATCCTGCCGCTGCGCGGCAAGATCCTCAACGTCGAGCGCGCGCGGTTCGACCGGATCATCGGCTCGAAGGAAGTCGGCACGCTGATCCAGGCGATGGGCACCGGACTGCGCGACGAGTTCACGCTCGACAAGCTGCGTTACCACAAGGTCGTGATCATGACCGACGCCGACGTCGACGGCGCGCATATCCGCACGCTGCTGCTGACGTTCTTCCACCGGCAGATGCCCGAGATCATCAAGGCCGGGCACCTGTTCATCGCCCAGCCGCCGCTGTTCAAGGTCAGCAAGGGCCGCTCGGAAGTCTACCTCAAGGACCAGGGCGCGCTCGATCGCTACCTCGTCGAGGCCGGGCTGCAGGGCCGCGTGCTCGAGACCCGCGGCGGCGCGCGCAGCGGGCCCGACCTCGCCGCGCTGGTCGAGCACGCGCTGCGCATGAAGGCGCTGATGGGCTTCGTTCCGCGCAAGTACGACAGCGCGGTGATCGAGGCGATGGCGCTGTCGGGCGTGCTCGATCCGAACCTTGCCCCCGAGCAGCGCCGCGCGGCGCTCGACCAGGCGGCCGCGCAGCTCCAGCTCGGCGACGCCGAGGCGGTCTGGCGTGCGACGCTCGGCGCCGACGGCACGATCACTTTCGCCCGCGAATGGCGCGGCGTGACCGACGCGCACTTGGTCGAGGCCGGCTTCGTCGGCAGCGCCGAGGCGCGCAAGCTGCACAAGCTCGCGCAGGAGCAGGCCGAGGCTTACGCCAGCCCCGCGCGGCTCACGCGCGGCAGCGCCGAACCCGAGCCCGAGCCGGAACCGGTCGCCGAGGAAGCCGAGCCCGAGGAAGGCGTCGCGCGTCCCGCCGTGGCGGTATCGGGCGACGGCGCGATCACCCGGCCGAGCCAGCTGCTCGAGGCGGTGCTCGCGACCGGCCGCAAGGGCCTCGCGATCTCGCGCTACAAGGGTCTCGGCGAGATGAACGCCGAGCAGCTGTGGGAGACCACGCTCGATCCCGACAACCGCGTGCTGCTGCAGGTCAAGGTCGAGGATGCCGACGTCACCGACGAGATCTTCACCCGGCTGATGGGCGACGTAGTCGAGCCGCGGCGCGACTTCATCCAGGAGAACGCGCTCAACGTGGCGAACCTCGACGTTTGAGCGGCGGCGCCCCTTTCACAGGGGCGCTGTTCGTCCCGCGCTACGCGCCGATGGCAAGCGGCGCGTGGCGGCTCCACGTCGTGCCGCTGAGCGTCATGCCCGGCTACTGGAGCGGCCCGCGGCCGGTCACCGACATGGCCGTCCTCGTGCGCGACGGACAAAGCTGGATGTCGACCACGCCGTTCGAGTTCGAGAGCCAGGAGATCGGCGTGCGCTGCGCCTCCGGGCACGTGCTCGTTTTCGGCCTCGGCATGGGTTGGGCGGCCATGGCCTGCGCCTGCCTTCCGGCCGTGACCGCGGTGACCGTGGTCGAGAAGGACCCCGACGTTCGCGCGCTCCATGCGAAGCTCGACCTGTTCGCGCAGCTTCCGGCCGAGGCGCGCGCCAAGCTGACGATCGTGTCCGGCGACGCTTATGACTACTGCCCAGACGCGCCTGTCGACCTGCTGATGCCTGACATCTGGCTGCCGCTGGTCAGTGACGGCCGCCTCGACGAAGTCCGCCGCATGCAGGCCAATGTCGGCGCCGGCGCGGTCTACTTCTGGGGCCAGGAAATGGAGCTCGCCCGCCATCTCGCCGCCGCCGGGCGCGAGCCCGACGAGGCGGGCGTGGCGGCGACGGCCGCGGACTTCGGCTTGCCGCTGATCGGCCCGGGCTATCCCGGCTATGCCGACAAGGTCGCGGCGGCGGCGCGGCGCTGGATGAAAGGCCGCTGGCTCGGCGGGGGCGAACCCGGCTGGGCCTCGGCGAGCTGAACGCCAGGCGCCGCCGGAGACCGCCACCCCGGCGCCGTCAGATCGGATAATGCCCGGCCTGGGTTTCGATCGTGATCCAGCGCAGCTCGGTGAAGCTGTCGATCCCCGCCTTGCCGCCGAACCGCCCGTAGCCCGAGGCACCGACGCCGCCGAACGGCATCTGCGCCTCGTCGTGCACGGTCGGGCCGTTGACGTGGCAGATGCCCGAGCGGACCTGCCGCGCGACCTGCAGCCCCTTGGCGATATCGCGCGTGAAGACCGCCGCCGACAGGCCGTATTCGGTATCGTTGGCGAGCTCGACCGCATGCGCGGTGTCGCGCGCACGGATGATCCCGACGACCGGCCCGAAGCTCTCGTCGCGGAACAGCTTCATCCCGGGCTCGACCCTGTCGATCACGTGCGCGGGCATCAGCACGCCCTCGTGCTCGCCGCCGACCAGCTGCTCGGCACCTTGTGCCAGCGCGTCCTCGATCAGGCTGCGGCAATGCGCGACGGTCTTCGCATCGACCACCGCGCCGAGCGGGGTCGTGCCCTGCCGCGGGTCGCCGACCGGCATCGCCGAGACCTTGTCGCGGAACCGCGCGGCGAAGTCGTCGGCGACCGCGTCGACCACGATGATCCGCTCGGTCGACATGCAGATCTGTCCCTGGTTCATGAACGCGCCGAACGCGGCCGCCTTGACCGCTTCGTCGAGGTCGGCATCGTCGAGCACGATCAGCGGCGCCTTGCCGCCGAGCTCGAGCAGGCACGGCTTGAGGTGCTCGGCCGCACGCTTGGCGATGATCCGGCCGACCGCCGTCGAGCCGGTGAAGTTGATCCGCTTGACTTGCGGCGCATCGATCAGCGCGCCGACCACCGCGCCGGCATCCTCCGGCGCGTTGGTCACCACGTTGACTACGCCTTCGGGGAAGCCGGCTTCGGCGAACGCCTCGATGATCAGCGAATGCGTCCGCGGGCAGGTCTCGCTGGCCTTGAGGATCACGGAGTTGCCGCATGCCAGCGGCACCGCGATCGCGCGCACCCCGAGGATGATCGGCGCGTTCCACGGCGCGATGCCGAGGATCACCCCGACCGGCTCCCTGAGCGCCATCGCCAGGCACCCCGGCTTGTCCGAGGGGATCACTTCGCCGCCGATCTGCGTCGTCAGCGCGGCCGCCTCGCGGATCATCCCGGCGGCAAGGCCGAGGTTGAACAGCGCCCAGCCCTTGGTCGCGCCGATCTCGCCCATCATCGCGTCGACGAAGGCGTCGGCGCGTGCCTCGAGCGCCGCGGCAGCCTTCATCAGCACTCCGCGGCGGGCATTGGGACCCATCGCGGCCCAGGCCGGGAAACCCGCGTCTGCCTTGGCAGCGACCGCGGCCATGTCGGCGGCTTTCATCGCCGCCGCGCTCGAGGCGACTTCGCCGGTGACGGGGTTGATGCGTTGGAATTCCATGTCAGCTGCTCCTGCTCCGCGCGGGATGATTGGCTGCGCCGCCGGGATTATGCAAGCTCGCCTCGACATTCGGGAGCGGGGCGTTGGCACCGCTCGACCGCCGGAGTCGAGCCTTGGCAGAGCCGCGCTTGCGGACCCGAACCCAGGCGGCATGGTGCGGCGAGGCTGGGGAGGAATGGCGATGCGGAACGGAATCATGAACCTGGGCGTGGCGGGCGTGCTCGCGGCTGCGCTCGCGGCCTGCAATGCGTCGGACGACGCTTCGTCGCAAAAGGGCGCCGCGCCGCAGGCGGAGACCGGCGATGCCGTCGCGGTGCCGCAATACGTCTCCGACGCGATCGCCGACCCGCGGCGCGATCTGCATCGCGAGCGCGACGCCTATCGCCATCCGGCCCAAGTGATTGCGTTCTCCGGCCTCAAGCCGGGCGACAAGGTGCTCGATCTCATTCCCAGCAGCGGATACTGGTCGCGCATCTTCAGCCCGCTTGTCGGGTCGCAAGGCCATGTCTACGCGACCTGGCCGAAAGCCTACGCCGATGTCGCCCAGAGCGACGTCAAGGTCATGCGCGAGCTCGCCGCGCGCAAGGACTACGCCAATGTCACCGTCGAGGTGCAGCCGACGCCCGACCTGTCGGCGCCCGAGCCGCTCGACATGGTCTTCACCTCGCAGAACTATCACGACTATCCCGACGAGTTCATGGGGCACTACGATCCGGCCAGGCTCAACCGGGCCGTGTTCGCCATGCTCGAGCCGGGCGGGACTTACCTAATCGTCGACCACGCGGCGCAAGGCGGATCGGGCATGCGCGACACCGACACGCTGCACCGCATCGATCCCGCGACCGTGCGGAGCCAAGTCGAGGCGGCGGGCTTCGCGTTCGTCGGCGAGAGCGATGTGCTGCGCAATCCCGCGGACGATCACACGCTGCCGGTGTTCGATCCCAAAGTCCGGCGCAACACCGACCAGTTCATCCTGCGCTTCCGCAAGCCGGGGTGATCCTCGCCTGCCGTGGAGGACCTAGTCTCTCACCTCGAAATGCAGCACGCCTGGCTCCTTCTCGAGCAGGAAGCGGTCGTCGAAGTCGTAGTACTTGGCAACCTCGGCATCCTCGCCCGCGAAACGCCGGATCGCCTCGAAGTCGTCCCACATGGTGAGCATCTCGACGTGCGTCACCTCGCCCTCGACGCGGCTCAGGCACCAGGCACCGCGGTTGCCCGGCGTTCCGCGGTAGTCGGGCAAGGCCACGTCCTGCATCAGCTGTAGATATTCCGCGGCGAGCGCATTGGGCACGCGCCCGTGCCAGCGGCGAGCGATCATCGGCGCCTCCCGTCCCTCACATCCGGAACACCCCGAACCGCGGCGTCCCGGGAATCGGCGCCTCCAAACACGCCGCCAGCGCCAGCCCGAGCACATCGCGCGTCTGTGCCGGGTCGATCACTCCGTCGTCCCACAGCCGCGCGGTCGCGTAATACGGATTGCCCTCGGTCTCGTACTTCTCGCGGATTGGCGCCTTGAAGGCCTCGGCCTCCTCCTTGCTCCAGGTCTCCGCATCGCGGTGCACCGTCGCGAGCACCGAGGCCGCCTGCTCGCCGCCCATCACCGAGATGCGCGCGTTGGGCCAGGTGAACAGGAAGCGCGGGGAGTAGGCACGGCCGCACATGCCGTAGTTGCCGGCGCCGAAGCTGCCGCCGATGACCACGGTCACCTTAGGGACCTGCGCGGTCGCCACCGCGGTGACCAGCTTGGCGCCGTGCTTGGCGATCCCCTCGGCTTCGTACTTGCCGCCGACCATGAAGCCCGAGATGTTCTGCAGGAACAGCAGCGGAATGCCGCGCTGGCAGGCGAGCTCGATGAAATGCGCGCCCTTGAGCGCGCTCTCGGAGAACAGCACGCCGTTGTTGGCGAGCACCGCCACCGGCTGCCCCCAGATGTGCGCGAAGCCGCAGACCAGGGTCGAACCGTAGAGCGCCTTGAACTCGTGGAACTCCGAGCCGTCGACGATCCGCGCGATCACCTCGTGCACGTCGTAGGGCGCGCGCACGTCTTCGGGCACGATCGCGTAGAGCTCCTCGGCGTCGAATCTCGGCAGCCGCGGCTCCCTCAAGTCCGCTTGAGCTTTTGTGGATGACCCGAGATGGCTGACGATATCGCGCAGGATCGCCAGCGCGTGCTCGTCGTTCTCGGCCAGGTGATCGGCGACGCCCGACCGCTTGGCGTGCAGTTCGCCGCCACCCAGGTCCTCGGCGCTGATCTCCTCGCCCGTGGCGGCCTTCACCAGCGGCGGGCCGGCGAGGAAGATCGTCCCCTGGTTGCGCACGATCACGCTTTCGTCGCTCATCGCGGGGACATAAGCCCCGCCCGCGGTGCACGAGCCCATCACGCAGGCGATCTGCGGAATCTGCAGCGCGCTCATCTGCGCCTGGTTGAAGAAAATCCGCCCGAAATGATCGCGGTCGGAGAACACCTCGGCCTGGTGCGGCAGGTTGGCCCCGCCGCTGTCGACCAGGTAGAGG
>CBHWED010000185.1:0-6817 GCA_966112795.1 uncultured bacterium
GCCGCGGTGATCGTCGCGCCGGGTGGCGGCTTCCGCACGCTGTCGATGGAGAACGAGGGATCCGAGGTCGCCCGCGCCTTAGCTGCGCACGGCGTGTCGGCCTTCGTGCTCAAGTACCGGCTCAACCAAACCCCGCGCGAGATGGCCGAGTTCGAGCAGTCGATGCGCGAGATGTTCTCGGGTGCTTCGGCCCCGCGCCCGCCGCAGATGACGCCCGCCACGATGGCGACCAGCCTCGCGCCGCAAATCGCCGACGCCCGCGCGGCCTTCGCCCTCGTCCGCGCGCATGCCGGCGAATGGCACGTCGATCCGGATCGCATCGGCATGGTCGGCTTCTCCGCCGGCGCCATGCTGACGATGGCGACCGCCTTGGCCGGTGAGGACGCGAAGCCCGCTTTCCTCGGCAACATCTACGGTCCGCTTGCGCAAGTCCCCGTCCCGGCCGACGCGCCGCCGCTGTTCGTGGCGCTCGCGGCGGACGATCCGCTGATGGATAACAGCGGCATCGGCCTGATCGAAAGCTGGCGCTCGGCAAAGCGGCCGGTCGAATTCCACCTCTACGAACAGGGTGGGCACGGGTTCGGCATGTACCCGAAGGAAACCACCAGCACCGGCTGGTTCGACGCCTTCGTGCGCTGGCTCGGCATGCACGGCATGCTCGCGCCCGCGAGCTAGTCCGCGGGCGTGTCGTCTCGGTCAGCGCCCTCGAGCGTGGGCCGCGAAGAAGCGGAAGATGTCGGGCATGCCGTCGGCGATGATCGTGCCGTGATCGCGGCCCGGCATCTCGATGTATTCATGGCTCAGGCCGAGCTCGTCCATCGCGGCTGCCCACGTGCGCGTGCCGGCCGCGGGCACGACCTGGTCCTGATCCCCCTGCGTGATCATCACCGGCACACCGGCGGCCTTGATCGGCGCGAGGAGCTCCTTCTGCCTCGGCTGCATCAGGAACGCCGCCGGCGCGATCGCCGCGACCGCTGCCCATTGGCCCGCATGCTTCTGGCCGAGGAACAGCGCGCCTGCGCCGCCCATCGAATGGCCCATCAGGTAGGTCCGCTTCGGATCGACGGTGAACTCGCTGCGTGCCATGGCGAGCACGTTCATCACGTCCTTTTCGGACAGCTCGGCCAGGTTCGGCGGATCGACCGGACCTCCGCCGATCACGATCACCGGCGAGCCGTACCAGCCGGTCGCGTTGTAGCCCATCGGGCCGACCACGATGTAACCGTTCTCTTCGGCCAGATCGATCAGCCGGCCGCGCACGATGAAGTTGGAATCGCCACCGTAGCCGTGCAGCGCGACGATCAGCGGCGCGGGCGTGCCCGGCTTGACCTTGGATGAGACGAAGACCGTGTAGGCGAGGTCCTCATCGGTGTCGGCAAAATGATAGGTCCGTTGCTGGACCCGCGGATCGGGCTCCATCCGCGCCGGAAGGCGGGGAGGCCCATTGGCCTGGGCTCCACTGCCCGGCGCTTGCGCGGCGCCCGGCTGGACGCACGTCAGCGCCGCCGCCGCCACGATTGCGAGACTGCCGAGCAGCATCCTGCCGACCGAATTTCGCATGTCCGTCCCTCGCCCTGTGTTCGATCTAGAGGCCCTTGCGCTCGATGGACCAGTCCGTGCCGGTGCACAGCCGGCAGTTCTCGCCCACGAAGGTGCGGGCCGCGGCCTTGTCGCCCTTGAGCTGCCACTCGAGCCAGTCCACCGCGACATGCGCGACGGCGCCGCCCATCGGTTCGGAGAATGTCCCACCGTGGCCGACAGGCAGGTTGGCCAGCACCGCGGGCACGGCATTCAGGCGCGCGAAGTCGTCCGTTCCGTTGGGGTAGGCGATGTCGGTCGGGCCGCCGAGGATGTAGATGACCGGCGTGTGGATGCGCTCGAGCATCGCCTTGGTGACCGCAATGCCGGGGATGCGGCTCGCGCCGTCGTTGAAGACCCCGCTGTTGTGCACGAGCACGGTCTTCACGCGCGGGTCCGCAGCGATCTCGATCGCCTGCAGGCCGCCGCAGGAATGGCCCGCGACGGCCACGGTCTCGGTCGCGACCTTGCCCTGGAACCTGCTTCCGGCCCGCGAGCCTTCCGCGAGGGCCCAGTCGATGCCCGCGCGAACGTCGGCGGCCGTTGTCGCCGCGGGAGGCAGTCCACCGCCCGCCGGCGCCGCTTGCTGCACGCGCGGCTCGGTTGCCCCGGGTCCGCTGCGCCAGGCACCGGCGGCGATCACCAGGTATCCGTACGAGGCGATCTCCGCGAGATGCAGGCGGTGTGCCGTGCCGTCGTCGACGCAGGCGCCATTGCCCCAGACCAGGACCGGCAGCTTGCCGCCCTCGAACGGCGAGAGATCGGCCGGACGATAGATCACATGGCCGGGCAGGCTGGGGTCGGTCTCGATCGTCGCCGGATAGGGTCCATCTCCGGGTGTATTCGGCACCCTGTTGAACTCTTCCTGCGCGCGCCGAAAGGCCTCGGGATCGGCCTGCGGCTGCTGCGCCGTCAGTGGACCAGCCAGCGAAACCATCAACAAGCCGGCCAGCGACAGCCGCCCGGCCCGCGCCTTCAACGAACCCTGCATTCTTCGTCCTCCCCCGTCCGCGCTTTCGCGTTACCGGTGTATCTTCCGCAAGATGCGGCGTAATTCCGTGGTTTCCGCTTCGGTGAGATCCGCGGTCAGCGCGGCGTCGGCCTTGCGGACGAGCTCTCGCAGGTGGATGAGCTCCTTCTCGCCGTGCGCCGTCAGGTAAACGCCGAACGAGCGGCGATCGCCGGCGATCTTGCGGCGCTCGACACAGTCGCGGTCCTCCCAGAAGTCCACCGCCAGGGTCGTCGCCGGGCGCGTCAGCGCCAGAGCGGCGGCAAGCTGGGTCTGCTGCAGTCCCGGGTTCCGGCCGATCACTTCGAGCATCGAATAACGGTGGGGGGTGATGCCGGTGTCGCCGAACTCGCGGGCGAGGAGACCGTGCCCGAGGATCCAGACCAGCTTGACCGAGAACCCGGTGAGATCGGTCAGAAGTCCCAGGTCCACCTCCGAGTTCGCCAGCGTCGGGGCTCGGCGCCGCACGTGCGACAGCGGGTCCTCGCGTTCGATCACCTTGCTCATCCGCGCTGCATGCCCGTTGCGCAGGGATCACACAAGTTAAACTGTTATTGCTATGAACCGTTATAGTCGATAACAGATATTGCCGATAAACAGATGCGGCATCGATGGCGCGTCTGGGGGGAGATGGGGTGATGAGATTGCAGTCCGTTCGCTGTGCGCGAGGCGAATACCGTCGCCGGTTGCTGGTCGGGGGATTGGCACTGACGGGCGCCTTCGCCGCCGTACCCGGCACCTCGGCAGCGGCACAGGACGCCCCGCCGGCCGACGCCCAGGCGGGACCCGGCGAAGCCGAGCAGGGCAATGCGATCCTGGTCACCGCGCGCCGGCGCGAGGAGTCGCTCCAGGAAACCCCGGTCGCGATCTCGGTCTTCAGCGCCGAGACTCTCGCCGAGCGGCAAATCCATCAGACGCAGGATCTCGAACGGATCACGCCGAGCCTGCAGTTCAAGCCCGCAGGCCAGCTTTCGGGCAACAGCTCGGCCTCGGTCGCGTTCATCCGCGGCGTCGGCCAGCTCGATCCTACAGCCGCGGTCGATCCGGGCGTCGGCGTCTATGTCGACGAAGTCTATGTCGGCCGCGCCGTCGGCAGCACGATCGAGTTCGGCGACATCGGCAGCGTCGAGGTGCTGCGCGGACCGCAGGGAACGCTGTTCGGCCGCAACACGATCGGCGGCGCGATTCTCGTCCGCACACGCGAACCGGAGTTCGGTGAATTTTCCGGCCGTGCCCGGGTCAGGGCCGGTAGCGACGATCTGGTCGAAGGCTTCGGCGCGCTGAACTTCCCGTTCGGCGATACCGCCGCTGCCCGAGTGTCCGGCGGGTTCCGCAAGCGCGACGGCTACGTGATCCGCGCTTACGACGGCCAGGACCTCGGCAACGAGAACGTGGTCACGTTCAACAGCGCCTTCCGCTGGGAGCCGACCCCGGATTTCGAGATCCAGTTGCGTGCCGACTACACCGATCGCGACGAGAACGGCGCGCCGTTCACTTTCGCCGGCATCAACGAGAACGCCCCGGTGGCGGCGATCGTCAGCGTGGCCGCCGGCTGTCCCGGTGCGAAGATCCCGTTCGCGCCGATCGCGCCGGGCGATCCGCGCTTCGGCCCGCCGTCGGTCCCGCTGATCGACGACCCGCGCTGCGCCAACGATTTTCAGGCGCGGGGGAATTTCGTCAACGGCGGCACCGCTGCAGTGATGAGCACCTCGCAGATCTGGGGTGTCTCGGGCACCGCGCGGTACGAGATTTCCGACAGCCTGACGCTGAAGAGCATCACGGCCTATCGCTCGACCGAATCCCGCGGCATCCGCGATGCCGACAACACGCCGTTCGTGATGATCACCACCGATGTCGGCGGCGAGTCCGACCAGTTCAGCCAGGAGCTGCAGCTGCAGTACCAGCGCGGAATCGTCAGCGCGATCCTCGGCGGCTACTATTTCGACGAGGACACATTCGAGCGAGCCACCGTGCCGCTCGCCTTCCCGCCATCACCGCCGGTGATCGGCTCGCTCCTCGCCGGAGGGCCCGGCTCGCGCGATCTCCAGCTGTCCGACCTCGAGACCCGCTCGCTGGCCGCGTTCGGCGAGGTCTCGGTCGAGCCGCTGGACGGCCTCGAGCTGACCGGGGGGCTGCGCTACACCGAGGACCGCAAGACCTACCAGGGCACGGTCCTGAACCTGTTCCCGGCAACCCAGCCCGATCCCAATCCGCTGCCCACCAAGGCGATCCCCGAGGGCGGCCCGCTGTTCATCTACAACCGCCCGTTCGAGGATACCTTCTCGCACCTGACCGGCTCGGCCAGCGTGCGGTATGAGTTCAGCGACTGGCTCAACGCCTATGCGTCCTACGCGACGAGCTTCAAGTCGGGCGGCTTCAACACGCGGTACAACGCGCCGCCGCCGGGCAACGTCCCGGTCGGGTTCGACGAGGAGACCGTCGAGAGCTTCGAGCTCGGCGCGAAGATGGACTTCGGCGACGCGACCCTCAACCTCGCGGCGTTCCGGGCCAACTATGACGACATCCAGCTGATCTTCCGCCAGGGCGTTGTCCCGCTGCTGTTCAACGCCGGCAAGGCGCGCATCCAGGGGTTCGAGGCCGAGGTCGGCTATCACCCGCGCGGCGGCTTCTCGTTCGACGCCGGCATGAGCATTCTCGACGACGACATTCTCGAGATCACGCCGGTCCCCGGCGCTTCGGCGACGGTGGCGCCCGGCGACGACCTGCCGCTGACCCCGGGGTTCCAAGGCAACTTTGCGGTCGGGTACGAGATTCCCCTGTCCGAAGGCTTCACGCTGACGCCGCGCTTCGATGGCAGCTACCAGTCGAAAGTCGTGTTCATCACCGGCAGCGTGCCCGAAATCGAGGAGGACGGTTACTTCGTCGCCAACGCCTCGCTCGAGCTCGGGATCAACGACCGCTGGTCGGTGACCGCCGGCGTGATCAACCTGTTCGACGAGGAATACCTGATCCAGGGCAACGCGTCGCTCGCGACCCTCGGCTACGCCGAGCGCATCTTCGCGCGGCCGCAGAACTGGTACGTGCAGCTCTCGGCCGAGTTCTGAGGCGAAATAGCACCGGTCACTCGCCCGATCTGATGAACACCCAGGTCTGCATCATCGGCGCCGGTCCTGCCGGGCTTCTTCTCGGCCACCTGCTGCGCGCCGAGGGGATCGAATGCGTGGTGCTCGAGCGCCAGGCGCCCGACTACGTGCTCGGCCGCATCCGCGCCGGCGTGCTCGAGCAGATCACCGTCTCGCTGATGGCCCGGCTCGGGCTCGACGCGCGGCTCAAGGCCGAAGGCCTGCCGCACGACGGCTTCAACCTCGCCGACGGCGAGCGGCTGATCCGCATCGACGTCGCCGGGCTGACCGGCAAGCAGGTCGTGGTCTACGGCCAGACCGAGCTGACCCGCGACCTGATGGAGGCGCGCGAGGAGCGCGGGCTCGAGGTGGTCTACCAGGCCGCCGACGTCGCGCTGCATGACATCGAGAGCGACGCGCCGTTCGTCACCTTCGCGAAGGACGGTGCTGAACAGCGGATCGACGCCCGCATCGTGGTCGGCTGCGACGGCTTCCACGGCCCGAGCCGCCGGGCGATCCCGGCCGGCCGGTTCACCGAGTACGAGCGCGAGTACCCGTTCGGCTGGCTCGGCATCCTCGCCGACGTGCCGCCGTGCAACCACGAGCTGATCTACTCGCACCACGCGCGCGGCTTCGCGCTCGCCTCGATGCGCAGCGAGACCCGCAGCCGCTACTACATCGACGTGCCGCTGAGCGACACGGTCGAGGACTGGCCCGACGCGCGATTGTGGGACGAGCTCGCCCTCCGCCTGCCCGACGAGGCGGCGGCGCAGATGGTCCGCGGCCCGGCGCTCGAGAAGTCGATCGCGCCGCTCAGGAGCTACGTGTTCGCGCCGATGCGCCACGGCTCGCTCATGCTGTGCGGCGATGCCGCGCACATCGTCCCCCCGACCGGCGCCAAGGGCCTCAACCTCGCGGCGAGCGACGTGCACTACGCGGCCGAGGCGCTGACCGCGTTCTTCCGACGCGGCGATGGCGATGCGATCGCCGGCTACTCGGCCAAGGCGCTTGCGCGGGTGTGGAAGGCCGAGCGGTTCAGCTGGTCGCTGACCCGGCTGATGCACCGCTTCCCCGAGGACGGCCCGTTCGAACGCGCCATGCAGGTGGCCGAGCTCGACTACATCGCCAGCAGCACCGCCGCGCAGAC
>CBHWED010000186.1:0-6761 GCA_966112795.1 uncultured bacterium
GTACTGGCGCACGTCGCCGTCGTTGAAGGCGATGAAGGCGTAGACCTCGTTCGCCGCGCGGCGCCACAGGCACAAGCCGTAGACCTCGCCGACGCCATTGCTCGCGACTGGCAGGTGAGCGAGGTGCCGCAACCCGGCCGGCGCGCTGTCGAGCGCATAGAGCGCGATCTTGCCGTTCGGGTCATCGGTGCGATCGCTCGCGGCGACGAGCACGCCCAGGCGGCCCTGGATCAGCACGTCGGCGCGCAAGTCGACGTTGTTGACCTTGCCGGCCGGTGCCGAGGCGACCTGCGCGCCGGTCAGGTCGTAGACGAACAGGCCCCAGTCCTTGTCGGTGGCGACGATCAGGCTTCGTGCCGGATCGGCCGCATTGCGCCACACCGCCGGGTCGTCCGCCGAGTCGCCGGGGGACACGACCGGAGCGGTCTCGCGCACGGCCTCGAGCGCCGGGGTTTCGGCATGCGCCGCGGCGTGCAGCGCGAAGGCCAGGCACGCGGCTGGCACGGTCAGCTTTGAAAGGGACGTCACGAGGCTCTCCGGTCCGGAATGGGCTTTGCCGGAATGGATGCGCGTGCGCGGCAAAACCGCCAACGCGGGGCGGCCCAATTCTGCGGGGCAGGGGCATTCGCGAAATCGCGACGAGCCGTTGGTGCGGCCGTGCGACCGGTCACAAAAGCGTCAACGCGCGTCGATAGGCGCTCCCCAGCCATGAGGGGAATGTCGTGAACTGGTCCCGCCCGATCGATCTCTGGTTTGCGACGCAGGTCCTGCCGCACGAGGCGCATTACCTGCGCCAGGGGCGGCGCTGGTCGAAAAGCGCCGAGGAGGCCTCGGACCTGGTGCAGGAAGCCTATCTGAAGCTGCTGCAGATGGACAACTGGGCGGCGATCCGCGATCCGCGCTCGTACACCGTGACGGTGATCCGCAACCTCGTGCTCCAGCGCGTGCGCCGCGACCAGGTCGTCGCCATCACCGACATTCCGGCGCCGACGCTGGCCGAAGTGCGCGACGAGGCGCCGGGTGTGTTCGAGACCGTCGCGGCGCGTGCGGCGCTGGTCGACCTGCTGGCCGACGTCGAGCGCCTGCCGCCGGTGTGCCGGCGCGTCATCCGCATGCGCAAGTTCGAGGAGCGCTCGCCGCGTGAGATCGCGCTTGCGCTGGGCATCTCGGTTTCGACGGTCGAAACGCATCTCGCGCGCGGCATGCAGCAGCTCATGACCTGGCGGCGCGGGTCGCAAGCGCCGCGCCTGTCCGCGTCGGGCAGTCCGGCCGACGAAGCCACGGACCAGCAGAAGCAGGCCTAGGGCCAAATCGCAGCGTCAGGACAATCCGATAGCGGTTTTGGCCGCGCCATGTATCCTTTGCGATATATGGACCTCGAGTTGATGAGCAGAGCGGCCGGCAGACAGGAGCGGATCGAGGCCGAGGCTGCCGACTGGCTGGCGGCGATCGAATGCGGCACCGCCGAGCGCCAGGCGTTCGAGCAGTGGCGCGCCGCCGATCCGGCACACGCGCTCGCGTTCATCCGCTTGGCGCAAGTCGGCCAGGATCTCGACATGCTGCGCGAGATCGGGCTCGGCGAGCGGGCCGCCGCGCCTGCCGAAGAGGAGGCGCCGGCCGGGGTCGATCGCCGGCGATCGCTGATGCTCGGCTTTGCGGGCGTGCTCGCGGTCGGGCTCGGCGGACTCGGCTGGGCCGCCGCAGCGGCGGCGCACGATGCGGAAACCGGCGTCGGCGAGCGGCGGCGGATCGTGGTGGCCGAAGGCATCGCGCTTGAGCTCAACACCGACAGCCATGTCAAATGGCGCCATCGCGACGGCGCCTACGACATCGACCTGCTGCGCGGCGAGGTTTCGCTCGAGCGCGAGGCCGGCAGCGCGCCGTGCCGCCTGCATTGCGGCCAGTCGCAGGTCGAGCTCGCGGCCGGGGGGCGGATGAATGCGCGGCTCGGGGTTCGCGGGGTCGACGTGGCCGTGCTCGAAGGCGGGGCGACCTTGCGCAATCCCGCTTCGCCTGCGGCGCTGCGTGTTCCCGCCATGGGCAGGGCCTCCGTCACGGGAAGGGAAGCGCCCGCCGTCCTCGCCATTTCCGCGCTCGAGGCGGGCGCCGTCTCGGCCTGGCGGCAAGGCCAGCTGCAGTTCAACGGCGAGACGCTCGAGCACGCGGTCGCCGAGTACAACCGCTATCTCTCGCGTCCGATCGAGATCGGCGATCCGTCGATCCGCGGGCTCCGGCTGGGCGGTCGCTTCTCGGCCACCGATCCGGACGATTTCTGCAAGGCGCTCCACGAGATCTACGGCGTCTCGGCGCGCTTCGACGCCGACCGCATCCGCCTCACCCGGGCCTGAGCGAAAAAATCTCCTGGCGGGTTAGCGGATCGCCGCCGCCCGCGCATCCCGACAGTCGAACGGCTCGCATTTGCAGCGCGCCGGAATCGGGATCCGCAGGAGGGAATTCCACATGTCTGTGCTTCGTCACGTCCTTTTGGGCGCAACCGTGCTCGCGTCCTGCGGGGCGCTCGTGTCGCCCGCGCACGCGCAACAGACGGTGGCCGTCGACCAGCGCGCGATCGACTTCAACATTCCCGCGCAGGATCTCGGCGCGGCGCTCAACGAGCTTGGCCGGCAGGCCGGCGTGGCGATCGCTTTCCCGGTCGAAGCTGTTTCGGGACGCACCAGCCCCGCCTTGCGCGGTCGCTACACGCCCGCCGATGCCGCTCGGCGTCTGGTGGCCGGCTCCGGCCTGACGGTCAGCGAGCACGACGGCGCGCTGGTCGTGCGCGGCGAGCAGGCCGCGGAGGCCCCCGCAGATGACACGATCGTGGTCAGCGGCTTTCGCGCGGGCCTCGAGAACGCCCGCGACATCGCCCGCGCCGCGCCCAACCGGGTCGAGGTGCTCTCGGCCGACGACGTCAACAAGCTGCCCGACACCAACATCGCCGAAGCGCTGCGCCGCCTGCCGTCGGTCTACCTGATCCGCGACCAGGGCGAGGGCCGCTACGTCTCGATCCGCGGCGTCGACCCGATCCTCAACAACGTGACGATGAACGGCCAGACCATCGCGGTGTCGGACACCGACGGCGAGTCCGGCCGCGCGGCGCCGCTCGACGTGCTCAGTTCGAGCGCGTTGTCGCGCGTCGAGATCCACAAGGTGACGCTGCCGTTCATGGACGGCCAGTCGGTCGGCGGCACGATCAACATCGTCACCCCGAGCGGCTTCGACTATCCGGACACCCGGCTGAACGTGAACGCGGAGATCGGCTACAACGACTTCGGCGAGGACAGCGACATCTACGCCGGCAACGTGGCGTTCGGCACCAGGTTCGGCGCCAACGACGAGTTCGCACTGTTCGTGAGCGGCGAGTACTGGTTCAAGCAGTACACCTCGCAGCAGTACACGACCTCCGCATCGTGGACCAACGACGACCTGCCCGAGCATTACTACTTTCCGGGGACGGTGGTGTACGCCCAGTCCGTCGGCGAGAAGGAGCGCTACGGCGGCACGGTGAACCTCGAGTACCGGCCCGACGAGGACACCCAGGCGTGGGTGCGGTACTTCTATTCGAAGTACAACGACTACCGCGATCGTCCGCAGATCTCGATCTCGACCGCCTCGCGCGGGTTCAACTCGCTCGATGAGTTCTACGCCAACCGCTACACGGCTTCGATGGAGACGCGCTCCGAGGAGCAGGAGCGCCCGGTGCAGCAGCTCGTCGTCGGCGGCGAGCACGATTTCGGCGGCGGCTGGTCGGTTACCGGCAACCTCAACTACACCACCGCCAAGGAGCTGAACCCGTACCAGCGCTACTTCCAGTCGACCGGCGCGACGACCACGGCGGGTGCGGGGCAGGCTCCGGCGATCACGTTCGATCTCGACGAGAAGGGTCTCGCGCGGCCGGTCGGGTTCAACACGGCGCTTTCCGGCGGGCTGACGTTCATGGACCCGGCGTTCGAGCGGATCACCGCGTTCCGCGGCGTGACCTCGACCGTCATCGAGGAAACCTACACCGGCAACCTCGATCTGACCTGGGACGGCGAGATCGGCGGGCACGAAGTCCAGCTGCGGGGCGGTGTGAAGGCCATCCTGCGCGACAAGTCGGTCGACGACACCGACTACCGCTACTACCCGACCGCAGCGACCTACCTGCTGTCGAGCTACCCGGGCCTGTCGGCGCTGTTCTCGGAGGGACGCGGCGAGCCTTATTCGATCGTTCCCGGCCTCGGCACGCTAATGGCGCCGAGCCGCGCCGGCTACGAGACCTATTTCAACGCCTTCCCAGACAACTTCTACTACGACGACGTGACCTCGCGCGCGAACTCGATGGAGAACGACTACTGGCTCGATGAGAACATCTACTCGGGCTACCTGATGGGCGAGTACCACTTCACCCCCGAGCTGAGCCTGATCGCCGGCGCGCGCGTGGAACGGACCGAATCCGACATCTCGGCGATGGGCTTCGTCGCCGCGGTCACCTCCGACCCGACGATCCCCGCGGGACGCTCACGGCTCGGCGAGGTGCCGTTCGGCACGAGCGACATCATCGATATCTCGCGCTCGCACTCGTACACCAACGTGCTCCCGGCGCTGGTCCTGCGCTGGGACCTGGCCAAGGACTGGCTGGTGCGCGGCTCGGTCACGACCAACATCGGCCGCCCCGACTACACCGACATGGCGCCGATCTCGACGATCGTCGTCAGCGAGAGCTACGACGCGGTCAACGACTACGTGAACCTCGACGCCTCGGTCGAGATCGGCAACCCGTCGCTGAAGCCCTACAAGAGCCTCAACTTCGACGCCTCGGTCGATTACTTCTTCCCCGACCGCACCGGCTCGGTGTCGCTCGGCGCGTTCTACAAGCGCGTGACCAACGCGATCTACAGCATCGAGAACCAGTTCGAGAACCACGAGTTCGAGGGCGTCACCTACGACCACTACTTCGAGGAGACGGTCGCCAACTCCAATCCCGGGCACATCCAGGGCATCGAGCTCAGCGTGCAGAAGGACTTCAATTTCCTGCCCGCGCCGTTCGACAGCTTGGGGATCTACGCCAACGGCGCGCTGATCGATTCAGAAGTCCTGATCGACGTCCCCGGACGCCCCGACGGTCACGTGCCGTTCTTCAACCAGGCCGACGAGATCTACAACGTGCAGCTTTACTACGAGCGCGGAGGCCTGTCGGCGCGCGTCGCATGGTCCTACCAGGGCGACGCGACGGGCAGCTCGTTCGGCGAGAACCCCGACCTCGACAACTACCGGGCGCCGCGCGAGACGGTCGATGCGCAGATCAGCTATACCTTCGCCAACGACCTGAAGCTGGCGCTGACCGGCTCGAACCTGACCAATCCGGGCAATCTCAACTACCGCAACCACGACCGGTTCTTCGTCTCGAGCTACGAGGTGTTCGGGCGCGAGTTCCGCTTCTCGGTCTCGAAGACCTGGTAAGCGCCGGGGCGCCGGACGGATCGCGTCCGGCGCCCTGCCTTTGCATCCTCATCCGGGCAAGCCCATGAAAAACTCACGCCGTACGTTTCTCGCCGCCACCGCCGCAGCCGCGGTCATGCCGTTTCCGGCTTGGGCGGAGCCGAACCCGGAGGGGACGCCGCGCGTCATGCTCGGGCCGATGGTCGGCGCGGTCACGCCGACCAGCGTGCCGATCTGGGTGCAGCTCAGCGGCGACTATTTCGACGCGCTGGTCGAATATACCACCGACCCGGTCGCAGGGCCGTGGCAGCGCACGCCGCCGCAGCGCGCGCGGGCCGAGGACAACTACACGCTGGTCCTGCGCATGGAGGGGCTGCAGCCCGACACGACCTACCACTATCGAGTCGTGGCCAACGGCAAGCAGGACAAGTACTTGCGCGACACCCCGCCGCAGCGCGTGCGCACCGCGCCCGCCGCAGCGGCGCGCTTTCGCGTCGCGTTCGGCTCTTGCGCACGCATCCAGAGCGAGCCTGAGCAGCCGATCTGGCGGGCGATCGCGCAGTACCGTCCCGACCTGTTCTTCTGGCTCGGCGACAACATCTACGGCGATTCGATCACGCCGGCGACGCTGGTCGCCGAATACCAGCGGCAGCGGTTCGTGCCCGCGTTCCAGCCGATCGGGCGCAGCGTGCCGCAGCTCGCGATCTGGGACGACCACGACTACGGGCTCGACAACTTCGATCGCACCAACCCGATCCGCGAGCAGTCGCTGGCGATCTTCAAGCAGTTCTGGGCCAATCCCGGCGCCGGCGCGCCGGACACGCCCGGCGTGTTCTTCGACTATGCCTACGGCGGCGTGGACTTCATCTTCCTCGACGACCGCTACCACCGCGCACCCGACGAGGACGAGGATACCCCCGACAAGGAGTTCCTCGGCAAGGGCCAGTTCGCATGGCTGCAGCAGCGGCTGCTCGCCAGCCGCGCGCCGTTCAAGGTGATCGCTTGCGGCAGCGGCTGGTCGCGCTTCAAGGGGCCGGGCGGCGACAGCTGGGCGGCCTACCAGCACGAGCGCACGCGCCTGTTCGACTTCATCCGCGACAACGCGATCACCGGCGTGGTGCTGCTCTCGGGCGACACGCATTTCCCCTACGTCGCCTGCGCGCCGTGGTCCGAGCGGGGTGGGTACGATTTCTACGACCTGGTCAGCTCGGCGCTCGCCCAGGTCATCGCCGAAGCGCCCGATGGGATCGAGCAGAGCATCGCGCGAATGCGTCCCGACCGGATGCTGCGCATGCCGCTGCTCGGGATCAACAACGCCGGGATCATCGACTTCGACATGA
>CBHWED010000187.1:0-6755 GCA_966112795.1 uncultured bacterium
GAGGCGTAATGCGGAAGCCGTGGCGGGTTTCCTGCGAGACGAGCGCCCAGGCCGGGTACTCGAGCTCGGGTGCTCCGAGCGCGTCGAGCTGGGCGAGCTCGTCGGCGGTGAGCACGACATCGCTCGCGGCGAGGTTCTCGGCGAGCTGGTCGGCCCGGCGCGCGCCGATGATCACGCTCGAGACGACGTCCTTGTGCAGCAGCCAGGCGAGCGCGATCGCCGAGACCGCGACACCGCGGCCTTCGGCCATGGGCCGCATCGCGTCGACGAGGTCGAAAGCGAGCGCCTTGTCGGTACGCGGGAAGTCGAGCTTGGCGCGGCGGCCTTCGCCTTCGGCCTTGTCGTCGGCGCCGCGCTCGTACTTGCCCGAGAGCAGGCCACCGGCGAGCGGGCTCCACACCATGAGGCCGAGCCCCTCGCTGCGCATCATCGGCACCAGCTCGCGTTCGAGCTCGCGGTTGGCGGCGGTGTAGAGCGCCTGGACCGAGACGAACTTGTCCCATCCGCGCCGCTCGGCGATGCCGAGCGCCTTGGCGATCTGCCACGCGGCCCAGTTGCTGACGCCGATATAGCGCGCGCGGCCCGAGCGGACGATGTCCTCCATCGCGCGCAGGCCTTCCTCGATGCCGCAGTTCGGGTCCCAGCCGTGGATCTGGTAGAGGTCGACGTGGTCGAGCCCGAGCCGCGCGAGGCTGGCGTCGATCTGGTGCAGCAGGTGGTAGCGGCCATAGCCGGCGTCGTTGGGCCCCTCGCCCATCGGGCCCATGCCCTTGGTCGCGACGACGATCCGGTCACGCGCCACGCCGAGCGCGCGCAAGGCACCGCCGACGAACTCCTCGCTTTGCCCGGCGGTGTAGAGGTTGGCGGTGTCGATGAAGTTGACGCCGGCTTCGAGCGCCTGCCGGACCAGCGCGGTCGAGCCGTCCTGGTCGAGGTCGTGCTGGAAGAACCCGCTCGGCTTGTTGCCGAACGTCATCGCCCCAAGGCACAGCTCGGACACGACGAGGCCGGATTGGCCGAGGCGATTGTAGCGCATGGAGTGGCTCCCTTCAGGCGCCACTCCATAAGGGCAAGCGCGGCCCGTGTTCAAATCCTCGCTGACGCCGCGCGGGTCACTTGGGCCGGCGGCGCTCGGAAATCTTGCCGGTGACGTAGCCGCCCTGCATCTGGAACATCCACCCCGGGTATTCACGCGGCAGGGCGCTGAGCCCGTCGAGCTGCGCGAGCTCGGCGGCTTCGAGCTCGACGTCGCAGGCGGCGATGTTGTCGGCCAGCTGGTCGGCGCGCTTGGCGCCGACGATCACCGTCGAGACGACCGGCTGGTAGAGCAGCCAGGCGAGCGCGATCTGCGCGACCGAGACCCCGCGCTTGTCGGCCATGCCGCGCATGGCCTCGACCAGCGGTGCGGCGCGCGCGAGGTCGACCGGCGGGAAGTCGAACGCGGCGCGGCGGCCTTCACCTTCGTGGCCATCGGCCGAGAGGTTGTACTTGCCCGACAGCAACCCGCCGGCGAGCGGGCTCCAGACCATCAGGCCGAGGCCTTCGCTCAAGAGCATTGGCACCAGCTCGCGCTCGAGATCGCGGCCGGCGACGGTGTAGTAGGCCTGCAGCGAGGCGAACCTGGCGAAGCCGTGGCGCTCGGAAGTCCACAGCGCCTTGACGATCTGCCAGGCGGCCCAGTTGCTGACGCCGACGTAGCGCGCGCGGCCCGAGCGGACGATGTCGTTGAGCGCCTCGAGCGCTTCCTCCATCGGCGTGACCGGGTCCCAGCCGTGGATCTGGTAGAGGTCGACGTGGTCGAGCCCGAGCCGCGCGAGGCTGGCGTCGATCTGGTCGAGCAAGTGCTTGCGGCCGGTGCCCGAATCGTTCCTGCCCTCGCCCATCGCGCCCATCGCCTTGGTGGCGACGACCACTTCGGAGCGCCTGACGCCGAGCGCCTTGAGCGCGCCGCCGACGAATTCCTCCGACTGGCCGGTGGTGTAGACGTTGGCGGTGTCGATCATGTTCATCCCGGCATCGAGCGCCTGCTTGACCAACGCGGTCGAGGCGTCCTGGTCGAGGCCGTGGATCTGCCCGAAACGGCCGGGGTTGGTGCCGAAGGTCATCGCCCCGAGGCACAGCTCGGAGACGATCAGGCCGGTCTGGCCGAACTGGTTGTAGCGCATGGGGGGATCTCCTGTTCGCGCCGATCTAGGCGCGCAGGAGGGGGCGCTTCAAGGGTGCGTTTAGGGCCGCGTCTCGCCGTGCCCGCGGACCTGCCACTTGTAGGTCGTCAGCCCTTCGAGCGCGACCGGGCCGCGCGCGTGCAGGCGGCCGGTGGCAATGCCGATCTCGGCCCCGAGACCGAACTCGCCGCCGTCGGCGAACTGGGTCGAGGCGTTGACCATGACGATCGCGCTGTCGACCTCCTCGAGGAAGCGTTCGGCGACTTCGGTGTCGGAGGTGACGACCGCGTCGGTGTGGCCCGACGAGTGCCGCGCGATATGCGCGAGCGCCGCATCGAGCCCGTCGACCACGGCGACCGAGAGGATCGCGTCGAGGTACTCGCAGTTCCAGTCGTTGGCGCTGGCGGGCTTGATCCGCGGATCGAGCGACTGCGCGCGCGCGTCGCCGCGCAGCTCGCAGCCCGCGTCGAGCAGGGTCTTCGCGACCTCGACGCTCGCCGGGAAGGCGGCGTCGAGCAGCAGCGTCTCCATCGCCCCGCAGATGCCGGTGCGGCGCATCTTGGCGTTGAGCGCGAGCTTGACCGCCATGTCGGGGTCGGCCGCCGAGTGGATGTAGGTGTGGCAGATGCCGTCGAGGTGGGCGAGCACCGGCACGCGCGCATCGTTCTGCACGCGGGCGACGAGGCCCTTGCCGCCGCGCGGGACGATCATGTCGATCAGCCCGGCCGCGCGCAGCATCGCGCCGACCGCCTCGCGGTCCTGCGTCGGCATGAGCTGGATCGCCGCCGCGGGCACGCCGGCAGCCTCGAGCCCTTCGGCAAGCGCCGCATGGATCGCACGGTTCGAATGGACCGCCTCGCTGCCACCGCGCAGCAGGGCCGCGTTGCCGCTCCTCAGGCACAGCGCGGCCGCGTCGGCGGTGACGTTGGGACGGCTCTCGTAGATGATCCCGATCAGGCCGATCGGAATGCGCACGCGGGCGAGCTCGAGCCCGCTCGGGGCCACGCTGCGGTCGATCACCTTGCCGACCTGATCGGGCAGGGCGGCGACTTGCTCGACCGCGGAGGCGATGGCTTCGAGCCGCTTGTCGTCGAGCCGGAGCCGGTCGAGCATTGCGCCCGACAGGCCATTGGCCTCGCCGGCGGCGATGTCGCGGGCATTGGCCGCGAGGATCGTGCCGGCCGCGGCGCGCAGCGACGCTGCGGCGGAGCGCAGCGCGGCGGCCTTGCCTTCGTCGCCGAGCCGCGCGAGCACGCGCTGCGCCGCGCGTCCGGCGCGCGCGAGGTCGGCGACGAGCGCCTCGTGGTCGGGCGGGGTCTGCGGCTGGGTCGACATGCGCGCGCCTTAACACCCGGCCGGGGGCCTGTCAGCGGGATTTGCGGGTCCGGCGATTCGAAACAACGCAGACATATTTCGGTCAGGTTCCCTACAGAATCCAACCCAGGTCAACGACTCGTCGCGATTCGCGTGCGCTTCGCCCGAAAGGTTAACTTGCGATTCGACGCGGAGCCCGCGGACCGGTAGCCACGCGCAAACGTTTGGGTCGGGACAGACGGGGTCCACTTGAAAAAGATAACCGCCGGTTCTCTGCGGGAGAGCCTGCGGAGCTGGTTTCCGGAGCGCGAATTTTTCATGCGCTCGCAGGGCCAGGTCCGCTTCATCACCATCACCTCGCGGATGCAGATCGCTGCAGCCAGCCTCGTCGTCGCGGTGGTCGGCGGGTGGGGTGTGTCGATGGGCGCGATGGCGATCCGCCAGTACCAGACCGAATCCGCGCGCTGGTCGCTGCTCGACCGCGAAGCCAAAGTGGCCACCGCCGAGAACCGGGTCGCAGCCTATCGCGACGACCTCGGCGAAGTGACCGAGAGCCTTGGCCGGCGACAGAAGTTCCTCGAGGAAATGACCGAGATGCTCCCGGCCGACGCGGTCGCCGGGAACACCGTCAGCGACAGCCGCGAGGAAGCTGCCAAGACCGTCGAGAAGGTCTCGGCCTCGATCCCCGAAGCCGGCGCGCTCGCGCGCATCGAGGCCCGCCAGCTCGCACTGGTCGAGAAGCTGACCCATTTCGCCGACCAGCGCGCCGCGCGCGCCGAAGTGGCGCTGCGCAAGCTCGGGCTCGACGCGCGGGCGATGATCGCGGCCACCAGCGTCGACCAGGGCGGCCCGTTCGTGCGGCTCTCGACCGAGCGCGACGGATCGCTCGACCCGCGCTTCGCGCGGCTCGGCGCCAGCCTTGCGCGGATGGACGCGCTCGAGCGCGGGCTTAACGGCATCCCGCAAGTCATGCCGGCCGACATCACGATGATCTCGTCGGGCTTCGGCTACCGCAGCGACCCGTTCCACGGCGGCGCGGCGATGCATGCCGGGCTCGACTTCCGCGGCCCGATCGGTGCGCCGATCCACGCGGCGGCCAAAGGCACGGTTACTTTCGTGGGAACCAAGACCGGTTACGGAAAGGTCGTCGAGATCAGCCATGGCAACGGCATGTTGACCCGCTACGCTCACATGTCCGCCTGGCGCGCCCGCGTCGGCCAGCAAGTGGCCGCGGGCGACGTGATCGGCCAGATCGGCAGCACCGGCCGCTCGACCGGCCCGCATCTCCATTTCGAGGTGCGCATCCACGACCGCGCGGTCAATCCGCGCCCCTTCCTGGAGTCCGCCCCGCATGTTCTCGAAGAAGCCCGAGCCGACCTCCCCCGGCACGCCGATGCGAAATCCGGCTCGGCCCGTGGCTAGCTCGACCTTCTCGGTCATCGGGGCCGACGTCACGATCCGGGGCGACATCGAAGCTTCGGCCGACCTTCACGTCGACGGCTCGGTCGTCGGCGACCTGGTCTGCGCTTCGCTGGTGCAGGGCGAGACGAGCCGCATCGAAGGGGCGATCGCCGCGGATACCGCGCGCCTCTCGGGCACGGTCAAGGGGACGATCACCGCGCGCGAGCTGGTGATCCTCAAGAGCGCGCGGATCGAAGGCGACGTGCACTACGAGGCGCTGACGATCGAGCAGGGCGCCCAGGTCGACGGCAAGTTCGCCCCCGACGCGGGCAAGGCCAAGGCCGCCGTGCTCGACCTCGGCGCCGACGACGAGCAGCGGCTCTCGCTGGCGAGCTGAGCGCCAGCATACTTCCGATCGATCGAGTGGAAGGCGGGACCCGCAGGTCCCGCTCTCCGGTCAGGCTTCGCCGGCGGCTTCCGCGGCGCGCTTGGCGCTGAGCCAGGCTTCGGCCTCGGCTTCCTGCGCGGCTTCGACCGCGGCCTTGGCCGCCGCCTCGCGCTCGGCGCGCAGCTCGGCGATCAGGCTCGCCCGATCGTCGCGGGCCTCGGGCGTACCCTCGTCCTCGTCGTCGCTCGGACCGGCGCGCTTCGCCGCACGGGCCACCGCCGCGTCGAGCTCGCGTTGCGAGCACAGGCCGAGCGTGACCGGATCCTTGGCGACGATGTTCGAGATGTTCCAGTGCGACCGGTCGCGAATCGCGTTGATCGTGTTGCGCGTGGTGCCGATCAGCTTGCCGATCTGCGCGTCGGAGATCTCCGGGTGGTTGCGGATGATCCAGGCGATGCCGTCGGGCTTGTCCTGGCGCTTCGACACCGGGGTGTAGCGCGGGCCCTTGGTGCGGCTGACGTCGACCGGGGCGCGCTGCATCTTGAGGCGATAGTTCGGATCGGCCTGGCCCTTCTCGATCTCCTCGTGGTTCAGCTCGCCCGAGTGCACGGGATCGCGCCCGGTGTATTTCGAGCTGGCGAGATCGTCGGCCATGGCCTGGACCTCGAGGATGTGCAGGCCGCAGAACTCGGCGATCTGCTCGAAGCTCAGCGCGGTGTTGTCGACCAGCCACGAAGCGGTCGCATGGGGCATCAGGGGAGTGGGCTGGGCCACGATTTCTCTCCGGAAAAAATAGATAGGGCCGCCCCATCGGGAGCGGCCGCCACGGGGGCGATGTAAGCCGATTGCCGGCAAACGGCAAGCGTTAGGAGGTCAGGCGGCTACCGCAAGCGCCGGCGAGCAGGCCGGAAGCGGAGACTCCGGCTCGAGCGCGGCGAGGAACTGGTCGGCGCTGGCCTCCCACGAGAAGCTGCGCCCGTGCGCGACGCACGCCGCGCTGCCAAGCTGCAGCGCACCGGCGATCGCATGCTCGATCCGTTCGGCCATGACCCCGCTTTGAGGCGTGAGCACGTCGAGCGGACCGGCGACCGGGTAGGCCGCGACCGGGGTGCCGCAGGCGAGCGCCTCGATCATCACCAGCCCGAAGGTATCGGTCCGGCTCGGGAACACGAACACGTCTGCCCCGGCGTAGCACGCGGCCAGCGCTGCGCCGGTCTGCTTGCCGAGGAAGTGGGCCTCGGGAAATTCCTTCTCGAGCCGGGCGAGCGCGGGACCGTCGCCGACGACAACTTTGGCGCCGGGGTGACCGTTGCCGAGGAACGCCTCGATGTTCTTCTCGACCGCGACCCGGCCGACATAGAGCTGGATCGGCCGCGGCAGTTCGAAGAACAGCGCGAGCGGCGCCACGTCGGGGCCGAAGCAGGCGAGGTCGACACCGCGGCTCCAGTGGCGAAGGCGGCCGAGGCCGTGCTCGCGCAGTTGCGCGC
>CBHWED010000188.1:0-6752 GCA_966112795.1 uncultured bacterium
TCGCGGCTGAGCAGCTCGACCGCGCCCATCTCGCGCAAGTACATGCGCACCGGGTCGTCGGTGCGCTCGGCGGTCTCTTTCTTCTTCTTTTCGGGAACGTGGCCCGAATCGGCATCGCCGTCGTCCTCGTCGTCCGAAGCGATCTCTTCGGCCTCGTTGTCGCCCTCTTCCTCGGCCGCGGCATCCTCGTCGCTCTCGACGATCTGCACGCCCATCTCGCTGAGCGCGGTCTGGATGTCCTCGATCTGGTCGGTGCTCATCTGCCCCTGCGGCAGCGCCTCGTTGAGCTCGTCGTAAGTGACGTAGCCCTTGCGCTTCGCCTTCGCGATCAGCTTTTTGACCGAAGCCTCATTCAGATCGATCAGCGGTGCATCGTCGGTGGTGCCGGTGGTGTCGTCGGACGCCATAAGTCTTGCTTCAACCTGTTTCCTGCTCGTCCGCAACCACTTGGGTTCCGGCCGATCGTTTATCCAACGCCGCAGCACCGGCGCGTTTCCGGGCCATCTGCCCGAGTCGCGACTCGATTTCCAGCTTTCGTTGCCGCAGCCGCTGCTGCTCGGCGAACGCGCCTTCCGGGTCGGTCTCGAAGCGGGCCGTGGCCGCAGCGATGGCGAGCTCAAGCGCTGGCCGTTCGACCAGCAACGCAACCGCTTCAGCCAGATCCTCGCGGGCCGTCTGCGGATCGGTTCCTTCGACGAGGAAGGCAAAGCGCGAGCTGTCCGGCGGCGGGTTGAGGATGACTGCCGGCGATATGGGGCGATGCGCGGCCGATTCAAGCGCCAGCACCGCGTCGATCGCCGCCGCGAGCTGGGGCTCGGACGAGGCCAGGCCGAGCAGGGCTTCGGCGTGGCGGTGAATCTGGTCGGGATGGCGCACGAGCCCGGCGAGGACCGCCTGCGCGAGCCCGTCGCGCGGATCGATCGTAGCCGCGCGGCGCAGCTTGTCCGAAGCGCCCGAGCGAAGCGGCACCGCGGGATTGCCGCCACTCCTCCGCGGCGCGAACTCGCGCCTGGCGAAGTCGCGCTTGGGAAACGCGAACGCCGAGAACAGGTCCATCAGGTCGCGGCGATAGAGCGGCTTGATGTCGGGGTCCGCGATCGCTTCGACATGGGTCATGAGCCGCGCCTTGAGCCCGGCCTTGTCCTCGGGCGAGGCGAGGGGGGCCGCATCGCGCTCGTGCGCCCACAGCGTATCGAGCAGGCTCGCCGGCGCGGCGAGCAGCGCTTCGAGCGCGTCGCGGCCTTTCGTGCGCAGCAGGTCGTCGGGATCCATCCCGGCGGGCAAGGTGACGAACTGCAGCGAATGCCCGGGCCGCAACATCGGCAGCGCCCGCGCCGCTGCGCGCATCGCCGCACGCTTGCCCGCCGCATCGCCATCGAAGCACAGGATCGGCTTTTCGGTCAGCCGCCAGAGCATCTCGAGCTGGCGCTCGGTCAGCGCGGTGCCCATCGGCGCGACCGCCTCGTCGATCCCCGCGGCGGCGAGCGCCACCGCGTCCATTTGGCCCTCGACCACCACGATCCGCCCGCTCTTGCGCGAGGCCGGTCCCGCGCGGTGCAGGTTGAACAGCGTCCGGCCCTTGTCGAACAGTGGCGTATCGGGCGAGTTCAGATACTTGGGGGCGTCTTTTTTGTCCTTGTCGAGGATGCGCGCGGCAAACGCGATGACCCGCCCGCGCGCATCGTGGATCGGAATGGTCAGCCGGCCGCGGAACCGGTCGTAAGGCTCGCGTTCTTCTGCCGAAATGCGCAGGCCTGCTTCGATCAGCATCGGCTCGTCGAACTGCTTGAGCGCCGTCTTCAGCGCGTTGCGACTGTCGGGCGCGAAGCCGAAGCCGAACCGCTCCATGGTGTGCGCATCGAACCGACGGGACTTGAGATAATCCCTCGCCCGCGCGCCCTCTGGCGTGTCGAGGCTCGCGCGGAACCAGTCCTGCGCCGCGGCCATCACCTCGTGCAACCCGGCCTGCTGCTCGGCCTGCTGCGCGTAGCGCGGATCGGGCCGCGGCACCTCCATCCCGGCCTCGGACGCCAGCTCCTTGACCGCGTCCATGAACTCGAGCCCGCGCTGGTCGGTCATCCAGCGGATCACGTCGCCGTGCGCCTGGCAGCCGAAGCAATGATAGAAGCCCTTCTCATCGTTGACGTAGAACGACGGGGTCTTCTCGTTGTGGAACGGGCAGCAGGCCTTCCACTCGCGCCCGGCGCGGGTGAGCTTGGTCGTGCGCATGACCACGCTCGAGAGCGTGACGCGCGACCGGAGTTCGTCGAGCCATTGGGGTGAGAGGGCCATGGGGCGGGGAGACTACGCGCTGGGGGTGATTCCCGCCAGCGGCGCCGCGCCGCCGAAGCTGTGGATACGGGGGATAGACGCCTTCAGCCCGGAAGGAAGAAACTGGCAATCGCCGTGCCGACCGCCACGCCCGTGCCGAGCAATGCGGCGGCAGCAAGGGTGGCCTGGATGAACATCTTGCGCGGCTCAAACTCGATCGTCTGCCGCGTGCTCTGCGTTTCGACGATCATCTTCTCGATGCGAACGATCTGCTCCTCGAGATCCAGGCGTTCGTGATCGAGACGGGTGGCCATGTCGGTACAGCCGATACCACGCGGGGGCGGTTCATTGAAGCGGGGAAGGGCGCGAGTGCGGGCGCAACTTGGTTCGTTTCGGACTCACCCCGCTCCTGAACCGTCAGGCCAGGCTCTCCTTCACCCACCCGCTCGCCTTGCCCATGTCGAGCACCGTCGAATGCCGCGCCTTGAGCTCGGCCATGACGCGGCCCATGTCCTTGATTCCGCTCGCGCCGAGCTCGCCTTTGATCGCCTCGATCGCCGCCTTGGTTTCTGCTTCGTCCATTTGCCTGGGCAAGAACTCCTCGATCACCGCGAGCTCGCCGCGCTCGATTGCCGCGAGCTCCTCGCGGCCGCCCTGCTCGTACATCTGGATCGATTCGCGGCGCTGCTTGGCCATCTTCTGCAAGGTGTCGATCACCAGCGCGTCGTCCTCCATCGGCTTGGCCGCGGTGCGTTGCTCGATGTCGCGGTCCTTGACCTTGGCGAGGATCAGGCGGACCGCGGCGAGCCGCTCCTTGTCGCCGGCCTTCATCGCCGAAATCTGGGCCTGCTTGAGATCGTCGCGGAGCATTTTCAGGTCTTTCCGGTGGATGGGATAACTGGCCGCCCGCCTAGCGGCATTTTTCGCCGCTGGCGAGGTTGACGCGGGGAAGGGCGGGGTCTAGCGGCCGGGACTTAGCACCTATTGTCGGAAACCCTCAACGGAGAGCCCATGGCCCTGTCCGCCCCTTCGCCTGCACAACCGAAAGGAGCGACCGGAGTCCTCGTTCTCGCCGATGGTTCGGTCATCTGGGGGCGCGGCTTCGGCGCCACCGGCGAGGCGGTCGGCGAGGTGTGCTTCAATACCGCGATGACCGGGTACCAAGAGGTCATGACCGATCCGTCCTACGCGGCGCAGATCGTCACCTTCACGTTCCCGCACATCGGCAATGTCGGCACCAACCCGCAGGACATCGAATCGCAAGTCGAAGGCGCGGTCGGCTGCGTCGTGCGCGAGGACGTCACGCGCCACTCGAGCTTCCGCGCCGAGAGCGAGTTCGTCGACTGGATGGCCGCGCAGGGCAAGATCGGCCTCTCGGGCGTCGACACCCGCGCGCTGACCCGCCGCATCCGCGTGCTCGGCGCGCCCAACGCGGTGATCGCGCACGATCCCGCGGGCAAGTTCGACATCCCCGCGCTGATCAAGCGCGCGCAGGACTGGCCGGGGCTCGAGGGCATGGACCTCGCGCGCCGCGTGAGCCGCGAGAAGCACGAGGGCTGGCAGGGCGGCCCGTGGACGCTCGGCGAGGGCTATGCCGAGGCGCCGAGCGACACGCGCCCGCATGTCGTCGCGGTCGACTACGGCTCGAAGGACAACATCTTCCGCAACCTGGTGAAGGCCGGCGCGAAAGTGACCGTGGTCCCGGCGCAGACCTCGCTCGACGAGATCCTCGCGCTGAAGCCCGCCGGTGTGTTCCTCTCCAACGGCCCGGGCGACCCGGCGGCGACCGGCGAGTACGCGGTGCCGACGATCCAGGGCTTGCTCGAGCGTGACGTGCCGATCTTCGGCATCTGCCTCGGCCACCAGATGCTCGGCCTCGCCGCGGGCGCGAAGACCGCCAAGATGCACCAGGGCCACCGCGGCGCGAACCACCCGGTCAAGCGGCTCGCGGACGGCGTGGTCGAGATCACCTCGATGAACCACGGCTTCGCGGTCGACAACGCCTCGCTTCCCGACACCGTCGAGGAAACCCACGTCTCGCTGTTCGACGGCTCGAACTGCGGCATCGCGATCAAGGGCAAGAAGGCGTTCGGCGTGCAGTACCACCCCGAGGCAAGCCCGGGGCCGCACGACAGCTACTACCTGTTCGAGAAGTTCGTGGGGATGCTGGGGTGAGCGAGAAGCCCGTCAATCAGGAGCGGTGGAACGAAGCCTGGGCGGAAGACCTCGATGTCCTTCGCAACCTCCGGGAGGATGGCGACATCCCGTCGATTCCGCGCGAGATCGACGTGTCCTTCCGCGGTCCGCTGGAGGCGCTCGAACGACTGGGCGCGGCATCGGGCAGCTTCGGATTCCGGGTGCAGGAGCTGATCGAGGCGGACGACGAGGGAAAGCCGTGGCTGTTCCTCGTGAGGACGCAAACGACCGATAACGAGGCGATGGAAGACCTCACCACGACGTATGTCCGGATCGAGGAGACCTTCGGCGTCACGTGCGACGGCTGGGGTTGCATGGCGGAGGACGGCACGACCTGATGCCCGGCATCCCACAGAGCAAGCCTGTCTCGACGGTCGATGACGGCCGCCTCGCCCCAATCCATGTCCTCGACGACGCGGTCGCCGAGCCGAAACAAGCAAAGCCCCACTGATGCCCAAACGCACTGACATCTCCTCGATCCTCGTCATCGGCGCCGGCCCGATCATCATCGGCCAGGCCTGCGAGTTCGACTATTCGGGCACCCAGGCGATCAAGGCGCTCAAGGAGGAGGGCTACCGGGTCGTCCTGGTCAACTCCAACCCGGCGACGATCATGACCGATCCCGAGTTCGCCGACGCGACCTACGTCGAGCCGATCACGCCGGCGATCGTCGCCAAGATCATCGAGAAGGAGCGGCCCGACGCGCTGCTGCCGACGATGGGCGGGCAGACCGCGCTCAACTGCGCGCTCGCGCTCTACAACGACGGCACGCTCGACAAGTTCGGCGTGACGATGATCGGCGCCAACGCCGACGCGATCGACAAGGCCGAGAACCGCCAGCGCTTCCGCGAGGCGATGGACAAGATCGGGCTCGAGAGCGCGCGCTCGGGCCTCGCACACAGCGTCGACGAGGCGTTCCAGGTGCTCGAGCGCACCGGGCTGCCCTCGATCATCCGCCCGAGCTTCACGCTCGGCGGGACCGGCGGCGGCGTCGCCTACAACAAGGCCGAGTTCGAGGCGATCGTCCGCTCGGGGCTCGACGCCTCGCCGACCACCGAAGTGCTCATCGAGGAGAGCCTGCTCGGGTGGAAGGAATACGAGATGGAAGTCGTGCGCGATCGCAACGACAACGCCATCATCATCTGCTCGATCGAGAACGTCGACCCGATGGGCGTGCACACCGGGGATTCGATCACCGTCGCCCCGGCGCTGACGCTGACCGACAAGGAATACCAGATCATGCGCAGCGCGAGCATCGCGGTGCTGCGCGAAATCGGCGTCGAAACAGGCGGTTCGAACGTGCAGTTCGCGGTCAATCCGAAGGATGGCCGGCTGATCGTGATCGAGATGAACCCGCGCGTGTCGCGCAGTTCGGCGCTCGCCTCGAAGGCGACAGGCTTCCCGATCGCCCGCGTCGCGGCCAAGCTCGCGGTCGGCTACACGCTCGATGAGATCACCAACGAGATCACCGGCGCGACGCCGGCGAGCTTCGAGCCGACGATCGATTACGTCGTCACCAAGATCCCGCGCTTCGCGTTCGAGAAGTTCAAGGGCTCCTCGCCGCTGCTGTCGACCGCGATGAAGTCGGTCGGCGAGGTCATGGCGATCGGCCGCAACTTCAAGGAATCGCTGCAGAAGGCGCTGCGCGGCCTCGAGACCGGGCTCGACGGCTTCAACCGCGTGCTCGAGCTCGAAGGCGTCGCCCGCGACGAGATCACCGCGGCGCTGTCGCAGCAGACCCCCGACCGCCTGCTCAAGGTCGGCCAGGCGTTCCGCGAAGGCTTCACGGTCGAGGAGATCCACGCGATCACCCACTACGACCCGTGGTTCCTGCGGCACATCGAGGAGATCGTCTACGAAGAGGCGATGATCGGCCAGAACGGGCTGCCGAACGATGCCGAGGGCCTGCGCCGGCTCAAGGCGATGGGCTTCTCCGACAAGCGCCTCGCCACGCTGGCGGTGCGCTCGGTCGGCGTCGCCGGCGGGCTGGCCGAGACCCAGGCCAAGCGCTCGGGGCTGCTGCACGACACCCTGCGGGCGATGGCCGGCGCGACCAGCGAGGAGGAAGTGCGCGAGCTGCGCCAGCGGCTCGGCGTGCTGCCGGTGTTCAAGCGCATCGACAGCTGCGCCGCCGAGTTCGAGGCCGTCACGCCGTACATGTACTCGACTTACGAAGCGCCGAGCTTCGGCGAGCCCGAGAACGAGGCCGAGCCGTCCGACCGGCGCAAGGTCGTCATCCTCGGCGGCGGGCCCAACCGGATCGGGCAGGGCATCGAGTTCGACTA
>CBHWED010000189.1:0-6732 GCA_966112795.1 uncultured bacterium
GCCGGAGGCCGGCGTTGGCGTCGTTCGGCGCCATCGAGGGAATGAACACCGGGTGGCTCGCGCTCTGCGGCAGGCCGGCGGCGATCAGCACCGTCGGCTGCGGCTCCGAGCGCTCGCGCGTGTAGTCGGCGGAGAGGTTGATCTCGAGCGTGCTGTCGGGTTCCCAGCGCAGCGCGAAGCGCCCGGCACCGATCGACTGGCCGCCCTGCGTGCCGACGACACCGATCGCGCCGCGCGCGTTGTTCGCCGGAACGTTTTCGTTCTGGTGGGTGTAGCCATAGTCGAGCAGGTCGACGTAGCCGTCACGGCCCTTGAACAGGCCCGAGGCGCGGACCGAGAGCTGGTCGTTGACCTTCATGTCCGCCATGCCGCGGACCTCGACCCGGTTGAACGAGCCGTAGGTGACCATGACCGAGCCCGACCCGTCGCCACGCGGCTTCTGCGAGAACAGCTTGATCGCGCCGCCGATCGAGTTCTTGCCCGCGAGCGTGCCCTGCGGGCCGCGCAGGATCTCGATCCGGTCGAGGTCCATCAGCTCGAGCAGCGAGCTCGACAGCGTCGGGATGAACACGTCGTCGATGTAGATGCCGACGCCCGGGTCGAGCGCGTAGTTGAAGTCGGTCTGGCCGACGCCGCGGATGTAGGCGATCAGGCCGCTGCCGCCGTTCTGCGGCTGCGGGGTGAGCGAGACGTTCGGCGCCTGCGCCGCGACCTGGGCGATGTTGGTCTGGCCGCGCGCCTCGAGCATTTGCGAGTTGACCGCGGTGATCGCGATCGGCGTGTCCTGCAGGTTCTGCTCGCGGAACTGCGCGGTGACGGTGATGACGTTGGTCCGCCCTTCCTCGTCGGCAGCGGCCGCCTGGTCGGCGGGGGCCGGCGCGTTCTGGGCGTAGGCGGGCGCGGTCAGGCCGGCGACGATGGCCAGCGACGACACGACACCGAGCGACTTGAATCTCATCAGGTATCCTCCCGTGGCGGGAGCCGGTGCCCGGCCCCGCGATAAACCCACCTGCCCGCACAGTCCTGCGGTCAGGGGCAAGGAAGTGTCCCGGATTTTTTATTGGGCCGGTGCGACCCACTCCCTCTCCCGCGTCGAGCAATAGCGGAAGTCTCAGGCACAACAAAGGGTGGTGCGCGAAATTCCCGTTCTGAAACACCCCCGGTGTCACAATCGAGCAACACACTTCGCGAGCTAACATTTCCGAATCTTGCGCCGCCGCCCGGCCTTCGGTGCTTTGCCGTGCAGCCTAGACGCGGCGCGAGCGCGACCTTAGGCATAGGCAAAACAAGCGAGGCGGGGAGCAGGATGGCGAGCGCAACGATACCGGAAGCCGGGCCCGGCGAGCATTCGCGGGCCTACGAACTCACCGTCGTGCTGCTGCTCGGGCTCGCGTTCGGGTTCGCCTATTTCGACCGCATGGCGATGACCTTCCTCTCGCCGTACGTGGTCGAGGACCTCAACCTGTCGAACACCCAGGTCGGCGCGCTCGGCTCGGGCCTGTCGCTGACCTGGGCGCTCGGCGCCTACTTCATCGGCCGGTGGTCCGACGCGGTCGGACGGCGCAAGCCGTTCCTGCTCGCGTTCATGGTGATCTTCTCGTTCTGCTCGGTGCTCTCGGGCCTTGCCGCCGGCTTCGGCACGCTGTTCGCGAGCCGGCTGGTGATGGGCGCGGTCGAAGGGCCGTTCCTGCCGATCTGCCTCGCGATCATCGCCGCGGCCAGCGCGCAGAGCCGCCGCGGGCTCAACGTCGGCATCGTGCAGAACTTCTTCGGCTCGCTGATCGGCACCGCGATCGCGCCGCTGGTGCTCGTCGCGCTGGCCGACGCGTGGGGCTGGCGCGCGGCGTTCTACCTCGCCGGCGTGCCGGGACTGATCCTCGCGCTGCTGATCTGGCGCTTCATCGCCGAGCCGCCGGCCGCGCCGCGCGCGCCCGATCACGCGCCGCCGCCGCTGCTGCCGGTGCGCATGCTGGCCAACCGCAACATCGCCGTGTGCTCGCTGATCAGCTGCCTGATGGTCGGCTCGCTGGTGATCGGCTCGATCTTCCTGCCGCTCTACTTCACCGGCCCGCGCGGGTGGGAGCCGGCGACGATGAGCCGGGTCATGGCGGTGCTCGGGCTCTGTCCCGGGATCGGCGGCGTGCTGGTCAGCTGGCTGTCCGACAAGATCGGCCGCCGCCTGCCGATGATCGTCGGCTGCTTCGTCGCGGCGGTCTGCCCGCTCGCCGCGCTCTATTTCGGCGGGGCGATTCCCGCGCTGACCGCGATCATGTTCGCGAGCTGGCTCGGCATCGGGGTATTCCCGCTGTTCATGGGCCTGGTCCCGACCGAGACGCTCGGCCAGGCGCAGGCGGCGACGGCGATGGGCCTCGTCGTCGCCATCGGCGAGCTTTCGGGCGGGTTCGTCGGGCCGCTGGTCGGCGGCGCGCTGGCCGACCGGTACGGGCTCGAGGCGCCGCTGCTGATCGCCGGTGGGCTCGCGGTGATCGCCGGTTTCGTCGCCATGGCGCTGCAGGAGACCAATCCGCGCATCCTCGCGCGCCGCCAGGGAGAGCTGTTCGCGTGAGCTTCAAGCGCAGGCAGGTGGTCATCGTCGGTGCCGGCCCGGTCGGGCTGCTGACCGCGCTCGGGCTCGCCCGCCAGGGGGTCGAGGTGACCGTGCTCGACAGCGAGCCGCAAGTGGTCAAGAGCCCGCGCGCGGCGGTCTACTTCCACACCACGATCTCGATCCTCAAGAAGCTCGGGCTGTCCGACGAGGCGCACGCGATCGGGCTCAGCTCGACCGAGTTCATGATGCACTGGCTCGACACCGGCGAACGGGTGGCCTCGGACATGCGCGACGCGCTCGAGCCCGGGCAGGAGTTCGACCACAACCTGCACTTCGGCCAGCACTTGCTCGCCGAGCTGGTCATGCGCCACCTCGCGCAGCTGCCGCGCACCGAGGTGCTGTGGAACCACACGGTCAAGGCGATCGCGCAGACCGAGAGCGAGGCGCGCCTCGCGGTCGACACCGACGATGGCGAGGTGATCTTCGAGGCCGACTGGGTGATCGGCACCGACGGCGCGCGCTCGACCGTGCGCAAGCTCGTCGGGCTGCCGTTCGAAGGCTTCACCTGGCCCGACCGCTTCGTCGCGACCAATATCGAATACCCGTTCCGCGACTTCGGCTACGCCAACGCCAACATGGTGGTCGACCCGGTCAACTGGTGCGTGATCGGCCGGCTCGGGCGCGAGAACCTGTGGCGGCTGACCTACGGCGAGGACGCGGAGCTCGACGAGGCCTCGATCCTCGAGCGCCTGCCCGAGCGGTTCGCGGCGATCCTGCCCGATGCGTCGGTGCCCTACCGGATCGACAACTTCTCCCCCTACCGCGTGCACCAGCGCTGCGCGCCGAAGTTCCGCGTCGGCCGGGTGCTGCTCGCCGGCGACGCCGCGCATGCCTGCAACCCGTGCGGCGGGCTCGGGCTGACCGGCGGGGTGATCGATGCCGACACGCTGTCGGACACGCTCGGCGCGGTGATCCACCGGCGCGCCGATGAGAGCGTGCTCGACTTCTATGCGCACGAGCGGCGGCGGGTGTTCCTCGAGGTGACCTCGCCGATGTCGACCAACTTCAAGCGGCTGCTGTCGGAACCCGACCCGGCCAGGCGCGCCGAGGACAAGGCGGGGATGTTCGCGCAGGCCGGGCACGGGCATGCCGACGTCCGCGCCTCGTCGCTCGCCGACTTGATCAAGGGCGCGGCAATGCCCATCGGGCCGCTCGTCGCCTAATTCGAGGATCTGCGATTCGCATGAGCAAGTGGGCCTACAGCACCGAGGGTTTCGACCGCGTGGTCCATCGCGTCGACGGGATCGAGACCGTGACCTATGCGATCGGGGAGGGCGAGCCGCTGGTCTACTTCCACGGCGGCGGCACGTTCCACGGATTCGAGTGGGTCCGTCCGCTGGCGGACGGGTTCCGCGTGTTCTGCCCCTATCACCCGAGCTTCGGCGAGAGCGGCGACGCGCCGTTCGACCAGATGAACGACTACGTGCAGCACTACGAGATGCTGTTCCCGGCGCTCGGGCTCGACACGTTCCACCTCGCCGGCGCGTCGATGGGCGGGCACATGGCGGCGCGCTACGCCGCGGCCAACCCGGGCGACATCGACAAGCTCGTGCTGGTCTCCCCTGCAGGGCTCAAGTCCGCGCACGCGGCGATGCCCGACTTCGGCAAGGTTGCGCCGGGCGAGCTGCCGAAGATGTTCGTTGCCGACCCGGCGTGGATCGAGCCGTTCTGGCCGGCGAGCCCCTCGCCCGAATGGGCCGCGCTGCGGGCGCGCGAATCGGCCGCGGCCTTCGCCTCGCGCGAGGACCTCGCGGCGACCGACCGCGCCCTGCGCGACGGGCTCAAGGGGTTCGACCGGCCGACGCTGCTGCTGTGGGGCGAAGCCGACAGGATCGTGCCGCTGGGCTACGCGCAGGACTGGCAGCAGGTGCTGCCCAAGGCCGAGCTCGCGGTGATCCCGGGCGGCTCGCACTTGCTGCTCGACGAGTTCCCCGAAGCGGTCGAGGCGCTGCGGGCGTTCCTCGAAGCCTAGCGCCCGGGCTCGATCCGGCGCGCCTGGCTGAAGGTCAGGGCCGAGAGCACCGCCGGGATCGCCATGACCAGGCAGGCGCTGGCGACCGTCATCGTCAGCGGGAAGCTGATCCCGTAGAGCGCGAACTCGCCGGTCTCGCGCGTGTTGAGCAGCGCGCCGCCGACGATCGGGCCGAACACCGAGCCGATCCGGCCCGCCGTGGTCCCCAGGCCGAGACCGGTCGCGCGCAGCTGCGGCGGAAAGGCGTAGGCGATCGTCAGCCAGTTGGCGGTCGCCGAGCCGAACAGCATCGCCCCGATCAGCGGCGCGAGCACCATCAGCGCAGCGGTGTTGTCGACGAAATGGCCGAACAGCGCGATCAGCCCGGCAAGGCTCAGCATCGTGAACCACATCATCCGCTTCACCCCGACGGTGCCGCACAAGTAGCCGGCGGTGAGCCCGCCGACGATCCCGCCGTAGCTGACCCACGCCGAATAGCGCGCGCCCATCGCGTCGGAGCCGGTCGCCTCGGCGACCAGCGGCACGGCCCAGTTGATCATGAAGTACCAGGTGAACATGTTGAGCGCGTGGGCGAGGAACAGCTTGAGCAGCTCGCGCCCGTGGTACCAGGTGAAGATCTCGTCGATCAGCCAGGTGCGCAGCCCCTCGGGCTTGGGCGGCAGCGCGGCGATCTCGGGCACGTCGATGCGGCGCAGGATGCGGTTGGTCTTGGCGAGCGCGTTCCTGGGCTGGCGGATCAGCAGGAAGTCGAGCGATTCGGCGAGCCATACGAAAGCGATCGGCAGCAGCACCGCCGACAGCCCGGCGCCGACCCAGAAGATCCCGCGCCAGCCGTAGCCGTCGAGCACCGCCACCGCGACGTAGGCGCCGATGATCGTGCCCACCGGATAGGCCGAGGCGACGCAGCTCGCGGCGAACTCGCGCCGCTTCTGGCTCGCGTACTCGAGCGCGAGCATGCCCGCGGTGGCGGTCATGCCGCCGATGCCCACGCCGGTGAGGATGCGCGCGGCAGCCATCGCGGTGAAGCCCTGCGAGACCGCGGCCCAGGCCATGCCCGCGCTCATGAATCCGAGGCAGGTGAGGATCGCCGGGCGGCGGCCGAACTGGTCGGCGACCGGCGAGACCGCGAGCGCGCCGACCGCCATGCCGATCAGGTTCATCGACAGCAGCGTGCCGAGCTGGGTGTCGCTGAGGCCCCATTCGCGCTTGAGCGCCGAGCCCGCCTGCGCGAGCGCGAGGATGTCGTAGCCGTCGATCATGTTGATCAGCACGCAGAGGCCGATGACCGCGTATTGCTGCAGGTTCATGGGCCGCTCGCGCATTACCGTGCGCGGGTCGGTCGTGCTGACGGTCATCCGGCTTGTCCTCCCATGCCGCTCGACGGCGGCTTGGCGGGCAGGCTATGTTGGCCGGCAAGTCCCGTCAAAGGGATAAGCGGAGAGGCTGTCGATGAGCGAGGCTGAGACCATCGTCTGCGACGTGCAGACCACGATGAAGTACGTCGTGCGCGGCGAGAAGGCGACCTTCCACGCCGGCGACCGGGCGAAGAGCTACTGGCCGGTCGACGAGCACCCGGTAACGATCCACGACGTGCGCCCGATCGCCGACCAGCTCGCGTTCGACCGCAACGGGTTCGTGCTGGTCGACGAGCCGACCGACGTCACCGACTTCGCCGACAAGGGCGAGCTCGCGCGCTATTGCCGGCAGACCGAGGCGCTGGTGCAGCGCCTGACCGGGGCGGACAAGGTGATCAGCTTCGGGCCGATGATCCGCACCAACGCGACCGGCGCGCACGGACACAACCAGCCGGCGCACGGCGCGCACGTCGACTACGGCGCGCGCACGGTGGCCGACTTCACGCGCGACTTCCTGCCCGGGGACGAGGCCGAGCGGCGGCTCGAGCGGCGGCACATGCTGATCAACGTCTGGCGGCCGATCGTGATGGTCGAGAGCGCCCCGCTGGCGGTGTGCGACGCGAGCACGGTCAGGCGCGAGGACATGTTCGACAGCGAGGTCGTCGGCGGACTGGGGGACTTCAACCGGCGCTCGCTGTGGGGGTTCAACCTCGCGTTCGACCCGGGGCACCGGTGGTACTGGGTGCCGCACATGCAGCCGTGGGAAGCGCTCGCGTTCAAGCTGTTCGACAGCGACG
>CBHWED010000190.1:0-6701 GCA_966112795.1 uncultured bacterium
CCGGCGGCAACTGGGCCATCAACACCGGCAACGGCTACTACGGCGGCCTGCAGTTCAACCTCAGCACCTGGCAGGCGTACGGCGGCACCGGCTACCCGCACCAGGCGAGCCGGGAGACCCAGATCGCCATCGCCACCAAGGTCCGCGACGCCAACGGCGGCTACGGCGCCTGGCCGGCCTGCGCCGCGGAGCTGGGTCTGCCCACCTGACCTCGAACCGGAGCCGGGGGCAGCGCTGACTACGCTGGCGCCCATGCCTGACACCTCCGCCGGTCCGCGCACCCCACCGCAGGGCGGGCCCGCGGGGGTGCGGGCGGGCGCCTTTCGCATATCTAGCGCAAGTAGAAGTCGATCGTGGTGACCACGCGGACCTTCTTGTACGGCGTGTCGGCCACGCCCCAGCCGCCGCCGTCGCCGTCGCGGCTCGTGACCTCGAAGTAGCCCTGCGTCGCCTGCTTGATCCCGCCGACCCCGGTGCTGCTGTCCTTGGCGAACTGCTCGGCCGAGCGGCGCGCATCCTTGGTCGCCTCGGCGACCATCGCCGGCTTGATGTCGTTGAGCTTGGTGAAGGTGTAGGCCATGCCCGAGCCTTCCTCGAGCAGCACGCCGCGGCGCACGAGGTCGAACTGCTGGCGTACCGCACGCTGGGCGCGGGCGATGTCGGTGCTGCGCAGCGTCATGCGCTGGCGCACGGTATAGACGCTGTCGCCGGCATCGGTGGTCCCGGTCGAGACATTGACCCCGGTCGGCTGCAGCGCGTCGTCGGGGAAGCCGAGCTGCTTGAAGAACGCGCGGATGGCAGCGGTGTCGCGGTCGACGCCAGCCTGCGCCGAATTCAGGTCGTAGGCCGAGGACGAATACGAGATCGTCCAGGTCGCGAGATCGGCCATCACGTCCTTCTCGGCGAGGCCGCGAACGGTGACCGAGCGATCGGCCTCGCGCGCCCGGGTCAGCCCGTCGCCGAGCAGGTAGCCGCCGACGATGAGGCCGGCGGCGAGGATCGCCGAGGCGGCAATCGCCGTCTGGCCCGCCGGGCGGCGCCAGAAAGGAGTGGCGGAAGGAGGGTCCTCATGGCTAACGTCGGGCATCAACGGTGCTCCCTGAAGGCGGTCGCGCAACCCGGAGTCGTAATCGTTCGACTGCGATGAACCGTGCTTGAATAGAGATGAATGGAGATTGAGTCGAGATGGTCCAGTATCTTCACACGATGATCCGCATCACCGATCCGGAAGCGACGCTCGGCTTCTTCAAGCTGCTCGGGCTCGAGGAAGTGCGGCGGATGGAGAACGAGAAGGGACGTTTCACGCTCTTCTTCCTCGCCGCCCCGGGCCAGGAGCATCTCGCCGAGGTCGAGCTGACCTACAACTGGCCGCCCGAAGACGGCAGTCCGGCCGAGGAATACAGCGGCGGGCGCAACTTCGGCCACCTCGCCTACCGTGTCGAGAACATTTACGAGACCTGCCAGCGCCTGCAGGACGCCGGCGTGACGATCAACCGGCCGCCGCGCGACGGCCACATGGCCTTCGTCCGCACGCCCGACGGGATCTCGATCGAGCTGCTCCAGGACGGCCACCTCGAGCCGCAGGAGCCGTGGGCGAGCATGCCGAACACCGGCAGCTGGTAGCCGTTTCTGGATCGGGGGTGCGGTAATGGTTGAGACATGCGAACATCTGGGCGAGGTGCAGACCGTCACGCCCGGCACCCTCGGCTGCGAGGAATGCCTCGCCAGCGGCGACTGGTGGGTGCACTTGCGCCTGTGCCGGACCTGCGGCCACGTCGGCTGTTGCGACGATTCGCCCAATCGCCATGCCACCAAGCACTTTCATGCGACGGGCCATCCGATCATCGAAGGGTACGATCCGCCCGAGGGATGGGGCTGGTGCTATGTCGACGAGGCGTTCGTCGGACTGCCCGACACGACCCCGCAGCGCGGGCCGATCCCGCGGTTCGTGTAGCCCCGCGGCCCGGCCTTGTGCGCGGCCCGCCAGGGCCCGCGGCCCTCGAAAGGGCTGTGGGGCAGGCCGCGCGGCTCTGCACCGGCTGACAAGGGGACTGTCGGACCAGCGTAGCACCGGCGTCGCTTTGCAGGTGAGACGTCAGCCGCCGCGATCTTCCTTGCTGACCGCAATGCTCGCTTGCAGATCGGTTGGGCGAATGACCGGCAGGACCGGAGCCGCGGCCACCAGCTTGACCCAGAGGGCATCGCCGTCCCTGAAGTAGGAAGTCTCGCTCGCCTCGCGCAACGCGTCCATGCTGGCCTTTTCGGTTCCGGAGGCCGCATGGGTGAAACCCGGCAGTTCGAAAATGACCCATGAGCCCTGGTCCATTTCGGCCAGGCTGAGAGTGACTTGCGGCCTTTCGGTCTTGACCTGGATCTCGGTCCCGGCGCGCACGGTGCTTTGATCGCCGGTGATCCTGAATTCCTTGCCGTTGCGAACGAGCGCGATGGGTGGCGCGGGAGGGGGCGGAGCGGCCCGCGCGGCCCCGGCGGGCGGAAAGACCGGACGGACATATCCGAAATTGAATCCCCCCCTTCGCGTTCCCGCGCCTTGAGACAGGCCGGCGAATTGACCCGCCCGGAAAGACAGGCGTCCGACATCGCCCGTGCAAACGGAGGCGTTCCAAGTGGGATGAATCTTGCAGGTATCGTCGGTGACGACGCTGTCGTTCTCGCCGTCGTTGAGCATGATATGGGAATCGGGGATGCCGGTGACCGAACCGTCGAGGTCGCGGATCGACAGGGTCCGATAAGCCACGCCGCCCCGGTTGTCGTTGTCGAACCTCGGATCGACGTTCGGGAAATAGACCGGTTTGGCGTTGACGAATGTCGCACCCTTGATCGTGTTTTCGGTCGTGACCCCCGCGCCCGTGAACAGCAGCCAGGATAGCGCGCCTGTCTTGCGCCGGTCGTTGTCCTGGAAATTCACGAACGTCGTGTTCACGACGTCATGGCGATAGTCGTAATATTCGTAGGCGCGGATCGGGAAATCGGGAATTGCAGGCTTGGGCAGGCTGCGCCCGTAGGCCAGTTCCTCCGGCGTGGTGGGATTGCCGATATTGGCGGTTTCGCCGACGACCAGCGAATCCTCCAGCCGTGAGGTAAACCGTTCACTGCCGAAAGTGGCGGTTGAATGGGTCATGCCGATGGCGTTGTCGGCGAGCTTCGCGTTGTGAAATATGTGGAGCTCGCCCCGGCCCCAGATACCTTCATTGCGGTTCTTGTAGCCGGTCAAATTCTCGAAGCGCGTTTCCACGATCTCGCTGTTCGGGTCGGCAGGATTTGCCAACGGCGTGAACGCGCTGAAGGACAAGTCGAAGGTGTTGTCCTCATTGATGTTCCGGTCGAACATGAACCCGTCGAAATTGGAATGGGCCACGTTGCCCCGGAATGCGCGCAGCGGCGTCAGGCGCGGCCAGGTGTTCAGGCTGGCCTCCGTTCCCAGGAACGCGCCATTCGGGTGCTCGGGCAGCGACAGCCAGAAACCGGTCTCGTCCGAGCCGGCCGCCACGTTGTCGATGAAGGTGTTGTCGGGGTTGGTGATCCAGTAGGACGCCACCGTGTTGTCCGAAGGCAGCAGGGTATCCTTGCGAGAAAAGCTGACCTGCCTCATGGCCTGACGCTGCTCGGGCGGATAATTGAGCTCGCCATTGGCGGCGAGGTTTACGGGCACGCAGTCGAGTGTCGGATGACACTTGGTCTGGATGGCCAGGTTCCCGATGAACGCGTTGCCGTGCTCGATGCCATCTTCCATGAAGAAGCAGTGACCCACGGTGTTGTAGGTCACGTTGTTCTCGATGCGCAGGTCGTTGGTGCCGTGCACCGTCACGCAGCGGTTGTAGGTGTCGTGGATCGAGGCGTTCCTGACGTACATGCCGGCGCCTTCGCCGATCAGGTGGAAATGCATCGGGTAGCGGGCCAGCGTCAGGTGCTGGCCCATGCGGTTGAGTTCGACGCCATCGACATAGGCCTTCGATCCACCCATCGCCATGATATGGCCGCCGAAATAGCTGGTCGCCGCGTCCTCGGATGCCTGCACCTTGATGTTGCGCGTCAGCATGCCGACTTCGCCGCGCTCGTCGACGCCGAAGGTGACCTCGCCGAAGTGCATGTACGCGAGCGGCTCGGCGAAGCTGATCGTGTTGCCGCTGACGCGGGTGATCGTGCGGCGTTCGGCCTGGCGCGGATTGAAGTCGGTCGAGGCGAGCACGATCTCCTCGCCCGCGCGCCATTCGCTGGCATCGAGCACCTCGATGCTCGTGGCACCGCGCTCGGCGGTGGCAGCCAGCTTGGTCCAGGTGTGATCGGTCGTGCCGTGCAAATTGAGCGTGCCGCGCAGCAGCATGATGCCGCGGTCGCCCATCGTGTTGATGTTCTCGTTCTTGATGGCGTCGGTCAGCGTGATCGTCGCGTTGTGCCGGAACGGAGCGGCCTCGGTGCCGATCTGCAGCTCGCCGCCCGCAACGTAGATCCACTCGGTTGCCAGCGCGAGATCGCGTTCGTCGGCGAAGGTCAGCTTGCCCTGCACGGTCACGCTGCGCAGCGCGGGAGGCGAAACGTCGAGCACCATGTCGACATCGCGCGCGATCGTCACCGCATCGCCTTCGCCCGGCACCCGGTCGTCCGGCCATGCCGAAGGGTCGGACCAGCGCACCGTGCGCATCGCTGCCGGTGCGTCATCGGCGGGCATGGCCATACCGGCATGGTCCTGCGCCTGAACGGCGCCAGTACCCGGAAGCAGCGAGGCCGCAAGAAGCGAAAAAGCAAGAAGCAGGCGAGGCTGCAAGCGCATGACCCTTATCCCCTCAAGCGGAACCCCGAGTCCCGTTCGTACTTCAGCCGCCAAGCCCTTCCCTGCTGACCGCTATGCTGGCTTGCAGATCCGTTGGCCGAATGACCGGCCTGACCGGGGCCCCGGCGACCAGCTTGACCCACAGGGTATCGCCGTCCCTGAAATAGGACGTCTCGTTCGCCTGGCGCAGTGCGTCCATGCTGGCCTGTTCCTTCCCGGAGGCTGCGCTGGTGAAACCCGGCAGTTCGAACATGACCCATGAGCCCTGGTCCATTTCGGCCAGACTGAGGGTGACTTCGGGCCGTTCGGTCCTGACCTCGATCTCGGTGCCGGCGCGCACGGTGCTCTGGTCGCCGCTGATCTTGAATTCCTTGCCGTTGCGAACCAGCGCGATGGGCGCCTGCGGAGGACGGCGGGAGAACAGCGCGGCACGTTGGGACCGGACGAGCGGCGTGTCCGGCGCATTGGGGCCGAGCGAGGCGAGCAGGGCGAACCGGGCGGTGCGGGATTCCAGATCGACTGCGCGCGGCAGTTCGCCCCTGCTGTCCGAGAGATTCAGCCGTCCGATATCGCCCGTGCACACGGCGGCGTTCCAGCTGGGATGGATCTCGCAACTGGCGTCGGTGGCGACGCTGTCGTTCTCGCCGTCGTGCAGCAGGACCTGGGAATTGGGGATGCCGGTCACCGATCCGTCGAGGTCGCGGAAGGACAGGGTCCGATAGGCGTTGCCGCCGCGGTTGTCGTTGTCGAACCGGGCATCGTATTTCGGAAAATAGACCGGCTTGGCGTTGACGAACTCGGCACCGCGGATCGTGCTTCCGGTGCTGAGCCCCGCGCTCGTGAACAGCAGGAACGACAGCGCGCCTGTCTTCCTCCGATCGTTGTCCTGGAAATTGACGAAGGTCGTGTTCACCACGTCGTCGCGGTAATCGTAATATTCGTAGCCGCGGATCGGGAAGTCCGGGATCGAGGGCTTGGGCAGGCTGCGTCCGTAGGCCACTTCCTCCGGCGTCGTGGGATTGCCGACGTTGTCGGTCTCGCCCACGACCAGCGCGTCCACCAGACGCGAACTGAACGGCAGGCTACCGATATCGCCGGCGGCCTGCGTCATGCCGATCGCGTTGTCGGCCAGCTTCATGTTGCTGTAGACGTAAAGGTCCCCCCGGCCCCACAGACCGCCATTGCGGTTCTTGTAGGAGGTCAGGCTCTCGAAGTGCGTCTCCATCACTTCGCTCTCGAGATCGGCCGGATCTTTCAAAGGTAGCAACGGAATGGAGGCCAGCCCGAACGTGTTGTCCGGGTCGATGTGCCGGTCGATCAGGAACCCGTCGAAGTTGGAATGGGCCGTGTTGCCCCTGAATTCGCGCAGCGGCGTCCGGCGCGGCCAGGTCTTGAGGCTGACTTCGGTACCCAGGAAGGCACCGTTGGGGTGTTCCGGGATCGACAGCCAGAAACCGACCTGATCGGAACCGGCCGCCACATTGTCGACGTAGCTGTTGTCCGGGTTGGTGATCCAGAACGACGCAGCCGTGTTGTCCGAAGGCAGCAGCGTGTTCCCGCCGTGGAAGCTGGCTTGCCTGGCGGCCGCGGCATTCGGGTACTGCGTGGTTTTCTCTCCGTTGGCGGCGAGGTTCGTGGGCACGCACGGCAGCGTGGGATGACACTTGGTCTGGATCGCGAGATTGCTGACGAACGCGTTGCCGTGCTCGATGCCGTCTTCCATGAAGAAGCAGTGGCCCACGGTGTTGTAGGTCACGTTGTTCTCGACGCGCAGGTCATTGGTGCCGTGCACCGTCACGCAGCGGTTGTAGGTGTCGTGGATCGCCGAGTTGCGGATGTACTGCCCCTGGCCTTCGCCGCCGAGGTGCCAGTGGATCGGATAGCGCGCCAGCGTCAGGTGCTGGCCCATGCG
>CBHWED010000191.1:0-6635 GCA_966112795.1 uncultured bacterium
CGCTGACCCGCGAGCTCAACCACCGGGTCAAGAACACGCTCGCCAACGTGCTGTCGATCCTCGCGCTGACCAAGCGGCGGGCGACGAGCCTCGAGGAGTTCGCCGAGGGGCTCGACGGGCGGATCCGCGCTTTGTCGGCGACCCACGACCTGCTGACCCAGTCGGACTGGGGAACGACGCCGATCCGGGCGGTGGTCGAAGCCGAGCTGCTGCCTTATGCGCAGGCGGCGGATCACCGGATCGAGCTGCAGGGCCCGCATATCGAGCTCGCGCCGAACGATGCGCTGTCGCTTGGCCTCGCAACCCACGAGCTCGCCACGAACGCGGCCAAGTACGGCTCGCTGAGCAAGCCCGGCGGCGTGGTCGCAGTGCACTGGAAGCTGATCTCGGAAGCGCTCGTCAGGGTCGAGTGGCAGGAAAGCGGCGGGCCGCCGGTCAGCCCGAACCGCGGGCGCGGGTTCGGCACCGACCTGATCGAGCGGATCGTCGCGCACGAGCTCAAGCACGAGGTCCAGCTCGACTTCCTGCCCGAGGGCGTCCGCTGTGTGCTGACCATCCCGGTGCGCCAGCCGACCCAGTTCGCCATGCGCGCGACGCGCATGAGCAGCCGCGAGAACGGCGAAAGCTAGCGCCGGCGAGGCTGGACGGGCTGTATCGCAAGGCATACAGCGTGACGATGCTGACACGACGTCTCGCCCTGTTGCGCCTGCTGTGCCTCGCCTTGCTGTTTCCCGCGCTGCTCGCGTGCGGCCAGTCGGCAGAGGACCCGACCGCCGGGCCGGTGGTGCTCGCCGCCGCGAGCCTGCAGGAATCGCTCGAGGAGGTGGGCAGGGCCTGGGCGGCTGAAGGTCATGCGGCGCCGGTGCTGTCGTTCGCCGCGAGCTCGGCGCTCGCGCGGCAAGTCGAGCAGGGGGCGCCTGCCGACCTGTTCGTCTCGGCCGACGAGGAGTGGATGGACACGCTCGAGGCGCAGAACCTGCTGCGCGCCGGAACCCGCGGCGACGTGCTGACCAACCGGCTGGTGCTGGTGACCCGGACAGGCGACACGGTCCGCAGCCTCGCCGATCTCGGCGACGGCAAGCTCGCGCTGGCCGACCCGGGCGCGGTCCCGGCGGGCAAGTACGCCAAGGCCGCGCTCGAAAGCCTCGGGCAGTGGCCCGCGGTCGAGAGCAAGGTGGTTCCGGCCGAGAACGTGCGCGCGGCGCTGGCGCTGGTCGAGCGTGGCGAGGCGGCACTGGGGATCGTCTACGCCACCGACGCGACGGCTTCGGACGGGGTCGAGGTGCTCGAGACCTTCCCCGAAGCCAGCCATCCGCCGATCCGCTACCCGGCGGCCGTGCTCGCCGGCTCGCGCCATCCGGATGCTGCCGCCTTCCTCGCGTTCCTGCGGTCGGACAAGGCGCGGCAGATCTTCGCCAGGCACGGGTTCGGACTGACCGAGTGAGCGACTGGCTGACGCCCGACGAATGGGGGATCGTCGCGCTCTCGCTGCGGGTGAGCGTGGCGGCGGTCGTGGTCACGCTGCCGCTGTCCTATGCGCTCGCCTGGGTGCTCGCGCGGCGCCGTTTTCCCGGGGTGATCCTGCTTGACGCCTTGGTGCACCGGCCGCTGGTCGTGCCGCCGGTGGTGACCGGCTGGCTACTGCTGCTGGTGTTCGGGCGCAACGGCCCGGTGGGCGGCTGGCTCGAGGCGCAATTCGGGATCACGCTGGTGTTCCGCTGGACCGGCGCCGCGCTCGCCGCGGCGGTCATGGCGCTGCCGCTCTCGGTGCGGGCGATGCGGCTGTCGATCGAGGCGGTCGACCGGCGGCTGGTCGACGCTGCGCGCACGCTCGGGGCGAGCCGCTGGCGGGCGTTCTGGACGATCACCCTGCCGCTCAGTGGGCCGGGCATCGCCGCCGGCGCGATGCTCGGCTTCGCCCGCTCGCTCGGCGAGTTCGGGGCGACGATCACGTTCGCTTCGAACATCGCCGGGCAGACGCGGACCTTGCCGCTGGCGATCTACAGCGGGCTGCAGCTGCCCGGCGGCGAGGCGCTGGTCACGCGGCTGTCGCTGATCTCGATCGCGCTGTCGGTTGCCGCGCTGGTGGTGTCCGAGCTGCTCGTGCGGCGTTCGGCGGGGAGCCGTGCGCATGTCCTTTGAAGTCTCGCTCGAGCACCGCGTCGGCGAGCGGCGGATCAGCCTCGCGTTCGCCTCCGACGCGCCGCTGACCGCGCTCGTCGGCGCCTCGGGCGCGGGCAAGACCACGGTGCTCAACTGCATCGCCGGGCTGATCCGGCCCGACCGCGGGCGGATCGCGGTGGCCGGCAGCACGCTGTTCGAATCCGCGACCGGCGTGAACCTGCGGCCCGAGCGGCGCCGGGCGGGCTATGTGTTCCAGGACTTCCGGCTGTTTCCGCACCTCCGGGTCGGCGCCAACCTCGCCTACGGCGAGCGGCTCGCGCGGCCGGAGGAGCGGTGGATCGCGCGCGACGAGGTGACGGGGTTCCTCGGCATCGGCCACTTGCTGCAGCGCTGGCCGGCGACGCTGTCGGGCGGCGAGATGCGGCGGGTGGCGATCGGCCGCGCGCTGCTCGCCGCGCCGCGGTTCCTGCTGCTCGACGAGCCGTTCGCCTCGCTCGACGCCGAGCGGGCCGAGGCGCTGATGGCGCTGGTCGAACGGATCCGCGACGAGCTCGTGGTGCCGATCCTGCTGGTCAGCCACGACCGGGCGGAGGTCGAGCGGCTGGCGGGGCGCGTGGTGACCCTCGGCTAGCGGTTGGCCGGAGCCGGAGGCGGCGCGGGTGGCGGTGCCGGCGGCTGGCCGCGGAGTTCCTCGAGCGCGGCGTTGAGGCCGTTGAGCGCGCGCGTGCGGGCGCCCTGGAGGACGGTGTCGTCGACGAACGGCTTGCTCGCGGGATCGGTCTCGAGCGCGGCGAGCGCCTGCTCGGCGGTGCCGCCATCGGGCTCGGCCTTGCGCGCGGCGTCGGCGGCGGCGCGGGTGAACGCGGCGTAGCGGCCGAAGGCGGCCCAGTCGTGGATCGTGGTGCCGTGGCCGTCGACGATCCTGTCGACCCCGGTGATCGTGTCGCGCGCCTGCGCGAGGCTGTCGGGCAGCGCCAGCGCGCTGCCCCCGGCCACGCGATCGATCCGCGGCATGGCCAGCATCTGGAAGATGTCGCCCGCGGCCATGACCCGCTCGCCGGGGAAGACCACGAACGCGTCGCCGTCGGTATGGCCGGCGCCGAACCAGTAGAGCTGGATCCGGTCGTCGCCGCTGCCGAGCGTGAGCCGGTCGTTGAACGTCGTGCCCGCGGCACCGACGTTGGGCATGGCGGCCATGCGCCGCGACGTGTTCGCCTGGGTGACGACGGCGATGCTGCCGGCCGAATTGATCTCGGCGTTCGAGCCGACGTGGTCGCCGTGCGAGTGGGTGTTGATGATCAGCGTCACCGGCTTGTCGGTGACCTTGCGCACCTGGGCGAGGATCGCCGCGCCGTTGTTGGCCAGCTTGGTGTCGACCAGCGCGACGTCGCCGGTGCGCACGAACACCGTGGTGTTGCCGCCCGCGCCGTAGATCTTCCACACGCGCGCCGAGACCTGCTCGATCTCGCCGACCGGCGGCTGGCCTTGCGCATGGAGCCCCGCGGTCGCCATCCCGGCCGCGACGAGCGTGGCGAGGATGGCGAGCCGCTTCATCTCGGCCTCAGAGGTGCTCGTGCTCGTCGAGCGGGGCCTGCCCGCCCGGACGCGGACCGCCTCCGCCGGGGCCCGCCGGCAGCGGCTGGCCCGGGAGCGGCGGCGCGCCCATGATCAGCGGCGGCTTCTCGCCCTTGAGCTCCATCATCGCGATGAACAGGTTGTTGTAGGTCCGGCTCTTCGGCGTGCCGCCGTACTCGAGGCCCGGCTTGAGTTGGTCGACGATGTACGGCGCCATCGCCGGATCGGTGGCGAAGTACTTGTCGAAGGCCTCGATGTAGTTGAGGTTCTCCTCGTTCGCCCGCCGGGCGACCTCGACCACCTTCCTGGTGTACGACAGATAGCGCAGGAACCCGGCCCAGGTGTTGGCGTCGCCGTGGCCTTCGATCACGCGGTCGACGCCCTTGATCGTCTCGGCCGCCTTGCCGAGCGTGACCGGGGTGGCGATCATGCTGCCGCCCGACATCGGATCGATCAGCGGGCCCATGTCCCAGGCCATGATGTCGCCGATGGCCATGACCTTCTCGGCCGGGAACACGATCAGCGCGTCGCCGTCGGTGTGGCCGGCGCCGAACCAGTAGAGATCGATCTGGTCGCGGCCGCTGCCGAGCGTGAGCGTGTCCTCGAAGGTCGTGCCAACCTGCGGCTGGTTCGGCATCGCGTTGATGCGCTTGGCGCTGTTGGCGTGGGCAACGATCTGCACCGAGCCGCGCGCGGTGTTGATCTCGGCGTTCGAGCCCATGTGGTCGGGGTGCGAGTGGGTGTTGATGATCATCGTCACCGGCTTGTCGGTGAACTCGCGCACCTTGGCGAGGATCGCCGCGCCGTTGTTGGCGAGCTTGGTGTCGACCAGCACGACGCCGTCGCTGCGGACGAACGCGGTGGTGTTCCCGCCCGCGCCGAAGATCTTGTAGACGTTGGCCGAGACCTGCTCGGTGGCGCCGATCCCCGGCAGGCCGCCGCCGCGCGGAGGACCGCCGGCGCCCGGAGGCGGGCCCTGCTGCGCCGAGACGCCCGCCGCCATGAGCCCGGCAGCGAGGATCGAGCCGAGGATTGCGATCCGCTTCATTCTTACCCTCCGAAAAACACCCTCTCGACGAACCAGTAGGCGCCCGCCGCGATGACCACGACCGATCCGCCCGGGACGACCCACTTGTCCGCCACCGTCGGCAGCCGGCGGCGCAGCAGCGCCAGCGCGAGGCCCACGACGAGGACGATGGCGAGCTGTCCCAGTTCGACTCCGACATTAAACGAAAACAGGGACCATCCAAGCGCTTCTTGAGGAAGTCCGAATTCTCTCAGCACGTTGGCGAAGCCGAATCCGTGCACGAGGCCGAACCCGCCGGCCACCCAGGCGCGCAAATCCTTACCCTTTTCCTTGCGCTGCAGCAGGTTGTCGGCGCCCACCACGACGATCGAGAGCGCGATCGCGGGCTCGATCAACCAGGCCGGCGGGTTGACAATGTTCAGCGCGGCGAGGGTCAGGGTGATCGAGTGGCCGATCGTGAACGCGGTCACGATCGTGACCAGCTTGCGCAGGCTGCCGCCGAGCAGCAGCAGGCCGATCAGGAACAGGATATGGTCGGGCCCGATCATGATGTGGTGCACGCCCGAGGGGATGAACGTGCCCATTACCGCGAAGGCGCCGGCGGTGGTGCCGCGGTAGTAGGTCACCGGATCGGTCTGCGCCGAGAGGATGAACTGCTGGCGCAATTCGCCGTCCTCGTAGACGTTGACGAAGGTCTGGTGATTGGGGTCGGCCGGGAACAGGTTGGTGTCGAGCATGAGCGCACCGGCGGGCTCGCCGGGGATGCTGAAGCCGATCTCGATCGCCTGGCTGTCGTCGACCACCACCATCGGGCCCCAGTCCGCGCGCGCGAAGCCGCCGTTCTCGAAGTCGATGCGCGAGGCGAGGTAGCGCTCGATCTTCGCGCGGTTGGTTTCACGCACCGCCGGGTCGAGCAGCTGCGCCGGATCGGCGATGCCGAGCACCGGCGCGAGGTCGACCAGGTGCGCGCGGATGCGTCCGTCGACCCCGGCGTCATGGACCTCGAGGTCGAGGTAGCTGAACGGCACCGGATGCGCCGCGGCGGGCGCGGCGACGAGCAGCGCGAGCACGGCGATGAGCCAGGCGATGGCCGCGCGCGAAAGGATCGCGAGCCCGGGGCGAACCTGACACAGATCGGCCGGCCCAGATGTTACCATTCGCGTCATTTCTTATAGGGAGTTCAGGGGATTGATCGAGATCTCGGCGCGCGCACTGTTACCTTCCGCGGCCCAGGTGTGCGCGGCGCACGGGGGTGTCATGGCGAGGCTCTCGGCAGCAATCAGGCGAATCATCGGCGAGCTTATGACTGATCGACCGCATGTAGGAAAACGGTTTGAGCGGCGGCCGTCCTGGGCGCCTTTTGCGGCGCTGCCAAGTCCGACGACACACTCCTCGTCGCGCCCCGGGTAGGGTGAGGGAGCGCGACCAGGTCAGCGGCGCAGCGGCTCCCGTCACCCAGATCCTCCCCGTCGGCAAAGCCGATGGGGAGGTGGCAGGCGCCGAAGGCGGCTGACGGAGGGGCTGCGGTTGGCCGCTGATGTCGCGGGCCCCTCCACCACCGGTCTGCAGCCGGCGGTCCCCCCCATCGCTGCGCGCCGGGGAGGATTTGGATTTAGCGGAACAGTCGCGGCGCGAAGTCGGCCAGGTAGCGGCGCCAGTTGATCCAGGTGTGGCCGCCGCCGCTCTCGTTGTAGACGTCGCGAATGCCGTACTTGGCGAACATCGCGCGGGTCGGGGCGACGGTGCCGTAGAGGAAGTCGTCCTTGCCCATCGCGTAGTAGACGAGGTCGAGATCCTTCGCCGCCTGCTTGAGCGCGGCGTCGTTGGCGCTTTCGTAGGCGGTCACGTCGGCCGGCCCCTGCATGCCGAGGCCCATCGAGAAGATCCCGATGTAGTCGAACAGCTCGGG
>CBHWED010000192.1:0-6575 GCA_966112795.1 uncultured bacterium
ACCGGACGCAAGGGCGCGTGCTGCGCCGGCGACGACATCCGCGACGCGCGCGCGGTCGCCGACCGGCTCGGTTTCGCGCATTATGTGTTCGATCACGAAAGCCGGTTCCGCGACGAGGTCGTCGAGCGCTTCGCCGACGATTACCTCGCCGGGCGCACGCCGATCCCGTGCATCCGCTGCAACATGGGGCCCAAGTTCACCGACTTGCTGCGCATGGCCAAGGAGCTCGGCGCCGACTGCCTCGCCACCGGGCACTACGTGCGCCGGGTCATCGGGCCGGCAGGCCCCGAGCTGCACCGTGCGCTCGATCCGGCGCGCGACCAGTCGTACTTCCTTTACGGCACGACCGAGGAGCAGCTCGGCTTCCTGCGCTTCCCGCTCGGCGGCATGCCCAAGGCCGAGGTGCGGCGCATCGCGGAAGGGTTCGGCCTCGCGGTCGCGGCCAAGCCCGACAGCCAGGACATCTGCTTCGTGCCCGACGGCGATTACGCGAAGATCGTCCGCTCGGTGCGGCCCGAAGGCGCCCGGCCCGGGCGAATCGTCCATGCCGAGAGCGGCGAGACGCTCGGCGAGCATGCCGGGGTGATCCACTACACGGTCGGCCAGCGCCGCGGGCTCGAGATCGGCGGGCAGCCGGAGCCGCTCTACGTGGTCGGGATCGATGCCGCAGCGGCCGAGGTCCGGGTCGGCCCGAAACGGCTGCTCGCGGTCGGCGCGGCCACGATCGCCGAAACCAACCGCATCGGGCCGTTGCCCGACGTGCCGCTGACCGCCAAGGTCCGCTCGATGGCGAAGCCGGTGCCGGTCAGGCTCGAGGGCCCGCTCGGCGAGGGCATGGAGACGCGGATCCGCTTCGCCGAGCCCGAATACGGCGTCGCCCCGGGCCAGGCGGCGGTGCTCTATGCCGGCGAGCGCGTGGTCGGCGGCGGGTGGATCGAGGCGACCGAAGCCGCCTAGCTGTCCCACGGCTCGAGCAGGCAGCCGTAGCCTTCGCGATAGTGCGCGGTGGCGCTTGCCAGCAGCGGGACGCGCGCGGTGACGCTCTTGCTCTCGGGATCGTCGCTGAGGAACACCGCCTCCATGCCCGGCTCGAAGTCCTTCGCGCAGTCGCCGATCGGCCGCCCGGCGACGTAGCGGCACGAGCAGGCCATGCGTGCGCCGAACGCGGCGCCGGTCTCGGTGTAGCCGGCGATCGGCACGCGCCAGTACCAGGCCGCGGCGGCGCCGAGCACGACGACGAGGAGCAGTGCCCGCAGCCAGATGCGGCCGCCAAACTTGCGTTGGCCGAGTGTGCTTCGCTTTGCGGTTGCCATGACCCGATGCCTGGAGGAAGAAGCGGCGCCGATGTCGCGCCGTGCCCTTCCTAGCTTCGCCGTCGCCCTGCTGCCAGCCCTGCTCGCAGCCGGTTGCAACGATGCCTCTCCCGCGCCCGAGCCGCCGCTGCCGCCGGGTGCGCTGCAGGCGGTCGTTGCCGAGCCCGGCGTCGACCGCGAGAAGCTCGCCCGCGCGGTCGACGCGCTGTTCACGGCCGAGGGGATCGGCGAGACCCGCGCGGTGGTGGTCATGCACAGCGGCGAGGTCGTCGCCGAGCGCTACGCCGAGGGTTACGGACGCGACACCCGGTTCATCGGCTGGTCGATGTCGAAGACGGTGACCGCGGTGATGATCGGCATGCTCGTCGCCGACGGCCGGCTGCATCTCGACCGCTCGCCGCCGATCCCGCGCTGGCAGCGCGCCGGCGACCCGCGCGGCGAGATCACGCTGCGCCAGCTGCTGCAGATGCGCGCGGGGCTGCAACACAAGGAGAGCGCCGACCCGGTCTATACTTCGGCCGAGGTGCGGATGATGTTCCTCGACGGGCGCGACGACATGGCCGGGTGGGCCGAGGCGCAGCCGCTCGAGCACGAGCCCGGACGGCAGTTCGAGTATTCGACCCCGACGGCAATGATCCTGTCCGACGTGGTCGCGCGAGTGCTCGCGCCCGGCGGGAATTCCGCGCAACGCCAGCAGGCGGCGAGCGAGTTCCTCCGCGCGCGGGTGGCCGTGCCGCTCGGGATGCCCTCGCTGACCGCCGAATATGATCGGGCGGGGACGATGATGGGCGGCAGCATGATCTGGGCCGATGCGCGCGACTGGGCGCGGTTCGGCGAGTTCCTGCGCCACAAGGGCTCGGTCAAAGGCGCGCAGATCGTCCCGCGCGGATGGATCGAGTTCATGACCACGCCGAGCCCGCGCGCGCCCGACTACGGCGCGATGACCTGGCTCAACCGCGATTCGGGCGGCGACCGGGCCATGCTGTTCGCCGACGAGGGGCCGGCGAGCCTGTTCGCGGCGATCGGCCACCTCGGACAATACGTGCTCGTCTCGCCGGGGCAGAAGCTGACCGTGGTGCGGCTCGGCAAGACCGACGAGGCCGAGCGCGGCGCGCTGGTCGAGGCGCTCGCCAAGATCGTCGCGCTCTACCCGGAGAGGTAGAAGGCTCCCTCGACGACCGTCGTGCAATGGCCGCCGAGCCAGACCTGCTCGCCTTCGAGCCGGCACGTAAGATCGCCGCCGCGCGCCGAAGCCTGGTGCGCGGTGAAGCTGCCGCGCCCGAGCCGCGCGGCCCAGATCGGGGCCAGCACGGCGTGCGCGGAGCCGGTCACGCTGTCCTCGTCGGTCCCCGCGCCGGGGACGAACACGCGGCTGACGATATCGGTCACCGTTCCCGGCGCGGTGCAGATGAACTGATCGTCGCCGAGCCTGGCCAGGCCTCGTAAGTCGGGCGTGAGGCCGCGGACCTCGTCCTCGCTGGCGAACAGGAACACGTTGTAGCGGTCGCGAGAGCGCCAGACCTCGGACGGTGCGCCGCCGAGCAGCGCCACGGCCTCGGGCCAATCGCCGGGCTCGGTGGAAATGACCGGCAGGGCGAGCTCGTAGACGCTACCTGGGCCGCGCCGAACCTCGATCGGGCCGGTGTGGCGCGGGCGCAAGGTGACCCGGCCGCCGCCGTCCCGGTCGAGCAGCGCGTGCCCGGCCGCCAGCGTGGCGTGGCCGCACAGGCGAATCTCGCGGGTGGGCGCGAACCAGCGCAGCTCGAAGTCGGCGTCACCGCTGGCGTCGGGCACGACGAAGGCGGTCGCCGCGAACAGGGTCTCGGCGGCGATCGCCTGGAGCACAGCATCGGGCAGCCATCGCTCGAGCAGCAGGACCGCGGCCGAATTGCCCGCGAACGGCCGGCTGGCGAAGGCGTCGACGTGCCAGTAGGGCAGCGCGGTCCGGCTCACTCCTTCTCGCCCAGCATGTCGAACTGGTCGGCCTCGACCAGCGTGTTGCCGGGCTCGTCGACGTGGCCTTCGGGATCGATGTGGATCAGCAGCTCGAGGTCGGGGAATTCCGCGCACAAGTCGGCCTCGACGCGTTCGACGATGTCGTGCGCCTCGGCGACGGTCATGTGCGGGTCGAGGTCGACGTGGAACTGGGCGAAGTCGCGGTCGCCGCTCGTGCGCGTGCGCAAGTCGTGCAGGTGCTGCAGCTCGGGATGCCGCGCGGCGACCTCGACGAACCGCAGCCGTTTCTCCTCCGACCATTCGCGGTCCATCAGGTGGTCGATCGCCTCGGTCGAGGCGCGCCACGCGCCCCACAGCAGCCAGCCGGCGATGGCGAGGCCGAACAGCGGGTCGGCGCGCGCGAAGCCGAGATACTGGTCTAGCACCAGCGCGGCGATGACCCCGAGGTTGAGCAGCAGGTCGGACTTGTAGTGCACGTTGTCGGTGCGGATCGCGATCGAGCCGGTCCGGCGGATCACGTGGCGCTGCCAGGCGAGCAGCGCGAAAGTCGCGACGATCGCGACGAGCGAAACGCCGATCCCCTCGGCCGCGGCATCGGTACGGCCGCCCTCGAGCAGGCGGGTGACCGCGCTGAAGGCGATCCCGGCGGACGAAAGCACGATCAGGATGACCTGGAACATCGCCGCGAGCGCCTCGGCCTTGCCGTGGCCGAAGCGGTGGGTCTCGTCGGCCGGACGCGCGGCGATCCACACCCCGGCCAGCGTCACCAGGCTGGCGATCAGGTCGAGCGTGGTGTCGGCGAGGCTGCCGAGCATCGCGGTCGAGCCGGTGCGCCACGCGGCCCAGGTCTTGAGCGTGCCAAGGAACAGCGCCATCGCGATCGAGGCGAAGGCGGCGCTGCGGGTCAGGAAGGCGCGGTCGTCAGGCATGTCGGGCCAAAGGTTAGCAAACTTTAGGCGGGATGAACTTTTTCGGTGGGCCTATTTTTCGTAAGCCACTGAAAATAATGAATATCCTATGGGTAGAGCAAGGTGCTGGTCCAGCCCTCGCCGGCGCGTGCGAACAGGCGACGCTCGTGCAGCCGGTGCGGCCGCGAGAGCCAGAACTCGATCCGTTCGGGCGCCAGGCGGAAGCCGGTCCAGTGCGGCGGACGCGGCACCGCGCCGTCGGGATGGACCGCGCGGATCGCCTCGACCCGGTCGAGGTAGGTCTTGCGCGATGCGAGCGGCCGCGACTGGTCCGAGGCGGCCGAGCCGAGCCGCGAATCCGGGTGGCGCGAGGCGAAATAGGCATCGGCCATCTCGCTGCTCACCTCTTCGAGCGGCCCTTCGAGACGCACTTGCCGGTGGAGCGACTTCCAGTGGAACAGGAGCGCCGCGCGCGGATTGGCGCCGATCTCGCCGCCCTTGCGGCTTTCGGCGTTGGTGTAGAACACGAAGCCTTCCGGCCCGTGCTCCTTGAGCAGCACCATGCGCACCGAGGGCAGCCCGTCGGGCGTGGCCGTGGCCAGCGCCATGGCGTTCGGATCGTTCGGCTCGCTGAGCACGGCCTCAGCGAACCACGCTTCGAACAGCGCGAAAGGGTCGCCGTGGGGAATCGCGTCGCGGTCTGCTTCCATGCGCGCGGTCCTATCGGCTCGTCATGGGGGTGGAAAGCCTCGCGCTTGCGTGGCGAGACTGTTCTGCCTAGCTAACACGCCATGGCAGCCGATCCTTATGCAACCCTTGGCGTTTCCCGCGGCGCGAACGAGAAGGACATCAAGTCCGCCTACCGCAAGCTCGCCAAGGAGCTGCACCCGGACCGCAACAAGGACAATCCCAAGGCCGCCGAGCGCTTCTCGGACGTGACCAAGGCCTACGACCTGCTCAGCGACAAGGACAAGCGCGCGCGGTTCGACCGCGGCGAGATCGACGCCGACGGCAACCCGGCGATGCCGTTCGGCGGCGGCGGCTTCCGCAGCGGCGGGTTCAACCCCGGTGCCGGCGGACGGCGGCCTTCGCCGAGCGACTTCGAGGGCTTCGGCACCGAGGAGATGGACCTCGGTGACATCTTCGAAGGACTGTTCGGCGGGCGCGCCGGGGGCGCGGGTGGGTTCGCCGGCGGCAGCAGCGGCTTCGGCAATGCCCGCCGCCAGGCACCGCCGCCGCGTGGCGCCAACGTCAGCTACCGGCTCAAGGTGCCGTTCGCCGACGCCGCGACGCTCAAACCGCAGCGCGTCGGCCTGTCGGACGGCTCGACCGTCGACCTCAAGCTGCCCGCGGGGGTCGAGGACGGCACCCAGATGCGGCTCAAGGGCAAGGGGCAGGCCGGCGCGGGCGGCACCGGCGATGCGCTGGTGACGATCGAGATCGAGCGCCACCCGTTCTTCGTCCGCGACGGCGACGACGTGCGGCTCGAGCTGCCGGTCACGCTCGACGAGGCGGTGCGCGGGGCCAAGGTCAAAGTGCCGACCGTCGATGGCGCTGTCATGCTGACGGTCGCGCCCGGCTCGGGCTCGGGCAAGATCCTGCGTCTCAAGGGCAAGGGTTTCTCGAAGAAGGGCGGCGGGCGCGGCGACCAGCTCGTCGCACTCGAGATCCAGTTGCCCGAGGACCTCGACGAGCTCGCCGGGCGGCTCGAAGGCTGGACCGACGCCACGCCAGTGCGGAACCGGCTCGGCGTCTGATCGATTGCCAGCAACAGGCGGCTAGGAAAGGTCTCGATGGCACCCGGACTGACGGACCAGGACCGGCCCGGCGCACCGGTGCCCGACCTTTCCCCCGAAGCGCGGCGCAAGGAGGCGCTGCGGCACAAGGCCGGGCTCGGCGCGCAAGTCTCGCGCCACGTCGGACCCGGCACGCGCGTCTACGAGATCGCCAGCCGGGTGGTCGTCGGCGCCTGGACCGACGGCTTCATCCATGCCGGCAACCTTGCCTACATGGCGATCCTGGCGATCTTCCCGTTCTTCGTCACCGGCGCGGCGCTGTTCAGCCTGCTCGGCGAGGAGAGCGAGCAGAACGCCGCGATCAATGCCGTGCTCCTGGCCCTGCCGCCCGACGTGGGCGAGGTGATCGAGCCGGTCGCGCGCGCCGCGGTGGTGAGCCGCAGCGGCTGGCTGCTGTGGGTCGGCGGAGTCGTCGGCCTGTGGACCGTCGGCAGCCTGATCGAGACGATCCGCGACATCCTGCGCCGCGCCTACGGCACGCGCCCCACGCAGGCGTTCTGGTGGTATCGGCTGCTGTCGAGCGGGCTCATCGTCGCCTCGGTGTTCCTGGTCATGCTGAGCCTGATCGCCCAGGTGCTGATCGGCGCCGCGCAGGAGGTGAT
>CBHWED010000193.1:0-6569 GCA_966112795.1 uncultured bacterium
TGCGGCCTCAACGGAACCGACCGGAACAAGGACGAGGCGGCGCCCGCAGCGACCGCCGCCGCCGCTGCCGAACCGACCGGCGAAGCATTCGAGGAGGTCAACCTCGCCGATTCGGAACCGCGGCCGATGATGCAGGTCCAGGTGGTGCTCGATCGGCAGGGCTTCGGCCCGGGCGTGATCGACGGCCGCGAAGGGCTCTCGACGACCAACGCGCTCAAGGGCTTCCAGGAAGCCAACGACCTCGAGGTGACCGGCGAGCTCGACCTCGCGACGCGCGCGGCGCTGGCGCGGTGGGACAACGTCGCCGCGACGCGGGTCGTGCGGATTCCCGCAAGCTGGGGCACCGAAAGCTACCGCCCGGTGCCCGACGATCCCGCCGACCAGGCCAAGCTCGAGCGGCTCGGCTACGCGAGCATCGACGAGCGCCTCGCCGAGCGCTTCCACACCACGCCCGAGGTACTCCGAGCGCTCAATCCGGGTGGGCGCCCGGCGCAGGCCTCGCCCACCGACCCGGCCACGCCGCGTTCCACGACTACACCTGCGCCCACGCCGACGCCGACGCCGACAACGTCGGACGAGGGCGCGCAGCCGGCATTCCGCGCCGGGCAGCTCGTTCGCGTGCCCAACGCCGGCGTCGAGCGCATCCAGGCCGCCAGCGACGACAAGCCCGACTGGCTGCAGACGCTCGCCTCGCTCGGCGTCGACGCGACCCAGCCCGAGGCGGCGCGGATCGTCGTCGACAAGTCCGACGGCTGGCTCAAGGCCTACGACAAGGCCGGCAAGCTGCTCGCGCTGTTCACCGTCACCACCGGCTCGGGCCACGATCCGCTGCCGCTCGGCGACTGGGGTATCACCGTGGTCGATCGCAATCCGCCGTTCCGCTTCGATCCGGACCTGTTCTGGGACGTGCCCGACAGCAAGGCCGAGCAGATGCTGCCCCCGGGCCCGAACGGGCCGGTCGGCGTGGTGTGGATCGACCTCACCAAGGAGCACTACGGGATTCACGGCACGCCCGAGCCGCAGACCATCGGGCGCACGCAGAGCCACGGCTGCGTCCGCCTGACCAACTGGGACGCGGCGCGACTCGCGGGCATGGTCGACAGCTCGACCAAGGTCACGTTCGAGGCATGAGCCGGCTGGCGCTCCTCGACCGGCTGCAGACGATCGTCGCCACCGCCACGGTGACCTCGGCGATCTGGATCGTCGTGGGCACCGTCTATGTCGGGCGCGACGCACCGGCGACGCCCGACGCGCCGGCGGACACCGCTTCGGCGGCGCCGGCTGCGTCGCCGGTTCCGGTCGCCGCCGGCGGTGTCGCGCCGGTCAGCGGGCGGCTGGCGATCCCGGTCCAGGGCGTCGCCGCCAGCGCGCTGACCGACACCTTCGCCGATTCGCGCGGCGGGCGGCGGCACGAGGCGATCGACATCATGGCCCCCGCTGGCACGCCGGTGCTCGCCGCGGCGCCCGGAACGGTCGAAAAACTGTTTCTCTCCAATGCCGGAGGCAACACGATCTACCTCCGCTCGGCAGACCGGCGGACGATTCATTACTACGCCCATCTCGAAGCTTACGCGCCGGGACTCGCCGAAGGGCAGGCGGTGCGGCAGGGGCAGCAGCTCGGCACGGTCGGCTCGTCGGGCAACGCCGACCCGGCCGCGCCGCACCTCCATTTCGCGATCCTGCACACGACGCCCGACGCGTCGTGGTGGGAGCCGACCACGGCGATCGACCCGTTTCCGCTGCTGCAATCGAAGTGACCGCGACGCGACTGCGACAAGTCGTGCGAAATTGAAGCTGGAAAGCCGTTGTTTACGGCGATACGATGTGACAAACCTCAACCGAATCAAAACGGGGGTATCTGTCATGAAGATGAAGCAGGCACTCGCAGCTCTGGTTGCATCGTCGCTCGTCGCCACACCTGTGGTGGCGCAGGCGGCTGCTGTGCCGGCCGCACGGACTGGTGCCCCTGTGGGTGACGCCGAAAATATCCAGGGCGGCTGGTTCCTTCCGGCGCTGGCGATCATCGCCGTCATTCTCGGCATCCTCGCCATCACCAGCGGTGGCGACGACGATCTGCCGACCAGCCCGTAAGCGGGAGCGCGACGCAAGTCGCTGCTTTACAAGCGAATCGACGAACGGCCGGGCGAGATCATCGCCCGGCCGTTCCGCGTTGTCCGGCGTTTCGTCGGGAGCGCTAGCCCTGGCGCACGCAGCGCAGGCGGCCCGGGCGACCGTCCTCGATCAGCCGCAGGAACCCTTCGGACACGACCGCGAAGCTCTCGCCCTGGCGCGGACCGCTGGTGAAGGTCAGCGTGTCGCCGCGCCGCAAGTAGGACCCGCCGCCTTGCGGCGAGGAGTAGCGCGAGGCGCTCTCGATCGTGAAGTTCCGCTCGGGCTTGGGAATGCCGGCCTGTCCGGCGGCATCGCCGGGCAGCTCGCACGCGAACGTGCCGCGCGGGACGGTGCCGATCGCGCCTTGACCGAAAGCCGGCGCGGCGAGCGCGGCGGCGAGGAGGATGGATATGGGAAGCCCCTTCATGCGACGCCGCATAGCGCAGAGCGGCTTGCATTGCCATGAACGCGCCGAGCGGGTAGGGGCGCGCGTTTCCTGTTAGAGCATCGAAGGCATTGCCATGAAGATCAGCGGCGTGGACATCCGTCCGGGCAATATTCTCGAATACGAAGGCGGCATCTGGAAAGTCGCCAAGATCCAGCACACCCAGCCGGGCAAGGGCGGCGCCTACATGCAGGTCGAGATGAAGAACCTGCAGGACGGCCGCAAGACCAACGTCCGCTTCCGCAGCGCCGACACGGTCGAGCGCGTGCGGCTGGATACCAAGGATTTTCAATATCTTTACGCTGATGGCGATATGCTCGTGTTCATGGACCAGGACACCTACGAGCAGATCCAGCTGCCCGCCGACCTGATCGGCGACGCGGCTGCGTTCCTCGAGGACGGCATGGAAGTCACGCTCGAATTGTGGGAAGAGAAGCCGATCAGCGTGCAGCTGCCCGAGCAGGTCGAGGCGACGATCGTCGAGGCCGACGCGGTGGTGAAGGGGCAGACTGCCTCTTCGAGCTACAAGCCGGCGGTGCTCGAGAACGGCGTGCGCGTGATGGTTCCGCCGCATATCGAGAGCGGGACCCGCATCGTGGTCGATGTGTACGAGCGTACTTACGTGGGCAAGGCCGGCTAATCTCGGCTTGTAGGATGGGCTGAATGCGATGACCCGGATCACCGACCCCAAATTCGAGGGAATCGACTTCGAGCGCAGCTACCTCACCGGCGTGATCTACGACGATGAATCGCTGTCGCTCGAGATGGACTTCCGCCTGACCGAGGGCCATCCGCGCTACGCGCCGCCGCAGCCCGACGACGACGGCTGCTATCGCGGCGGCTACATCCGCTTCGGCGACATCGACGATCTGCAGATCGACAAGGCCAAGCCCGTCGAGGGCGAGACCGAGGACTACAGCATCATCTATTCGGTATCCGGCGACGGCCAGCACTTCGAGTTCTCGACCGGCTGGGGCGAGATCAAGGTCGCTGCGGGCTCGGTGCGCGTCGCGCTCGACTAACAGGAAAAAAGTACCCGTGGCAGCAGTATCCGGATTGATCCGCGTGATGGAGCGCGCCGCGCGCAAGGCCGGCGGGCGCCTGCGCCGCGACTTCGGCGAGGTCGCGCACCTCCAGGTGAGCCGCAAGGGCCCGTCGGACTTCGTGTCGAAGGCCGACCAGGCGTCCGAGCGCACGCTGTGGGACGAGCTGCGCGCCGCGCGGCCCGACTGGGGCTTCGTGCTCGAGGAAGGCGGCACGATCGAGGGCGACCCGGCCAAGCCGCGCTGGATCATCGACCCGCTCGACGGCACCAGCAACTTCCTCCACGGCATCCCGCATTTCGCGATCTCGATCGCGGTGCAGGAGCCCAAGCTCGACGGCAGCGGCTGGGGCGACGTGGTCGCCGGCCTCGTCTACCAGCCGGTCACCGACGAGAGCTTCTGGGCCGAGAAGACCCGCGGTGCCTGGCTGCAGGATGCGCGCCTGCGCGTCTCCGCCCGCCGCCAGCTCGGCGAGGCGCTGATCGCCACCGGCGTGCCCTACCAGGGACACGGCGATTTCGGCGAATGGACGCGGATCTTCGCGGCCGTAGGCCCGCAAGTCGCCGGCATCCGCCGCTTCGGCTCGGCCTCGCTCGACCTCGCATGGGTCGCTGCCGGGCGCTACGACGGGTTCTGGGAAAGCGATCTCCAGGCGTGGGACACCGCCGCCGGCTGCCTGCTGGTCCGCGAGGCCGGCGGTTTCGTCACCGACTACCGCGGCCGCGCGCTGCCGATTTGTGACGAGCAAGTCATTGCCGGCAACGACCAACTCCACTCCCGCCTGCACAAGCTCGTCGCCGGCGCGCTCAAGGACTGAGCTTCGCTTGACCCTCTGCCGCGGTCGCCGCTAAGCGGGCCTGGCTGCGGGAGCCCCTGTGGCGGAATGGTAGACGCGATCGACTCAAAATCGATTGTCGCAAGGCGTGCCCGTTCGAGTCGGGCCAGGGGCACCACTCTCGGTCGACGAGGTCATTTCACCTCGGTTGGCTTACCCAGCTGGATGAGCGGCCTTTTCCCTCGACCGCTGTCGTCGTTGCCGCAGCCGGCTGGCAAAGCGCGATCCGTGGCCGACTTTTTGTCGGACTAATACTAACGCCGGTGATTGGGCTCTGCTACACGCGAGCGAAGGTTCGCAACCGTCACCGCGGGTGGCGCATGCCGAGCATCGCGCGGGAGGTTCGACAACATGCCGGTCAGGCCATTCGTGCAATGCGGCTGACCCGGCGGACCTTCCTCGCATCGGCCAGCGCGTCGGCGATGCTGGCGAACGGCGTGTCGGCCGCCTCAGTCCCCTCGCGCGTGTCGCCGGCTCCGCTGACAGCGGTGCGGCTGCTGCCTTCGCCATGGCAGAGGGCCGTCGACCTGAACCGCGGGACCCTCGCGTCGTACGACCCTGAGCGCCTGCTGCACAATTTCTATCGCAGCGCGGACCTGCCGGCACCCAAGCCCGAATGTGGCGGATGGGAAGCGCGCGGCATCGCCGGGCATACGCTCGGCCATTACCTGTCCGCGCTGTCGCTGATGTGGGCGCAAACCGGCGACGAGGCCGCGCGCGAGCGGGTGCGCTTCATCGTCGCCGAGCTGGCGCGCGTGCAGCAGGCGCATGGCGACGGCTATATCGGCGGCACCACGGTCGAGCGCGATGGGCAGACCGTCGACGGCAAGATCGTGTTCGAAGAGGTGCGGCAGGGCGACATCCGCACCAGCGGCTTCGACGTCAACGGCGGCTGGGTGCCGCTCTACACCTGGCACAAGGTCCACGCCGGGCTGATCGACGCCGTGCAGCTCGGGGGCGTCGATGCCGCGCGACCGGTGCTGCTGGGCATGACCGGCTACCTGGCGACGATCCTCGAGACGCTCGACGACGCCGCGCTGCAGCGACTGCTCGATGCGGAGTCTGGCGGGCTCAACGAGAGCTATGCCGACACTTACGCGCTGACCGCCGATCCGCGCTGGCTGCGGCTGGCGGAGCGGCTGCGCCATCGGCGCGTGCTCGATCCGCTGGCGGCCGGACAGGACCGCCTGCAAGGGTTGCACGCGAACACGCAGATTCCGAAAGTGCTCGGAGTCGCCCGCCTGCACGAGCTGACCGGCAACGCGGCCGATGCGGCGACGGCGCGATTTTTCCGGACCATCGTGACGCGCGATCACAGCTATGTGATCGGCGGGAATTCGGAGCGCGAGCATTTCGGCCCGCCGGGCGATTTGGCCGAACGGGTGACCGAGCGCACCTGCGAAGCCTGCAACAGCTACAACATGCTCAAGCTCACCCGCCGGCTGTGGAGCTGGGCGCCCGAGGGTGGGCTGTTCGACGACTACGAGCGGATCCACCTCAACCACATCCTCGGTCAGCAGCACCCCGAGACCGGGATGTTCAACTATTTCATGCCGTTGAGCGCGGGCGCCAAGCGCTTGTGGTCGACGCGCGAGGACAGCTTCTGGTGCTGCATGGGGTCCGGAATGGAGAGTCATGCCAAGCACGGCGATTCGATCTGGTGGGGCGACGGGCAGACGTTGTGGGTCAACCTCTTCATCGCCTCCGAACTCGACTGGAAGGCCGCCGGGTGGAAGGCCCGGTTGCAAACGGGTTATCCGTTCGCGGAGACGGTCGAGCTCGAGCTCGAGGAGGCGCCGAAGGCCGCGGCCACTCTCGCGTTGCGCGCGCCGGGCTGGTGCGCTCGGCCGACGCTGTTGCTGAATGGCCGCCAGGTGGCTGCAACGCCCGAGGGCGGCTACCTGCGGCTAACGCGGAGGTGGCAGTCGGGGGATAAACTCCAGCTCACGCTGCCGATGTCGTTGCGGACTGAGGCGCTGCCGGGCGACGCCAGGCGCATGGCCTATGTCCACGGTCCGGTGGTGCTCGCGGCCGACTTGGGAAGCGCGGCCGACCCTTTCGAGGCCTTGCCACCTGCGCTGGTCGGCCGTGAACCCCTTGCTGCGACCGAGGCAATCGACTCGCGCATACATCG
>CBHWED010000194.1:0-6454 GCA_966112795.1 uncultured bacterium
ACCTCGCCTTGCCCCGAGAGCACGTAGTAGACCTCGTCGTGGCCGATCACGTGCTCGCCGATCGCCGCGCCGGGATGGAGCACGCGCTTGCGGAACTCCATCGTCCGCGCGGGCACGCCGCTCGAGATGTGGTAGGCGGTGCTCATGCCGATCGCGCCGTGCGGCGGCGGTTCCTCGCGCATGGTTGCGGCCTCATCGACCACCACCATCGGCCGGGCCGGCTGGATCTGAGCTCCGGCCGGGGCCGTGAGCGCCGCAAGAATCAGAAGCGCTTTGCGCATCGCCGGTCTCCTATCGCCGCATCTCGCGATCGCGCGCCGAGAGGTTCTCCTGGATCGGCCCCTGCTGGCCCGGGTAAAGGCCCGAGCGGGGTTCCATCGTGTCGAGGTTCCACTCCGCCTCGACGAACGGGGCGCGGGTCGGCTCGAACTGCGGGTAGCCGCCGACGTCCTTCTCGTCGTCGATGATCCCGCCCCTGCCCTCGGCGACGAAGAAGATCACGCGCAAGTCGTGCGGGTCGCGGTCCCAGGGGCGGGCACCGGCGTTCGCGAGGACGTGCGTCTCGATGTCTCGTGCAGGCAGGACGGGCAGGCCTTCGGGCCAGACGACCGGCTTGTCGGCCGCGATCAGCCGCGCGCGCGTTTCGCCGTAGCGACCGAACATCGGCAGCGCCCCCCCGTGCTTGTCGACGGCGATGTTGTCCTCGCCATAGTAGCGCAAGTCGCCGTCGCCGCCGAGCATGAGGAACGGCAGGCCGGGATCGGTCGACGGACCCGCGCGATAGACGTTGCCGACGGCGCTCAACTCGCCGAGCTGGTAGGGATGCCCGGCCCATTCGAGCGCCATCAGGTTGTAGTGCACCGCGCGCATGCCGGGGTCGTAGATCACGTTGTTGACCACGGCCGCGTGCACGCCGCCCTTGAGCAACGGATTGCGCTCGACGTTGTGGGCGTAGAGGTTGCGGTAGATCAGCACGCCGGTGGCGTTGTCGTGGAGCAGCGAGCCCTTGCTGTGCTCGCCTTTCGGGTGGCTCGAGTCCGCCAGCCCCTCGGCGAGCAGGTTGTACGAGAACGTGACGTTATGCGAGGTGTTCTGCCGCCATTCCTCGACCGTGGCGCCGGTGAAGCGCGGGCCCGAGGCGGACAGGTTCTCGTCGATTCCCCAGGTCATCGTGCAGTGGTCGACGATGACGTTGTAGGCGCCCACGGTCGACAACGCGTCGGCCTCCCACCCGCTCATGCGCGGCTGGTTGTCGGCACCGGTGCGGATGCGGATGTGGCGGATGATCACGTCGTGCGCCTTCACGTCCATCCCGCCGCGCACGATCGTAATGCCCGGCGAGGGCGCGGTCTGCCCGGCAATCGTCACGAAGGGTTCGGCCAGGGTCAGCGTGGTGCGGCCGAGATCGATGACGCCGCCGACTTCGAACACGACGATTCGCGGTCCCTTGGCCTCGAGCGCGGCCTTGAGCGAGCCGGGACCGTCGGCCGCGAGCGTGGTCACGCGGATGATTTGCCCTCCCCGGCCGCCGGGAGTCTCGGCCGCCCAGCCCACCGCGCCAGGGAACGCCGGTTCCGCCGAAAGCGTCGCGAGTGGCACGATCGCACCGACGAGCATCAACGAAAACAGCGCAATCCGCATGGCTTGCCATCCTCCCGACGACGGTTCTTGACAGGCGACCGGCTTCGTCGCAATGTCCCTATGACACCGGTTACTTAAACGCAACGGCTGTGATCGACCGCAAGCAATGCGGCATCTGGGGAGAGAGGGCCACTGCCCGGTCAGGCAAGGCAAATATCCCCACAATTGGAGTTGCAAGCGCGCCCCGGCGCGTTTCGCTGATCTGGTTAGGTTACCGGTGTCATAGGTCGGGTGGAACAGGCCCGGCAGGGATAAGAGGTCGCCGACAGCGCGACAGGGGAGGAATGAGATGCTGGTTCTCGATCGCTCGAAGCTTCGCGCCGCGCGCCTGCTCGGCGCCGTCTCGCTGACCACGCTGGCGGCCGTCGGCGCCCACGCCCAGGACAACGCACAGTCGGGCCAGGCGGCGCAGGCGGCGCAGGCTGCAGTGGATGCGGCGGCGCAAACCACCGACCCCAACGCCATCATCGTCACCGGCTTCCGCGCCTCGCTCAACGCCGCGCTCGACGTCAAGCGCGACTCGATCACCTCGGTCGACGCGATCGTCGCCGAGGACATCGCCAAGTTCCCCGACCAGAACCTTGCCGAATCGCTGCAGCGCATTCCCGGCATCTCGATCCAGCGCGACGGCGGCGAAGGCCGCTCGATCACCGTGCGCGGCCTCAGCGCGCAGTTCACCCGCGTGCGGGTCAACGGGCTCGAGACGATCGCCACCTCGCACGACGGCGCCTCGTCCAACCGCGACCGCGGGTTCGATTTCAACGTCTTCGCCTCGGAGCTGTTCAGCTCGATCGTGGTGCACAAGACCGCCGAAGCCTCGCTCGACGAAGGTTCGCTCGGCGCGGTGGTCGATCTCAACACCGGCAACCCGCTGGCCGGCAAATACGGGCTGACCGTGGTCGGCTCGGCGCAGGCCTCGTACAACGATCTTAGCGACAGCTGGGGACCCCGGCTCGCAGGGCTTCTGTCATGGAAGTCCGACGACGGCCAGTTCGGCGCGGCGATCTCGGCCGCGTACCAGAGCACCGACACGCTCGAGCTCGGCAACAACACCGTCCGCTGGGCCCAGGCCCGCTTCGACTCGGTAAACGGCACGCCGTGCTTCTACACCACCGCGACCGGGACCACCCGGGCTTCGAACAGCGGCGGCGTCTACCGCTCGAGTACGGCATGCGATCAAGCCGCCCTCGCCTTCCACCCGCGCATTCCGCGCTACGGCGAAGTCAGCCACGATCGCGAGCGGCTCGGCGTGACCGGCAGCCTGCAGTGGTCACCGAGCGAGGCGACCAAGGTTTCGATCGACGCGCTCTATTCGAACTTCTCGGAAGACCGCGAGGAGAAGTGGGGCGAAGTCCTGCTGCGCAGCAACGAGCGCTCGATCGACGTGGTCGACTACGTGGTCGACGCGGACAACAACATGGTCAGCGCGACGCTCAACGACGCCTGGGTACGCACCGAGCACTTCCTCAAGAGCTCGGAGACCGACTTCTTCCAGGTCGGCGCGACCTGGGACCAGGACATTACCGACACCTTCCGTTTCACGCTGCGCGGCGGCGTGTCCGAATCCGATGCCGACGTGCCGGTTGAAACCACCTTCGTGTTCGACGACCGCGACGCGCAGGGCTATCACTACGACTACAGCGACATGCGCACGCCGCAGCTTAGCTTCGGCACCAGCGTGACCGATCCGTCGGTGTTCCAGCTCGCCGAGATCCGCGATCGCCCCTCGAACGTGACCAACAAGTTCCGCACGGTGCAGCTCAACACCGAGTGGGACGCGATGGACGACATCACGTTGAAGGCGGGCGGCGTCTGGCGCCGCTTCAGCTTCGATTCCGAGGCCTACACGCGCGACACGGTGGTGTGCGGCAACGGCGGCGTCGACCGGGTGCTCGGCACGCTGACTTGCTCGCCCTCGAGCGCATTCGGCCCGACGGCGATCTACGGCTTCCCGGCGGGCAGCCTCGGCGAGCTGTTCGACATCGGCAAGGGCGGCCAGCCCGCGGGCACGACCACCCAGTTCCTGATCCCCAACCTCGCCTCCTCGGCCGACTTCACAAACCTCTACGACCGCACGCCGGTGGTCGATGCCGGCAACACCCGCGGCGTGATCGAGGAAGTCACCGGCGGCTACGTGCAGGCCGACGTCAAGGGCGAGCTGTTCGGGATCGAGGCCGCGGCCAATATCGGCCTGCGCTACGTCTACACCGACCAGACCTCGAGCGGCCTCAGCAGCGGCATCCCGGTCACGGTCGATCGGCACTACGACGACTGGCTGCCGTCGATCAACTTCGTGCTGTTCCCGAGCGAGGATCTCGTGATCCGCGCGGCGATGTCGAAGGTCATCACCCGGCCGACGCTCGGCAATCTGACGCCAGGCGGCTCGGTCGACGGATTCAACTACCGCGTGACCTTCGGCAATCCGTTCCTCGATCCGTTCCGCGCGACGGCCTACGACCTCGGGCTCGAATGGTACTTCGCCGACGAGGCGATCGCTTCGGTCGCGCTGTTCCGCAAGGACATCGCGAGCTTCCCGGTCGCGGAAACGCGTAGCGGCACTTTCGCCTCGACCGGCCTTCCGACCTCGATCATCCCGCCGAGCTCCCCGGCGGCGATCAACCCGGAAGGCCAGCTATGGACGATCAACTCGATCACCAATGGCGAAGGGGCCAAACTGAACGGTGTCGAGCTTGCGCTGCAGACGCCGTTCTTCTTCTTGCCCGGCGTGCTCCAGAACTTCGGCGGGATCGTCAACGCGACGTTCGTCGACTCGGACGCCGAATACCTCGTTGCGGGCCCGGCGATCGCACCCGGCGGCGCGCTGATCAACGAGCAGCGGACCTCGACTCTGTTCCAGCTTCCCAAAAAGGCGTTCAACGCCACGCTGTATTACGAAGACTCCAAGTTCAGCGCGCGGGCGAGCGTCAGCTACCGGTCGGACTTCGTCGACGCGAACAGCGGCACCGGCAACGTGTTCGAAGGCTACGGCTCGACGCTCAACGTCGACGCTTCGATGCGCTACCAGATCACCGAACGCATCCAGGTCTCGCTCGAAGGCGTCAACCTGACCGACGAATATCGCTATCGCTGGACCGACGTCGACACGCGGCGGAACTATGAGAACAACCACTTTGGCCGCACCTTCCTCATTGGCGCGCGCTTCGAGATGTGACGTGCGGCGCCGCTCGGCGCTCGGGCTGATCGGTCTCACCGCGGCAGGCGTCACACTGCCGCGGTGGGTCCTGGCGCAAGGCTCGCGCGCGACCTCCTCGCTCGATCCGTTCGAAGACATGCGCTGGGGCGCCGGCTTCGAGGGCCAGCGCAAGGCCGACCTCGGCAACGGCAGCTTCCTCAATCCGGTGTTCGCGGGCGACCACCCGGATCCGACGATCCTGCGCGACGGCGACGATTACTACCTGACCTTCTCGAGCTTCGACGCCTATCCGGGCATCGTCATCTGGCACAGCCGCGACCTGGTGAACTGGCAGCCGGTCACGGCAGCGCTGAGCAAGCCGATCGGCTCGGTCTGGGCGCCCGAGCTCGTCAAGCACGGCGGGCGGTTTTACGTCTACATCCCCGCGCGGTTTCCCGACTACCGCTCGATCTACGTGATCCACGCGGAGCGGATCGAGGGGCCGTGGTCCGATCCCATCGATCTCAAACTGCCCAATCACATCGACCCCGGCCATGCCGTCGGGGAGGATGGCGGGCGCTATCTGTTCCTGTCGGGCGGCGATCGAGTGCGGCTGTCGCGCGACGGGCTCGCGACTGTCGGGTCGGTCGAGCACGTCTACGATCCCTGGCGCTATCCCGAGGACTGGGTGGTCGAGACCTTTGCCCCCGAAGGCCCGAAGATCACGCGCCGCGGCGAATTCTACTACATGACCACTGCCGTCGGCGGCACGGCCGGGCCGCCGACCGGACACATGGTGATCATGGCGCGCTCGCGCTCGATCCACGGGCCGTGGGAGAACGATCCGCGCAACCCGGCGATCAAGACCCTGTCCGCCACCGAAAAATGGTGGTCGCGCGGTCATGCGACGCCGTTCGAGGGCCCTGGCGGGCGCTGGTGGATGATCTACCACGGCTACGAGAACGGCTACTGGACGCTCGGCCGCCAGACGCTGCTCGAGCCGATCCAATGGACCGACGACGGATGGGTGCGGCCGCTCGGCGGTGACCTGTCGCAGCCGCTCGCCAAGCCGCTCGATCTCGGCGCACAGCCGCACGGCCACCCGCTGAGCGACGATTTCTCGACCGACCGCTTCGGGACGCTGTGGTCGTTCTACGATCCGCAGCCCGGCGAAATGGCGCGTGTCCGGCGAACCGGTGGCACGCTGCACGTGAGCGGCAAAGGCTCGAGCCCGAGCGACTGCTCGCCGATCACCTGCATCGCCGGCGACCAGGCCTACCAGTTCGAAGCCGACGTCGAGATCGATCCCGGCGCCGAGGCCGGGCTGCTGCTGTTCTACAACCGCCGGCTTTACGCCGGCCTCGGTTTCGGCGACCAAGGGCTGGTCATGCATCGCTATGGGCTGCAGCGGCCGCGCGGCACCGCGCCGGGGCAACGCGACGCGGGCGGTGGCCCGGTCCGCGCGATGCGCCTGCGGCTGACCAACGACCGCAACATCCTGACCATCCACACGAGCGCCGACCGCGGCACGAGCTGGCAGAAGTTCGACGTGCAGATGGAAGTGTCGGGCTACCACCACAACGTGGCCTACGACTTCCTGAGCCTGCGGCCGGCGCTCTACGCGGCCGGGACCGGCGAAGCGCGGTTCGCGAACTTTACCTACCGGGCGCTGCCTTGAAG
>CBHWED010000195.1:0-6446 GCA_966112795.1 uncultured bacterium
GGGCGATGTTGTCGCCCTTGTCGTTGACGATGATGTCCTTCTTGCGGTCGGTGATCATGATCCGGCCGCGCTCGTCGAGGTGGCCGATGTCGCCGGTGTGAAGCCAGCCGTCGACGATCGTCTTGGCCGTCTCCTCGTCGTTGCGCCAGTAGCCGAGCATGACCAGCTCGCCGCGCACGAGGATCTCGCCGTCCTCGGCGATCCTGACCTCGACGCCCTTGAGCGGCGGGCCGACGGTGTCGAGCTTGATCCCGGCCGAGGGGTGGTTGCAGCTGACCACCGGGGCGCTCTCGGTCTGGCCGTAGCCCTGCAGCATGGTGAGGCCCATCGATTCGAAGAACGCGCCGACTTCGGGGTTGAGCGGCGCGCCGCCCGAGACGAGCGCCTTGATGCGGCCGCCGAAGCGGGCGCGGATCTTGGGCCTGAGGGTCACCTCGAGCAGCTTCTCGACCGGCCAGTCGGCCAGCCGGCGCACGCCCGCGGCGCGGCGCTCGGCGAGCGCGAGCGCCTGGTCGAGCAGGAAGTTGGCCAGCTTGCCCTGCTTCTCGACCTGCTTGACGATGCGCCCGCGCAGGAGCTCGAACAGGCGCGGGACGACGACCATGAAGGTCGGCCTGGCCTCCTCGATGTTGCTGGCGAGCTTGTCGAGCCCTTCGGCGAACCAGATTTCGGCGCCGAGGCCGATCGGCAGGTGCAGCCCGGCGGTGTGCTCGAGCGCGTGGCTCAACGGCAGGAACGAGAGGAAGCGGTCGTTGCCCCAGCCGAAGTCGCCGGCGAGCACTTCGGCGGCGCCGTCGACGTTGCACAGGATCGCCCCGTGGTGGAGCAGCACGCCGCGCGGCTGGCCGCTGGTGCCGCTGGTGTAGATGATGCACGCCGGGTCGCGCCGGCCGATGCCGGCGAGGCGCGCGTCGACCGCCCGGCGCGCGGCCGCCGCATCGCCTTCGAGCAGCTCGTCCCACAGGTAGGTCTTGAAGGTGCCCTGGCCCGGGCGCAGCGGCTCGACCCCGATCACGTGCTGCGCGAGCCCCGAGCGGACGATCGCCGGCAGCAGCGGCTGCGCGAGCTTGGCGGTCGAGACGATCACCGCGCGCGCGCCCGAGTTCTCGAGGATGTGCAGGTGGTCGCGCTCGGTGTTGGTGGTGTAGGCCGGGGTGGTGATGCAGCCCGCAGCCATGATCGCGAGGTCGGCGATCGCCCATTCGGGGCTGTTCTCGGCGACGAGCACGACGCGGTCGCCCCGCTCGAGCCCCATAGCGCGCAAGGCTTCAGCGAGCACGCAGACCTGGCGGGCGGTCTCGGCCCAGCTCAGCGCCTGCCACGCCCCGTCGACCTTGGCGCTGAGGAACGGCCGCTCGCCGAGCTCGTCCGCGCGGTCGAGGAACAACCGCACGAGGTTCGGCGCGGATGCGAAATCCGATAGCTGCAAAGGCAGAACCTCCATCCCTTCTCGGCCGGTCCGCCGGCTCGATTATGGACCCGGCTTACGGTGAGGGCAACGCGCGCTCAAGTGGGGCAACGCCCGAGGGCGCGATGAGGGCGGAACTTATTCGCTGACCGCGGCGCCTTCGCTGCGCGGATCGGCCGCGCCGACCCAGCCGGTGGGCGTGCGCTGGGCGCCGTTGGTCTTGAGCGGCAGCTCGCGCGGGCCGACCTGGGCGTGGCCGAGCGCCTGGAGCTGCGGGACCATCGCCTGGAGCGCGGAGCCCTGCTCGATGCTCAGCGCGTCGCCGGGCGCGAACAGCACGGGGAGCGCGATCGCCTCGCCGAGCGGCAGGCGGAAATCGATCACTCCGATCAGCGCGCGCGCGACTTGCGCCGGGATCGTCGCGCCGCCCGCTGCGCCCACCGCCATGACCAGCTGGCCCTCGCTGTCGTAGACCAGCGTCGGCGCCATCGAGCTGCGCGGCCGCTTGCCGCCCTCGACGCGGTTGGCGACCGGGCGGCCGTCGATCGTCGGAGTGAAGCTGAAGTCGGTCAGCTCGTTGTTGAGGTAGTAGCCGCCGACCATGATGCCCGAGCCGAACGAGCCTTCGACGGTCGAGGTATAGGTCACCGCGTTGCCCGCGCGGTCGATCGCGACGAAGTGCGACGTGCCGTTCTCGACCGGCTCGTCGCCGTCGGGCGGCGCGAGCGCGACGCCTTGCGGGGTGCCCGCGGTCACGCCCGAGAGCGTCTTCGCCGGATCGATCAGCGCGCCGCGTGCGGCGAGGTAGCGCGGGTCCATCAGCCCGGCGACCGGGACCGAGACGAATCCGGGATCGCCGAGCCAGCGCTCGCGGTCGGCGTAGGCGAGCCGTTGCGATTCGGCGAACAGGTGCCAGAAGGTCGGCGAATCCTTGCCCAGCGCGTGCAAGTCGAAGCGTTCGAGCTGCTTGAGGATCGCATAGACCGTCGTCGCGCCCGACGAGGGCGGGCCCATGCCGCAAATCCGGTAGCCACGGTACTCGCCGCAGACCGCGTCGCGCGCGATCGTCTGGTAGCCGGCGAGGTCGGCTTCGGTCATCCCGGCCGGGTGCGGCGTTTCGGCGGCGACGCGGACCGCGATCGCGGTGGCGTTCTCGCCGGTGTAGAATGCGTCGGGCCCCTCGCGGGCGATGCGTTCGAGCGTGGCGGCGAGCGCGGGGTTCCTGATCACCGTGCCGATCGGCAGCGGATCGCCCATCGCGTCGTAGAACAGTCCTTGCCCCTCGGCATCGGCGGCGGCGCGGTTGCGCGCGCGCTCGAGGAATTCGTGCAGCCGCTCGGTCAGCACGAAGCCGTCGCGGGCGAGCTTGATCGCCGGCTGGAACAGCTCGCTCCAGGCGAGCTGGCCATGGCGCTTGTGCGCCTCGGCGACGAGCCGCAAGTTGCCGGGCACGCCGACGCTGAGGCCCGACATGACCGCATCCATGAACGGGCGCGGCTTGCCGGCTTCGTCGAGGAACCATTCGGGCGTTGCCGCGGCCGGCGCGGTCTCGCGCCCGTCGAGCGTTTCGATCGTCCCGTCGGCTCCGCCCCACAGCAGGAACCCGCCGCCGCCGATGCCCGAGCTCTGCGGCTCGACCACGCCGAGCGCGAGCATCGTCGCGATCGCCGCGTCGGTCGCGCTGCCGCCCTGGCGCAGCATCGCCGCGCCGGCTTCGGCCGCGCGCGGGTCGGCGGCGCTGACCACGCCCTTGGTGGAGGATGGCCCGGCGGTGCCGAGATCGACAACTTCGGCGTGGGTCGGAACGGTGGCGCAGGCGCCGAGCAGCGATACGGCGGCGAGCGCGGTCAGGGTGCGGTGCAGCATTGCCCCTTTGCTATTCGCTTCCCACGGCCTCCGCAACCGAGGCGAAGCCATCGCGCCGCAAGAGCGCTTCGAGCCCGCGCACTATTGTCCGGGCGATGCCGGGGCCTTCGTAGACCATCGCGCTGTAGAGCTGGACGAGGCTCGCGCCGGCGCGGATCCGCGCCCAGGCGTCCTCGGTATTGGCGATCCCGCCGACCCCGACCAACGGTATTGCGCCGCCGGTGGCCTTGCGGAAGTCGCGCAGGCGCTCGAGCGCGAGATCCTTGAGCGGTGCGCCCGAGAGGCCGCCCGTCTCGCCGGCGAGCGAAGACCGAAGCGGCGGCCGCGAGATCGTGGTGTTCGACACGATCAGCGCGCCGAGCCGCTTGTCGAGCGCAATTCGCGCGATCGCGTCGATGTCCGCCGGCTCGAGATCGGGCGCGACCTTGAGGAACACCGGCGGACCCGATTCGCCGCGCGCTTCGAGCACCGCGTCGAGCAGCCCGGTCAGCGCGCCTTCGTCCTGTAGCGCGCGCAGGCCGGGCGTGTTCGGGCTCGAGATGTTGACCGCGAGGTACGAGGCGAGCGGCGCCATGATCCGCGTCATCTGCACGTAGTCGGCGATTCGGTCGGCCGAATCCTTGTTCGCGCCGACGTTGATACCGACGATCCCGCGCCGTTCGCGCGCCGCGAGCCGCGCCGCGGCCGCCGCGGCGCCGTTGTTGTTGAAGCCCATGCGGTTGATCACCGCGCGGTCCTCGGCGAGGCGGAACAGCCGCGGCCTGGCATTGCCGGCCTGCGGGCGCGGGGTGATCGAGCCGACTTCGGCAAAGCCGAAGCCGAGCCCGAGCAGCGCGTCGGGCACTTCGCCGTCCTTGTCGAAGCCCGCGGCCATGCCGAGCGGGTTGGGGAACACGAGGCCGGCGACCTGGGTCTGCAGCGGGCCCGGCGCTTGCGGGTGGCCCGCAGGTTTCGCGCGCAGGGCAGCGATCGCGAGCCGGTGCGCGCGCTCGGCGTCGAGAAGGAAGAGTCCGGGACGAAGAAGGCGATAGGTCACGCGGCGGCTATGGCAGCGGCGAGACAGGCTGTCGACCGAAGCGTCCTAATCGTTAGCATAGACAATTATCGTGCACTTTCAGGCATTTTTCGGTGTGCCGAGCGATTTGTCGCATCCTTACAAGTCGGCCCCGGGCGAATCGGCTAATCGGGACTTGCGACCCGAAGGGCTCGAAGCAGCAATGCAACGAGTTCTCGACTTTCAAGGGCGGCCCCGAAAGGGGTCGCCCCTTTTTTGTGCGGTGGCAGGGCCCCCTCCGTCGCCTTCGGCGACACCTCCCCAGTGAACGGGGGAGGACTGAAAGGGCGGTGTCCCGGTCCATGAGGCATAGCCGAATGGTCGAGGGGACTTACGCCCTTTTTGGCCCCTGAAAGCCGGGATTGTTTGAAATCCGCGGCCGGTGCTCTTAGGTCAAATCGGAACGAATCACTCCGATTTGAGAACGGATCGCAACAATGCGCCTGTCGAGCATGGCCGACTACGCCGTCGTCACGATGTGCGCCGCTTCGCGCCATTGCGGGATGACGCGCGTCTCGGCCGCCGAGCTGGCGACCGAGACCGGCCTGCCGCTGCCGACCGTGCAGAAGCTCGTGAGCCTGCTGTCGCGCGCGGGCCTGCTGCGCGCGGTGCGCGGCGCCGGCGGGGGGCTCAAGCTCGCGCGGCCGGCGGCGGCGATCTCGCTGGCCGATATCGTCGAGGCGGTCGAAGGGCCGATCGCGCTGACCGCCTGCGTCGAGCAGGGGCGGCACGATTGCGGGCTCGAAAGCTGCTGCAACGTGCGGCCGCATTGGGGGGTGGTGAACGAGACTCTGCGCGGGGCTTTGGCCGGCGTGCCGCTGACACAGTTGGCGCGGCCGCAGCCGGCGGAGGTCGCGCCATGAGATTTTTCGCACAAAGGGGCAAAGGCGCTAAGGGGCGGCGCCAGGCGGCGAAGCCGCTTTCCCCCCTGACGGGAATGAGGGCCGCTGCGCGGCAATCGCCCACCCTTCGTGCCTTTGCGCCTTTGTGCGCCAATCCTTTTGGAATTCCCGCATGAGCGAAGAACTCGACATCCAGGACCGCGCGGCGCGCGAGGCGGCGGCCAGGGCGGCCGAGTACGAGCACGGCTGGTCGGCCGAGATCGATACCGAGTTCGCGCCCAAGGGGCTCGACGAATCGACCGTGCGCTTCATCAGCGCCAAGAAGAACGAGCCCGAATGGATGCTCGACTGGCGGCTCAAGGCGTTCCGCCTGTGGCAGGAGATGGAAGAGCCGGACTGGGCCAAGCTCGGCTACCCGGCGATCGACTACCAGGACGCCTACTACTACGCTGCGCCGAAGAAGAAGGCCGCGCTGCAGAGCCTCGACGAGGTCGATCCCGAGATCCTCGAGGTCTACCAGAAGCTCGGCATCCCGCTCGAGGAGCAGAAGGTGCTCGCCGGGGTCGAGGGCGCGCGCAAGGTCGCGGTCGACGCGGTGTTCGACAGCGTCTCGGTCGCGACGACCTTCCGCGAGGAGCTCAAGAAGGCGGGGGTGATCTTCCTCTCGATCAGCGAGGCGATCCGCGAGTATCCCGAGCTCGTGAAGAAGTGGCTCGGCCGCGTGGTGCCGCAGCGCGACAACTTCTTCGCGACGCTCAATTCGGCGGTCTTCTCGGACGGGACTTTCGTCTACGTGCCCGAGGGCGTGCGCTGCCCGATGGAGCTCAGCACCTATTTCCGCATCAATGCCGAGAACACCGGCCAGTTCGAGCGCACGCTGATCGTCGCCGACAAGGGCTCGTACGTCTCGTACCTCGAAGGCTGCACCGCGCCGATGCGCGACGAGAACCAGCTGCATGCCGCGGTGGTCGAGCTGGTCGCGCTCGACGATGCCGAGATCAAATATTCGACCGTCCAGAATTGGTATCCGGGCGACGCCGAGGGCAAGGGCGGCATCTACAACTTCGTGACCAAGCGGGCGCTGTGCCAGGGCCGCAACTCGAAGGTGTCCTGGACCCAGGTCGAGACCGGCAGCGCGATCACCTGGAAATATCCGAGCTGCGTGCTGGCCGGCGAAAACAGCGTCGGCGAATTCTATTCGGTCGCGGTCACCAACAATTACCAGCAGGCCGATACCGGCACCAAGATGATCCACCTCGGCAAGGGATCGCGATCG
>CBHWED010000196.1:0-6357 GCA_966112795.1 uncultured bacterium
TGCGCGGCGAGGACCACGTCTCGAACACCGCGCTGCAGCTGCAGATGTTCACCGCGCTTGCCGCCGAACCGCCGCGCTTCGCGCACACCGCGCTGCTGGTCGGCACCGAGGGCAAGCTGTCGAAGCGGCTCGGCTCGCTCGGCTGCGATGCCTTGCGCGACAACGGGATCGAGCCCGAGGCGATCGTCGCGCTGCTCGCGCGGCTGGGCACCTCGCAGCCGGTCGAGCCGATCGCCGAGCGGGCGACCTTGGTCGAGAGCTTCGACCTCGCGCACTTCGGCCGCGCGCCGGCGCGGTTCGACGAGGCCGAGCTGGCCCGGCTCAACGCCGCGATCGTGCACCAGCTGCCGTTCGATCACGTTGCCCCGCGGCTCCCGCAGGGCATGGGCGAGGCCGGATGGGAAGCGGTCCGGCCGAACGTCGAGAAAGTGTCCGACGCGGCCGACTTGTGGCGCGTGGTGACCGGGCCGATCGCGGCCGTGGGCTTCGACGGCGAGACGCGCGCCTACCTGGCCGAAGCGGCGCGCTTGCTCGCGTGGGGCGAGGATCCCTGGGGCGGGCTGACCGGTGCGCTCAAGGAGGCGACCGGACGCAAGGGCAAGGCGCTGTTCCTGCCCCTGCGCCAGGCACTGACCGGCGTCGACCATGGCCCCGACATGCACGCGCTGCTGCCGCTGATCGGCGAGGCCGAAGCGCGCCGCCGGCTCGAGGCCGCCGCTTCGGCCTGACCTTCGCCAGCGACGGCTCGTCGCAATGCCGCTTGGCGGCGAGCGCGCCCGAGCGTAGCGGCCTGCTACGTTATATTATCACATCGAGTCATCCGGGATCGTAATGCCACTCTTTCGCGCTTCGCTGCTGGCGGCGACCAGCCTGTTCGTCTGCACGCCTGCTTGGGCCCAGGAGGCCGATCCCGCACCGGCCCCCGCGCCGAGTTCCGCTCCGGCGCCCGAAAGCGACGACGACTTCCATAACGAGATCGTCGTCACGGCCGGCGGGCTGCGCCGGCTCGACATGCTGGCGGGGACCTCGGTGGTCGGCGGGGAGGAGCTGCAGCGCAATCTCAACGGCCAGATCGGCGAGGTGCTGACGCACTTGCCCGGCGTTTCGTCGAGCAGCTTCTCGCCGGGCGCATCGCGGCCGGTGTTGCGCGGGTTCTCGGGCGACCGGGTGCGCGTGCTGGTCGACGGGCTCGGCGCCAACGACGCGTCGAACGTGTCGGACGACCACGCGGTCGCGATCGAGCCGCTGACCGCGGACCGGATCGAAGTGCTGCGCGGGCCCGCGGTGCTGATCTACGGCGGCTCGGCGATCGGCGGCGCGGTCAACGTGATCGACAAGCGCATTCCGCTGAAGGTGCCGACCGAAGTCGTCCATTTCGACGGCCAGGTGGCCGCGGACAGCGCCTACGACTTGCGTGAGGGCGGGGCTTCAGCCGACGTGCCGCTCGGCACGAGCGTCGCGTTCCACGTCGACGGCGCCTACCGCCGGACCGACGACGTCGCCATCGGCGGCAACCAGCTCTCGGACTCGTTCCGCCAGCAAGTGCTCGACGAAGCCGCCGGAGTGACCGATCCGGTCGAGCGGGCGGAGCTCGTCGCGGCGGCCAACAACCGCGGCACCCTGCCGCACAGCGCGACCGAGACCTGGTCGCTCGGCAGCGGCCTGGCGTGGTTCGGCAACGGGGCCAGCCTCGGTGCGTCGGTCGGCTATTACGACACGTTCTACGAAGTCCCGACGCGCCCGGGCCTCGACGCTGAGGAAAACGTCTCGATCGGCCTCAAACAGTGGCGCGGCGACCTGCGCGGCGCGGTCGATCTCGGCGGTTTCTTCGAGCAGGCGACCACGCGGTGGGCCTATACCGATTACGAGCACACCGAGTTCGAAGGCGACGAAACCGGCACGCGGTTCCTCGTCGACGGGATCGAGGGCCGGGTCGAGCTGGTCCAGCGCGACCGCGGCGGGTGGCACGGCTCGCTCGGCGGGCAGTACACGCATCGCAACTTCGAGGCGATCGGCGACGAGGCGCTGGTCCCGGCGAACTCGACCAGCCAGTACGGCCTGTTCGCGCTGCAGGAGATCGACCGCGGGCCGTGGGGGTTCGAGCTCGGCGGCCGCTACGACCGGACCGAGATCGCGCTCGACGATGGCACGGCCGATCGCGGCTTCGACACCTTTTCCGGCGCGCTCGGCATCTCGCACGAGCTCGGCGAGGGGCTCAAGATCGGCCTCAACGGCTCGCGCGCCGAGCGCGCGCCGACCGCCGAGGAGTTGTTCGCCAACGGCCCGCATCCGGCGACGCAGCAGTTCGAGATCGGCGATCCCGACTTGTCGGTCGAAGGCGCCTGGGGCCTGGAAGGCTATGTGCGGGGGACGCTCGGCGGGGTGCAGCTCGGCCTGAGCGTGTTCCGCGACTGGTTCAGCGATTACGTGTTCCTGCAGGCGACCGGGGACGTCGAGGACGGGTTGCCGGTCTACCGGCAGATGCAGCAGGATGCCGACTACTTCGGCGTCGAAGGCGAGATCACCGCGCCGCTGTTCCGCGCGGGCGGGGTGACCGTGGTCGCCGACGGCAAGGGCGACTACATCCGCGCGACGCTCGACGACGGCAGCCCGGTGCCGCGGATCCCGCCGCTGAGCCTGCTCGGCGGGATCGAGCTGCAATCGGCCAAGTGGGACGCGCGCGGCGAGGTCGAGTGGTACGCCGAGCAGGATCGCATCGCCGCGTTCGAGACCCCGACCGACAGCTTCGCCTTCGTCAACGCCTCGTTCGCGTGGAAACCGTTGCGCGGCGGCGACAACCTGACGGTCATGCTCCAGGCGAACAACCTGTTCGACGTCGAGGGACGGCGCCACGCGAGCTTCACCAAGGACTTCGTCCCGCTCGCCGGGCGCAATGTGAAGCTCAGCGTGAAGACGAGCTTCTAGACCTCGTCGTAGTGGAACGGGGCGATGACCGGCTCGGGATAAGCCTCGTAGTCGATGCTCGGCGGGCGATCGGGGGCCAAGCCGTCGATCGAGCGTAGCAGCTTGACCCCGCCGCGGTGCCAGCCCTCGTCGTACTCGGCGTAGAAGTTCACCACGCCGTGCAGCTTGGCGATGCGCCAGCGACCCTGCTCGCGCAGGTATTCGTTCTCGTAAGTCGCTTCGCCCCAGCGGCCTTCATGGCCGAGCCGGCCGACCATCATCAGCGTGCGCCAGCGCCCCTTGGCCGTGCCGGCCTCGCTGTCGATATGCAGCACCGGCTGGAGCTGCATGTGGTTGTAGAGCGTGCCGTGGCCGTAAGGCGGCAGATGGTTGAGGTAGGCGCGCACCCGCTCGCGGCCGAGATAGACGCCGCGGCCGGCGATCTCGAGCGTGCCCTCGGCGGCGAACAGGTCGGCCGCCTGGTCCCACAGGCCCTTGTCGACGTAGTAGCCGTAGGCGCCCTGCAGGTTGACCAGCTCGCGATAGTCCTCAGCCGCCCGCACGCGGTTGCGCAGTTCGGCCAGCTCGGCCCTGAGCGCGGCGATCTCGTCCATGTCCCCTCCCCCGTCGCCGCGTCAGAACCAGCGGCGCTTCGGCCTTACCGTGGCGACGCCATCGCCGTCGACATCCGTGACGACCGCATGCGGGCTCGTCGCGAGGCCTTCGGCGCGGCCCTCGGCGCGCGCGGCGCGCAGCTCGGCGTCATAGGTGCGCCGCCGTTCGCGCATGTAATCGAACGTGCCGCGGACCTGGCCGTAGGCGAACGTCATCAGCAGCCCGCCGATGATCGCGAGGTTCTTGAGCGCGAGCGTGCCCTGCAGCGGGTCGGCGAACTTGTTGTGGAAGAAGAAGATCGTCAGCGCCACGAACGCAGCGAGCACGAGCGCGACGAGGCGGGTCATCAGGCCGATCGCGAGCAGGAGCCCGGCGATCACTTCGAAGGCCCCGGTCGGCAAGGCGAGATTGGCCGGCAGGTTGGTCGCCGTCAGCATCTGCGCGGTCGGACCCGGATCGATGAGCTTCTGCGTCCCCGAGATGATGAACATGACCGCCAGCAGGAGGCGGCCGAGCACGGCGGCAATCAACGACATGACATTCTCCCCGGCGTCGGCCCGCCCAGCCGCGCGAGGACCTAACGCATGTGAACCGGATCGGTGCCTGGGGCCTGGTCTGCTAGGCTCGTGGAGCCGGGTTCGCCCTTCGTCGATTGGCGATTGGGATTCGACCCCGCCTCGCCCAGCCTCGACGAACGGAGGACTGCACATGCGAAAACTCATGATGACGGGGGCTCTCGGATGCCTTGCCATGGCGACCGCGGCGGATGCGCAGCTTGCCGGTGCCGGGCCTACGGCCTGCGCCTACAACGCCGCCGACCATGATCTCGTCGTGGAAGTCGCCCGCCTCGATTCGAGCAGCTGGGCCCCGGCCCTCGCCTAGAGCCGGGGTAGCGTGACCCCGCGCTGGCCCATGTACTTGCCGGCGCGGTCGGCATAGCTGGTCTCGCACGGCTCGTTGCCCTGCAGGAACAGGAACTGGCACGCGCCTTCGTTGGCGTAGATCTTCGCCGGCAGCGGGGTGGTGTTCGAGAACTCGAGCGTGACGTGGCCTTCCCAGCCCGGCTCGAGCGGGGTGACGTTCACGATGATCCCGCAGCGGGCGTAAGTCGACTTGCCGAGGCAGATGACGAGCACGTCGCGCGGGACGCGAAAATACTCGACGGTGCGCGCGAGCGCGAACGAGTTGGGCGGGATCACGCAGACATCGGTCTTGCGGTCGACGAACGAGTTCGAGGCGAAGTCCTTGGGGTCGACCACGGCGCTGTCGACGTTGGTGAAGATCTTGAACTCGTCGGCCACGCGCGCGTCGTAGCCGTACGACGAGAGGCCGTAGGAGATGCACCCATCGCGGCGCTGGGCCTCGACGAACGGCTCGATCATCCCCTCGCTGAGGGCCTTTTCGCGGATCCAACGGTCACTGAGAATCGCCATGCATGAGGGATTCCGGAGCCGAGCAGGCGGGGCAAGGGCGTGCAGGATTTATCCCCCGGCGAGCAGGCTCGCGTTGCCGCCTGCCGCCGTGGTGTCGATCGTGGTCACGCGCTCGGTGGCGAAGCGAACGACGTAGTTGGGACCACCTGCCTTGGGGCCGGTGCCCGAGAGGCCCTCGCCGCCGAACGGCTGGCTGCCGACGACCGCGCCGATCTGGTTGCGGTTGACGTAGAAGTTGCCCGCCCGGACCCGGCTTTCGACGAGGCGGCGGGTGCTGTCGATGCGGCTGTGGAGGCCGAGGGTGAGGCCGTAGCCGGTCGCGTTGATGTCCTCGATGACCTGCTCGAGCCGGTCGGCCGAGAAGCGGGCGACGTGGAGCACGGGGCCGAAGTTCTCGCGCTGGAGGTCGGCGATCGAGTCGATCTCGATGATCGCCGGCGCGACGAAGGTGCCGCGCTCGCAGCCTGGCGGCAGCTCGCGCTGCCAGACCTTGCGGTGGGCGCCGCGCATCTGCGCGAGATGGACGTCGAGCGCGCGCTTGGCCTCGGCGTCGATGACCGGGCCGACGTCGGTGGCGAGGTCGGCGGGATCGCCGATCACCAGCGCCTCGAAGGCGCCCCTGATCATCTCGAGCATCGTGTCCGCGATGTCGTCCTGCAGGTAGAGCACGCGCAGCGCGCTGCAGCGCTGGCCGGCGCTCTGGAACGCCGAGCTCATCACGTCGCGCGCGACCTGCTCGGGCAGGGCGGAACTGTCGACGATCAGCGCATTCTGGCCGCCGGTCTCGGCGATCAGCACCGCAATCGGCGCGTCGCGCGCGGCCAGGGCGCGGTTGATCGCGCGGGCGGTCTCGGTCGAGCCGGTGAAGGCCACACCGGCGATCCGCGGGTCTGAGGTCAGCGCTGCGCCGACCTTGCCGTCGCCGGGGGCGAGCTGGAGCACGTCGGTCGGGATACCCGCCTGGTGGCACAGCTTGACCGCGAGCGCGGCGATCAGCGGGGTCTGCTCGGCGGGCTTGGCGATCACCGTGTTGCCCGCGGCGATCGCCGCCGAGGCCATGCCGATGAAGATCGCCAGCGGGAAGTTCCACGGGGAGATGGTGGCGAAGACCCCGCGGCCGTGGAGGCGCAGCAGGTTCTGCTCGCCGGTCGGGCCGGGGAGCGGCTGCGGCGCACTGAACAGCATGCGCGCCTCGCACGCGTAGTAGCGCAGGAAGTCGACCGCCTCGCGCAGCTCGAGAACCGAGTCGGTCAGGGTCTTGCCGGCCTCGCGCTGGCACAGCGAGATGATCTCGGCGGCGTGGGCCTCGAACAGGTCCGAAGCCTTGATCAGCAGCGCGGCGCGCGCGGTGCCGCCGAGCGCGTCCCACGCGGGCTGCGCGGCTTCGGCGCGGGTCAGCATGAGG
>CBHWED010000197.1:0-6353 GCA_966112795.1 uncultured bacterium
ACCGCGAGGCTGACGCCGAGGATCGCGTTGGCGCCAAGCCGGCCCTTGTTGGCGCTGCCGTCGAGCGCGAGCATGACCGCGTCGATGTCGCGCTGGTCCTCGGCGTCGTAGCCGACCAGCGCCTCGGCGATCTCGCCGTTGACCGCGGCGACGGCCTTCAGCACGCCCTTGCCGAGGAAGCGCCCCTTGTCGCCGTCGCGCAGCTCGACCGCCTCGTGCGCACCGGTCGAGGCGCCCGACGGCACCGCCGCGCGGCCCTGGCTGCCGTCCTCGAGCAGGACGTCGACTTCGACCGTCGGATTGCCGCGGCTGTCGAGGATCTCGCGGCCGTGAATGTCGATGATCGCGGTCATGCTTGAGGCGCTCCGATGCGGGTGTTGTAAATTGGTAAGACACCCTCGATATTGAGCGTGCCGGGGCCTCCTATGCGGCGGAACCAAGCGGTGCAAGCCGCGTTCGATTCGAGACCCGGGAGCTATGGCCCGGCTCGCTTTGTGCGACGGATTTCGGGCTGATGGAAAGGGAACTCATGGCCGAGAATGAAGGCAAGACCGCCAAGCCGCGCAAGACCGCGGCCAACTCCACCACCGACGGCGGCGCTCCGCTGGCGGCATCCGCCGGGGCATCGGCGACGACCAGTGCCACGGTCGCCCCCAGCAAGCGCGAGGAAGCCAAGTCGCGCTTCAACGCGGCGCTGGAGGAAGCCAAGGCCGGCGCAGCGCTGCTCGGGGCCGAGGCGCGCGAGCGCGCCAGCGCCTACGGCGTCCAGGCCCGCGAACGCAGCGACGACTGGACCGCCGACGCCAAGACCAAGGCGACCGAGCTGGCCCACGAGGGCAAGACCCGCGCGACCGAGGCGATCTCGAGCCTCGGCAAGGTCGTCGGCGACAATGCCGCGACGATCGACGAGCGGTTCGGCGTGCAATACGGCGATTATGCGCGCAGCGCGTCGCGCTCGCTGCAGAACACCGCCACCAAGCTCGAGCAGAAGAGCGTCGAGCAGATCGGCGAGGACGCCCGCGAGTTCGTCCGCAAGAGCCCGGCCGCCGCGGTCGGGCTGGCGGCGCTCGCCGGCTTCCTCATCGCGCGAATCTTTCGTCGGTGACACTGTCTCCGGATGCCGGTATCGCCCCGCTCGTGCGTGACGATGCCGACATGCCGGAGCCTTCCGACGACCCGCCGCTGGCCGAAGGCGAGGGCGTTCTCGGCGGCGACCTCGAAGGCGAGGCGCGATCGCTGCTGGACGACGTCCAGGCGCTGATCGACGACGGCAAGACCTATCTCGAAGCCGAACTCGGGTTCCAGAAGACCCGCGCCGCGTTCGTCGCCGACCGGGCGAAATCGACCATGGTCTACGGCGCGCTCGCGGCGCTGCTCGCCTTCCTCGCGTTGATCGGGCTGACCGTGGGCGCGATCATCGCCCTCACCCCGCTGCTGACGGCTTGGGGCGCGAGCGCGCTGGTGGTCGCGGTGCTGCTGCTCGCCGCCGCCCTTGCGGTGCGCGCAGCGGCGCGGACGTGGAGCGGCCTGATGCGCGCGATCACCGGCGAGCAGGCCGAGCCGTGAGCGACCTCGCGACCCGGTTCGCCGAGGACAAGGCGCTGCGCGACGCGGCGCTGCAGTTGTTCAAGTCCGACATCGCGCTGATCCGCGGCGACCTCGACGAGCGCGGGATCGGCGCGCGCGCCAAGGACCGCCTCGGCGAGGCTGCGCTGGGCATGGTCGACGACGCGATCGATTATGCCGAGGACAACAAGGGCTGGGTCGCGGCCGGCGCCGCGGCCGTGGTGCTGTGGTTCGCCCGCAAGCCGATCCTGCGCTGGGTCGCCGACCTGCTCGATCCCGAGCACGCGGGCGAGGAACCCGGCGAGGCCGACGGCCGTTCAGCCGAAGACACCCTTTCCACCGGAGACACCCCATGACCGATGCCAAGCGTCAGACGCTCAAGGAGAAAGTCGCCGCCGGCCAGGCGCGCAACGCCGACCTCGGGCGCACCACGATCGTCGACCGCGCCGGCGAGAAGGCGATCGAGGCCAAGGACAAGTTCGTCGAATTCGCCAAGGAGCACCCGATCGCCACGGTGGCCGGCGGTGTCGCCATCGGCATCCTCGTCAGCGGGCTGTTCAAGCGCTCGCCGACGCGCAAGCTCGGTAGCGCCGCGGCCAAGCGCGCGGGGACGATCGCCGCGCTCGGCGCCGAGTTCGCGCTCGCTTACGCGCAGCACGCGATGACCGCGGCGAACGAGGCCGGCCGCGACGGCGCGCACCGGCTCGGCGAGCTTGGCGAGACCGTCGGCAGTACCGCGCGCAGCACCGGGCGTGCGGCCGTCGATCGGGCGGGCGAGCTGACCGAAGCCGCGCGGGTGGTGACGCGCGATGCAGGCAAGCGGCTCGGCAAGGCGCTGCGCAACCGGATCAACTGACGCGTCCGCCGCCTTCGCGCTTGCGGCACCCGGCGGTTTCCGTAAGGGAACAGGTGAAACGGGTTTACGCGACGCGAAAGGCGAAGGAATGACGAAGCAGCTTCTGCACCTGGTGATGGGCGGCCGCGTGACCGACCCGCAGGGCGTGGAGTTCCAGAACCTCGATGAGATCGACATCGTCGGCGTGTTTCCGAACTACGCCGCCGCCGAAGAGGCGTGGCGCAGCCACGCGCAGCGGACGGTCGACGATGCCGAGATGAAGTACGTGATCGTGCACTTGCATCGGCTGCTCGAGCCGGAGCTGCCGAAGGCCTAAGGCGAGTAGGCAGTAGGCGCATCGGACTACCGATGCGTCGTCTACTCCCTGCTGCCCGATTCCTACTGCCTCAGATGAACTCGATCTTGTCGACCAAGTAGAACCGGTCGCCCGACGGCACGGTCACCTCGACCTCTTCGCCGACGGTCTTGCCGATCAGCGCGCGGCCGAGCGGGGAGTCGTACGAGATGCGGCCGTGGCGCGCATCGGCCTCGGTCTGGCCGACGATCTGGTAGCGCTGCGGCTTGTCGGCATCGTCGAGCACGGTGACGGTCGCGCCGAACACGATGCGGTCGCCCGAAAGCGAGGCCGGGTCGATGATCTGCGCGCGGCTGACGCGGTCCTCGATCTCGGCGATCTGCGCCTCGATCTGGCCCTGGCGTTCCTTGGCGGCGTGGTACTCGGCGTTCTCCGACAGATCGCCGTGCGCGCGCGCTTCCTCGATCGCGTCGACGACCTTCGGGCGTTCAAGCCGCAGGGCCTGGAGATCGGCGGTCAGCTTTTCGTAGCCTTCCGCCAGCATTGGCACTCGTTCCATGCGCTTCCCTGTCTGTCCTGCCGGTCCCGTCAAAGGAACCCCTGCCCGCCCGGGAGGCGGAGCGCGGAGCTCGATTGTCGGGGGAGAAGTGTCTTTCAGCTATAATAGTCTTGCAACGAACGCACTTCAAGTTCGCTTGCCTTGACCGAGGTTATGGCCCGGGCTGCAGCGACCGAGGCGGCCGCGGTCGTGTAGTACGGCACCTTCTTCTCGAGCGCCGAAGCCCGGATCGACTGGCTGTCCTTGTGGCTCTGCCAGCCCTCGGTGGTGTTGAAAATCAACGCGATCTCGCCGTCGACGATCTTGTCGACGATGTGCCGGCGACCTTCGGCGACCTTGTTGACGCGCTCGATCGGTAGCCCGGCATCGGTCAGGTACTGCGCGGTGCCGCCCGTGGCGACGACCGTGAAGCCCTTCTCGACCAGCTCGCGCACCGGCGCGACGATCAGCGGCTTGTCGCTGTCCTTGACCGAGACGAACAGCGTCCCGCCTTCGGGCAGCACGGTGCCCTCGCCGAGCTGCGACTTGATGAAAGCGGTCGCGAAATCCTGGTCGATTCCCATGACTTCGCCGGTGGACTTCATCTCGGGTGTCAGCACCGGGTCGGAACCCGGGAAGCGCGCGAACGGGAACACGGCCTCCTTCACGGTCATGTAGTCGATGCGCCAGTCGATCGGCGGCAGGTCGGCGAGCTTCTCGCCGGCCATGACCCGCGCGGCGTACTTGGCGATCGGCACACCGATCGCCTTGGCGACGAACGGCACCGTGCGGCTCGCGCGCGGGTTGACCTCGATCAGGTAGACCTCTTGACCTTCGGGGCCGTCCTTGACCGCGAACTGGATGTTCATCAGGCCCTTGACCTTGAGCGCCTTGGCCAGCGCCACCGCCTGGCGCTCCATCTCGGCGACGATGGCCTCGGACAGGCTGTACGGCGGCAGCGTCGCGGCGCTGTCGCCCGAGTGGACCCCGGCTTCCTCGATGTGCTGCATCACCCCGGCGACCACGACCTGCTCGCCGTCGCTGAGCGCGTCGACGTCGGCCTCGATCGCGTCGCGCAAGTACTGGTCGATCAGCACCGGGCTGTCGCCCGAGACCTGGACCGCGGTGGTGATGTAAGCCTCGAGCTGGGCGTCGCTGTCGACGATCTCCATCGCCCGCCCGCCGAGCACGTAGCTCGGGCGCAGCAGCACCGGGTAGCCGATGCGGTGGGCGACCGAGAGCGCCTCGTCGCGGCTGCGGGCGATGCCGTTCTGCGGCTGCTTGAGACCGAGCTTGTTGACCAGCTTGGCGAACCGCTCGCGGTCCTCGGCCAGGTCGATCGCGTCGGGCGAGGTGCCGAGGATCGGAATCCCTTCGGCTTCGAGCGCGCCGGCGAGCTTGAGCGGGGTCTGCCCGCCGAACTGGACGATCACGCCGACGAGCTCGCCCTTGGACTGCTCGACGCGGAGGATCTCGAGCACGTCCTCGGCGGTCAGCGGCTCGAAATAGAGCCGGTCCGAGGTGTCGTAGTCGGTCGAGACCGTCTCGGGGTTGCAGTTGACCATGATCGTCTCGAACCCGGCCTCGGCGAGCGCGAAGCAGGCGTGGACGCAGCAGTAGTCGAACTCGATGCCCTGCCCGATCCGGTTCGGGCCGCCGCCGAGGATGACGATCTTGCGCCGGTCGGACGGATCGGCCTCGTCCTCGGGCTCGGCGAAGCTCGGCGCCTCGTACGTCGAGTACATGTAGGGCGTGACCGCTTCGAACTCGGCGGCGCAGCTGTCGATCCGCTTGTAGACCGGCAGCACGCCGAGCCGGCGGCGCAGCGCGCGGACCTCGTCCTCGCTGGTCGCGCCGGCCATGGCCACGAGCGCGTCGTGCAGCAGGCCCGACCGCCGCGCCTGGGTCTCGGCGAGCCCGCCGGCGACGCCGACCGAGCGCACCGCGAGCGTGGCGAGGCGCTTGTCGGAGAAGCCCATCGCCTTCAGGCGGCGCAGCCCTTCGGCGTCGTTCGGCAGGCCGTTGCGGCCAATGGCGGCCTCCTCGGCGATGATCTCCTCGATGTGGCGCAGGAACCACGGGTCGAAGTGGGTGATCGCGTGGATCTCCTCGACCGTGAAGCCTTCGCGGAACGCCTGGCCGACCTTGAGCAGGCGGTCGGGGGTCTGCTGCGACAGCGCCGCGGTGATCTCGTCGCGGGCGACGCCTTCGAGCTCGAGCACGCGGTTGAAGCCGTCGAGCCCGGTCTCGAGGCCGCGCAGCGCCTTCTGCAGCGATTCCTTGAAGTTGCGGCCGATCGCCATGACCTCGCCGACCGACTTCATCGCGGTCGACAGCAGCGGCGAGGAGCCCTTGAACTTCTCGAACGCGAAGCGCGGGATCTTGGTGACGACGTAATCGATCGTCGGCTCGAAGCTCGCCGGCGTCGCGCCGGTGATCTCGTTGGTGATCTCATCGAGCGTGTAGCCGACCGCGAGCTTGGCCGCGACGCGGGCGATCGGGAAGCCTGTCGCCTTCGAGGCGAGCGCCGAACTGCGCGACACGCGCGGGTTCATCTCGATCACGATCAGCCGGCCATCCTTCGGATTGACCGCGAACTGCACGTTCGAACCGCCTGTTTCGACGCCGATTTCGCGCAGCACCGCGATGCTCGCGCTGCGCATGATCTGGTATTCCTTGTCGGTCAGCGTCAGCGCCGGGGCGACGGTGATCGAATCCCCGGTGTGGACCCCCATCGGGTCGACGTTCTCGATCGAGCAGATGATGATCGCGTTGTCGTTCCGGTCGCGGACGACTTCCATCTCGTACTCTTTCCAGCCGAGCAGCGATTCCTCGATTAGGACCTCGGTGGTCGGGCTGGCGTCGAGCCCTTCCCGGACGATCCGCTCGAACTCGGCCTTGTTGTAGGCGATCCCGCCGCCGGTACCGCCGAGAGTGAAGCTCGGGCGAATGATCGAGGGCAAACCGGTTTTCTCAAGCACGGCAAAGGCTTGCTCGACGGTGTTGGCAACCCCGCTGCGCGCGCTTTCCAAACCGATCTTGTCCATCGCCTCGCGAAAGCGCTGGCGGTTCTCGGCCTTGTCGATCGCGTCGGCATC
>CBHWED010000198.1:0-6352 GCA_966112795.1 uncultured bacterium
GCCGCCGGCGGCACCGCCATCCCGGCGCAGGCCGACGTCAGCGACCCCGCCGCCGTCGCCCGCCTGTTCGACGCCGCCCAGGCCGCGTTCGGCGGCGTCGACGTGCTCGTCAACAACGCCGGCGTGATGACGCTCGCCACGCTCGCCGAGAGCGACGACGCGCTGTTCGACAGCCAGGTCGCGATCAACCTCAAGGGCGTGTTCAACACGCTGCGCGAGGCGTCGAAGCGCCTCCGCGAAGGCGGCCGCATCATCAACCTCTCGTCGAGCGTGGTCGGCCTGCGCCCGGCCACGTACGGCGTCTATGCCGCGACCAAGGCCGGGGTCGAGGCGATGACCCACGTGCTCAGCAAGGAGCTGCGCGGCCGCACCATCACGGTCAACGCGATCGCCCCCGGGCCGACCGCCACCGCGCTGTTCCTCGACGGCAAGCCGCAGGCGGCGATCGACGCGCTCGCCAAGGCCGCCCCGCTCGAACGCCTCGGCCAGCCCGAGGACATCGCCAATGCCGTCGCCTTCCTCGCCGGCCCCGACGGGAGCTGGATCAACGGCCAGGTCCTGCGCGCCAACGGCGGGATCATCTGACCCCCCTCGCCCTCTCTCACCAAAAGGAACTCCCTCATGTCCAGGATCATCCTCATCACCGGCGCCTCGAGCGGTTTCGGCCGCCTGACCGCCGAAGCCCTCGCCCGCGCCGGCCACACCGTCTACGCCTCGATGCGCGACCTGGCCGGCCGCAACGCGAACAACGCCGCCGAGCTCGCCGCGCTCCCCGGCACCGACCTCCGCCCGATCGAGCTCGACGTGCAGTCGCAAGCCTCGGTCGACCAGGCGGTCGCCCGGATCATCGCCGAGGTCGGCAAGATCGACGTGCTGGTCCACAACGCCGGCCACATGATGTTCGGCCCGGCCGAGAGCTTCACCCCCGAGCAGTTCGCCCAGCAATACGACGTCAACGTGCTCGGCACCCAGCGGGTCAACCGCGCCGTGCTCCCGCACATGCGCGCGGCGAAGCAGGGTCTGCTGGTGTGGATCTCGAGCTCGAGCTCGGCCGGCGGCACCCCGCCCTACCTCGCGCCCTATTTCGCGGCCAAGGCGGCGATGGACGCGCTCGCCGTGCAATATGCGCGCGAGCTCGCCCGCTGGGGCATCGAGACGACGATCGTGGTCCCCGGCGCCTTCACCAAGGGCACCAACCACTTCGCCCACGCGGGCAGCCCGGCCGACACCGCGCGCCTCGCCGAGTACGAAGCCGGCCCCTACCGGGGCTTCGGCGCGACGATCCAGCAGGCCTTCGGTGCAATCGTCCCCGCAGACGCCGACCCGGCCGGCGTCGCCGACGAGATCGTCAGGATCGTCGGCCTGGACTTCGGCACGCGCCCGTTCCGCCTGCACTACGACCCGAGCGAGGATGGCGCCGACATCGGCTTCGCGGTGCTCGACCGGCTGCGCGCCGAGATGCTCCACCGCGTCGGCATGGCCGACCTGCTCCACCCGGCCCGGCTCGCCTGAGCCTCGCATCCCGAGGGAGGGCCCGCCGCGCGCAGGCCCTCCCCGGCTCGTCCCGCGCCCATTGCATTGCGTGCCCCGCGGTCACATCTCGGGTAGTCCGCAAACCTGGAGACCGACGATGAGCGTGGCCTTCCGCCGCGAGAGCGACGAGGAACACCTCGAACCGAAATTCGAGCTGCCGATCCCGCCCGGCCCGAACCTCGTGACCGCGCGCGGCCTGGCGCTGATCGACGAGCGCCTCGCCGCGCTCGAGGCCGAGCTTGCCGCGACCGCCGACGAGACCGCGCGCGCCTCGCTCCAGCGCGACATGCGCTACTGGACCCAGCGCCGGCTCTCGGCCGAGCTCGCCCCGCTGCCGGCCGGCGATAAGGTCGAGTTCGGCACCGAAGTCCGCGTCCGCCTGCGCGGCGCCGAAAAGACCTTCCGCCTGGTCGGCGACGACGAGGCCGATCCGGCCGCCGGCCTGCTCTCGTTCAACGCCCCGCTTGCCCGCGCCATGCTCGGCGCCGAGCCCGGCGAATGGCTCCCGTTCGCCGGCGAGGACGACGCGGTCGAGATCCTCGCGGTCTCGGTCCCCGCCTGATCCGCGCTCAATAGCGATCGAGCAGCCGGTCGACGGTATCGTCGGCGGTGCCCGACTTGCCCGGCTCCTTGCCGACCTCGCGCTCGAGCGCCGCGCGGATGTCCTCGATCTGCGCGTCGGTCAGGTGCTCGATGCCGATGAACTGCTCGCGCGCCTTGTCGAGCGCGCGGATGACCTCGTCGAGCTTGGCCTGGATCGCCGCGCCGTCGCGGTTCTGGCTGTTCTGGATCAGGAACACGGCGAGGAAGGTCAGCACCGTGGTCGCGGTGTTGATGACCAGCTGCCAGGTATCCGAATAGCCGAAGATCGGCCCGCACACGGCCCAGACGATCACCAGCAGGGTCGAGAGAACGAAGGCCAGCGGCTGCCCCATCAGCGTTGCGCTGGTGCTCGCAATCTTGGTGAACACGCGATCCATCGGCAGGGACTCCTTTCGCGGGCTCAACGAGTTAGGAGGCGGGTGGTGCCGGGGTCGGAGGCCCGCCGCGCGCTACAGCACCCGCACCCGCGGCTCGGCCCGCGGCTTGAGCAGCAGCGCCCACAGCGCCCAGACCATCGCATCGGCGCGGTCGGGCGAGCCGCCGGGCACCGCGTAGCCTTGCGGCACGAGCCCGCCGAGCTCGGCCTCGAGCTCCGGGAAGCGTCCCGCGAGCCGCGCCCGGCCGCACTCGAACAGCCCCGCGACCGGCTCCGCCCGCGCGCCCTTCCCGCGCGAGGCCGACACCATTAGCGCGTCCATGCAAGCAAAATAACCTATTCGGTTCCTTGCGGTATGCGCTCGTCTAGCCGTACACGGTTCGAGCTGCGGGCATGATGGCGCTGATTGCACCTGTCACTGTGCTGCCGGTCAGCTGACTCCCTTTGGGTTATCCTATCGGCGAAACCCCTTGCGGGCGATTTCCTGCCAGCCGGTGTTGCCGCGGAAATAGTCGTAGAAGCCGCGCATGCGCCACAGGTTGGCGAGCTGGCGGTAACCGAAGTTCTCGGCGATCGAAATCCACGTCAGGATCGCCAGCTCGCCGGCGCTGCCGAAGCGCCGGGATTCGATCTCCTCGAGGATCAACGTGGACACGCTGATGAACACCGTGAAGCTCAGCGCCACCCCCATGAACGCGAGCGTGTATTCGAGGTTGAGCAATCCGGCGAGGTAGAACGCGGGCACGAGCAGGTACCCGATCATGGCCGAGACCGGACCGAAGAAGTCGGTCGCCAGGCTGCGGCCGAACCCGAGGATGCCGATCCTGCCATATGCCGGATTGAGTGCCATCCGGCGGTGCTTGGCAAACGTCTCGATCGACCCGCGCTGCCAGCGCGCGCGCTGCGAGCCGAGGCCCGCGAGCGTCTCGGGGACCTCGGTCCAGCACACCGGGTCGGGCACGAACGCCACGCAATAGGGCACGCGCTGCTCACGCATGTGCCGATGCATGCGCACGATCAGCTCGTAGTCCTCGCCGCAGGTGTCGATCCCGTAGCCGCCGACCTCGAGCAGCACCCGCCGCTTGAACAGCCCGAGCGCGCCCGAGACGATCGTCAGCGTGCCCAGCCGGCTCATCGCCACGCGCCCGATCAGGAACGCGCGCAGGTACTCGAGCGTCTGCACCCGGGCGAGGAAGGCGCGCGGCAGGTTCGCTTCGACGACCCGGCCGTTCTCGACCTTGCAGCCGTTGATCACCCGGATCGACCCGCCGACCGCGATCGTCCGCTGCGGATCCTGCATCACCGGCCGCACCATCCGCCGCAGCGTGTCGCGGTCGAGCATGGAGTCGACGTCGATCGTGCAGATCCACGCCTTGCGCGCAACGTTGATCCCGGCGTTGGCGGCGTCGGCCTTGCACCCGCCGTTGACCTTGTCGACCACCAGGAGCCGCGGCTCGCGCTCGCTCGCGTAGAGTCCGCGGATCGGCGCGTGCTCGACCCACAGGTTGTAGCGGCGTGCCACGGGCTCGAGCGCGAAATGGTCGATCAGCAGCCGGAGCGTGTCGTCGCGCGATCCGTCATTGACCACGATCACCTCGAAGTCCGGATAGGTCTGCCCGAGCAGCGAGGTCACGCTCTCGATCACCGTGAGCGCCTCGTTGTAGGCCGGCGCGACGATCGAGATCGACGGGGCGCGATGCGCGTAGCGCCGCCACATCGCCTCGCTGCGGCTCCGGCGCGGGCTCAGCGGCGGCACGATGATCGCCAAGCACAGGTGCAGCAGGCCATAGAGGAAGCGGACGATCACGATCGCCAGCAGCACGTAGAAGATCGTTTCCGCGTAGGCCGCGAGCTCGTGCCGCCAGGTCACGGCGCGAGCCCCCGCTCGGCGAGCGCGATCGCCGCCGTCTCGCGCGCCGCCTGGCGGCCTTGCGCGGCCGCCAAGGCGAGCAGCTTGGTTCCGTCCTCGCCCAGCTCGAGCAGCGCTTCGCTCGCGCGGAAGCGGACCCACCAGTCGCCGTCGCCGAGCAGCTCGGCCAGCCGCGGACCCGCGTCCTTGAGCCGCAGCAGGCCCGCGGCCTGCGCGGCGGCGGCGCGCGCCGTCGGGTCGGGTCCGTCGAGCCAGCGCCTGACGGTCGGGCCGGCCGCGGGATCGCCCAGCTCGCCGAGCTCCTCGAGGTACCGCGGCAGCTCGGGCGCGTCGGCCGCGGCATCGCGCGCGAGCCTGCTCAGCAGGTCGACGAAGCGGCGGTCGCGCGAGGCGGACATGGCGTCGATCGCCGCCGCCCGGACGTTCGCGGGAACGCCCGGGAGCTCGACCAGCTTGACGATCTGCCCGGGATGCGCGCGCGCGATGTCGTCGAACAGCGCGATGACCAGACCCGACGGCTCGCGGGTTCCCAGCCCGAGCCGGTCGAGCAGCTCGGCTGCCGGCGGGGCGCGTTCGAGGCGGGCGAGGCTCAATGCCGCGGCGAGCCGCACGTCGGGGTGCCGGTCGCCGAGCGCCGCCGTCAGCGCCGCGACGGTTTCCTCGTCCGGAAACTCGGCCAAGACCGCCGCCGCCGCGCTGCGGTAGCGCGCCAGGCGCGTGCGCAAGTCGCGGCGCATGCGCGCCGGAATGCCGAGCGCATCGGCCCGTTCGAGGATCGCCGCGCGCCGGGCCGGATCGTTCGTCCGCTCGAGCAGATCGGCGAAGACCCGGATCATCCACGGCGTCACCGGGCCGGGCGCGGCCTCGCCTTCACCCTGCCCGAGCAGCGTGCGCTCGAACGCGCGCCGCCGGTGCTCGCGGGCGGGGCTGCGCCGTTCGCGCACCGCCCGCGCGAGGATCAGCCCGGTCACGATCACCAGCGACGCCGCCGCGAGCAGGCTCGCAATCAGCCACAGCGTCTCGACGAAGCTCAAAACCGTGTTCCCAGCCCGATCGCGAGCTCGGTCCGGTGCGAGCCGTTCGCGCGGTCCTCGTACGCCAGCGAGGCGCGCAGCGTGACGCGCTCCGAGACGTCCCACGACGCGCCGCCGAACAGCGCGACGACTTCGGTCACCACCCCCTCGGAGGTGTCCGGCGCGTCGGACACCCCGGCGAACAGCCGCCCGCGCTCGCCCGCCAGCACGTCGCCGCGCACGAGCCACCCCGCGCGGTAGTCGCCCCGCTCGTCGAACAGGCTGATCCACCGCGCGGTGAGCCAGGCCCGCCCGCCCAGCACGTACTGCTCGACGCCGAGGTTGACCGATTGCACGTCGCCGGTCGCGTACCCGGCCGCGCTCGCATCGACGGTGACGATCGTCGGGTCGCGCCCCCCGGCCGCGCGCACCGCCGCGCCCGCGCGCGCCTGCCACTGCGGCAGGAAGTCGGCCGCGGGCGTACCGCCCAGCGCGACGTAATACGCCAGGCTGCCGGACTCGCGACGGTCGACGCGCGCCTCGGCGTAAGTGTCGCGGCTGCCGAACCGCTCGGCCCAGTGCACCCCCGCGCCCGCCACGGTCCCCGAGCGGAACCCGTACGCCGCCCGCGCCGCGACCTCGCTCCAGTCGGGCACCCCCGCGTCGAGATCGCTGTGCGCGGCGTCGAGGTCCACGCTCCACCCGCGCCGCAGCGTCCGGGCGATCTGCCGGCGCAACGCGAGCGCGTCGGGATAGTCCGGATCGGCCCCGTCGAGCACCCGCTCGGCCCCGGCGAGATCGCCGCGCCGCTGCGCCACCCGCGCGAGGCCGACGGCCGCGTCGGTATAGCCTGGCGCCAGCGCGAGCGCCCGCCGAAAGCCCGCCTCGGCCTCGTCGAGCCGTCCCAGCGCGAGCAGCGCCAGCCCGAGCTGCACCTGCACGTCGGCGTTGTCGGGC
>CBHWED010000199.1:0-6311 GCA_966112795.1 uncultured bacterium
CGCGTTCTCAATCGAGATCAAGTTGATCGCGCTCGACGGGGCGCTCGGGGTTGTGGTATTTGCCAAGACGCGTCCTACTGGAGGAACAGGGGGTTAGGCGCACCTGTCGATGATTTCTGCACCGCCCAGCTATGCGCATTCCACGCGGGTGCCGTTCCATTTCTGGCTGGTCGGGCTGCTGCTCCTGCTGTGGAACTGGTGGGGCCTGTTCGGGGCGATCGCCTCGCAAGTCCGCCTCTTGCCCGAGATGCCCGCGGAAGCGGTCGCCTACCTCGATCGCCAGCCGCTGTGGTTCATGATCGTCGGCGACATCAGTCCGCTCGCGGGCGCGGCGGGCGCGCTGGCGCTTCTCGTGCAGTCGCGCTGGGCCGTGCCGCTGTTCCTGACGCAGCTCGGCGTGCTGATCCTCGCCAACGCCTACGACGTGCTCCTCGGCACCTCGCCGCTGATCACCGTGGCCGAGACGCGCTGGAGCACCGGGTTTCTGGTCGCCATCCTCGCCGCGCAGACGTTCTACGCCTATCGCATGGCCCGGCGAGGGCTGCTGAGCTAGCCGTTCACAGCCGCTTGTCGTTCGGATCGATCTTCGGGTCGCTCTTGAGCATCGGATCCCAGTGTTCGGCGATCCGGCCGTCCTCGATGCGGTAGAGATCGAACCAGCTCGAATAGTAGGTTTCGCCGTTGGCGTCCTTCTCCGGCCGCACGAAAGCGGTGGTGACGTAGTCGCCCTCGGCCATCAGGTGGATCAGCGGCAGGTCGAGCACGTCCTTGATCTCGCGCACCGGCCGGCTCGCGCGGACATAGTCTATCAGGCCCTGGAGGCCCTGCGCGGCGTTGGGGTTGTGCTGGACGTAGCCCTCGGCGATGAACTCGTGCGCGCGGTCCCAGTGGCCGCCCTGCAACACGATCCGGTACATGTCGTAAACCAGCTGCTTGTTCGCCGCGAGCCGCGGATCGTCGCTGGCAAGCAAGGCGGCGTGATCTTGCGAGACGACGGGTGGCACGGACATAGTCAACGACTCCTGCGCTGCGGCGGGCGCTGCCGCGATGATCGAGGCGGCAGCCAAGGCTGTCGTTACGGCGGTAACAATACGCATCCTAAGAGCCCCCGCGATGTTTGCGCCTGTCTGCCAAACTGGGGGTGACGCGGCAAGCTTTCGCCGCTAGGGAACCGGACAAACGCAATTTGGACAAGGGTGAGGGCGTCCCATGCGACTGAAATACTGGGCACTCGCAGCCGCGGTTGTGCCCGTCACGCCGGCGGCCGCGCAACAGGCTGCGCAGCAGCCGGGGCCGGTCATCGTGGTCACCGGCCGGGGGCTCGAGCAGACGCCCGCGACGCCGGCCTACGACGTGATCGAGCTCGACCGTGACAAGATCGTCTCGGGCGCCTCAGGGCGCATCGAGGACGTGCTGCTCAACGTCGCCGGGTTCCAGCAATTCCGCCGCTCGGACAGCCGTTCGTCGAACCCGAGCGCGCAAGGCGCGACATTGCGCGCGCTCGGCGGCAACGCCACGAGCCGCGCGCTGGTGCTGCTCGACGCGGTGCCGATGCTCGACCCGTTCTTCGGCTACGTGCCGTTCTCGGCGATCGCGCCCGAGCGGCTCGAGAGCGTACGCGTGACCCGCGGCGGCGGTTCGGGCCCGTTCGGCTCGGGCGCGCTGGCGGGCGCCATCGAACTCGAGAGCGCCGACGCCTCGACGCTGGGGCTGTTCACCGGCCAGGCGATGGTCAACGATCGGCTCGAGACCGAGCTGTCGGCCACGGTCGCGCCCGAGATCGGCGAGGGCTATGCGGTGGTCAGCGGCCGCTGGGATCGCGGCAAGGGCTTCTACACGACGCCCGACGACCAGCGCGTCCCGGCCACTGCGCGCGCGCGGTTCGATTCGTGGTCGGCGAGCGCGCAAGTGGTGCAGCCGCTGGGCGAGGATCTCGAGCTGCAGATGCGCGGGATGGCGTTCGACGATCACCGCACGCTGCGCTTCGAAGGCGCCGACAGCACGAGCGAGGGGGAGGACGTCAGCGCGCGCCTCGTCGGGCGTGGCGACTGGCAGTTCGACGCGCTGCTCTATGCCCAGTGGCGCAACTTCAGCAACATCGTGATCGCCTCGTCGCCGCCGTTCGGCAAGTCGCTCGACCAGCGGGACACGCCGTCATCGGGGCAGGGCGGCAAGCTCGAGATCCGTCCGCCGGTCGGCGGCGGGCACACGATGCGCTTCGGGGCCGACTTCCGCATCTCCGAAGGCGACCTGGTCGAAGATCGCTACGTCGCCGCGACCGGAGCGCCGAACGGCTATCGCGTCGCCGGCGGCGTCAACAGCGACTGGGGCCTGTTCGCCGAGGACGACTGGGAGATCGGCCCGGTCACGCTGACCGGCGGCCTCCGCGCGGATCGCTGGAGCATCCGCAGCGGCTACATGCGCAACTTCAACGCGGCGGGCGCGCTCATCGGCCAATGCGGCGATTGCACCGACCGCTCGGGCTGGGACCTGTCCTACCGGGCGGGGGCGGTGTTCGAAGCAACCGAGGGCCTGCGCTTGCGCGCCGCGGCCTACAGCGGGCTTCGCTTGCCCACGCTCAACGAGCTTTACCGCCCGTTCATCGTGTTCCCGGTGACCACCAACGCCAACGGCGCGCTCGAAAACGAGGAGCTCGAAGGGTTCGAGGCGGGGATCGACTGGCGCGTGAGCGAGGCGGTGAACGTCTCGCTGACCGCATTCGACAACGAGGTCGAGAACGCGATCACCAACGTCACCACCGGCGCCAACGTGCGCCAGCGGCAGAATATCGACGCGATCGAGGCACAAGGCATCGAGCTGGCGACCCAGATGGTGTTTGGCCAGTTCGGCTTCGACGGTACGCTCGCCTACACCGATGCCAAGATGCGCGGCTCGGGTGTGCAATCCTCGCTCGACGGCTTCCGCCCGGCGCAGACCCCCGAATGGGCGGCGAGCGGCACGTTCAGCTGGCGGCCGAGCGACGGGATGACGTTTGCGGCCACGGTGCGCCATGTCGGACTGCAGTACGAGGACGATCAGGAAGACGACGCCCTGCCCGCGGCAACCACGGTCGACCTGTTCGGGCAAGTGCGGCTGGTCGACAAGCTGAGCTTCGTCGGCCGGGTCGAGAACCTGTTCGATGAGGAGGTGATCACCCGCAACCAGGACGGCTCGATGGACCTGGGCGCGCCGCTGACGGTGTGGGGCGGGTTCCGCTACGGCTTCTAGGCCGATGAAAGGACAAGGGCCGCGTTACGCGGCCCTTGCTGTCGGGACAGCTACTGGTCGCTGCGATAGCGATCCTCGTCGCGGCCCATTTCTCCCTGCTGACGGCCCTGTCCGCGCTGGTCCTGCTGGCGGTTCTGGCCGCTTTGCTGTTCCTGCTGGCGGCTCTGGCCGCGTTGCTGATCTTGGCGCCGCTCGCCTTGCTGCGACTGGCGGCCGCCCTGGTTCTTGCCTTGGTTGGGCATGGTTGCTCTCCGTGACGCCCGCCCGTTGTGGCGGACACAGCGATTCAACGCCCGGCGCCCGGCGCCTTTCCGCCAATCGCGGCCAAGCGCGCGCGGGACGCGTTCGGCTGCATTCTCACGATTGTTACTATCGCGCGCGCAGCCGAGGCGTTACCCAGAGGCGATAACATGTGAGGAGGACTGATGGCGACCGTGGCTCCTGACCGGGAGATGCTGCTCGACGTGCGCAATCCGCGCACCGGCGAAGCCGATTTCCAGCTTGCCGTTTCCAGCCCGGCCGAAGTCGCGGCGAAAGCCGCGCGGTTGCGGGAGAACCAGCGCGGCTGGGAAGCGATGGGGGTCGCGGCGCGCTGCGGCGTGATGGCCCGCTGGCTCGGCGCGGTGAAGGCGCGCGCAGCGGACATCGGCGAGGCCGACGCGGTCGATACCGGCGGCTGCCACACGAGCTACATCCAGGGCTTCATCACCATGGGCAACATCGCCGGGTGGCTCGAGGATGCGCCCAAGGCGTTCGCGAGCCTCGAGTGGCAGGGCATGAGCACTTCGATGCCGACCGTCGAGATCGAGAGCCAGGTCGTCGCCTATCCGATCACCGGGGTGATCAGCCCGTGGAACGCGCCGCTGATGCTCGCGCTGCTCGACGCGGTGCCGGCGCTGTTCGCCGGCAGCGCGGTGCTCCTGAAGCCGAGCGAGGTCACGCCGCGGGTGATCGAGACGCTGTTCGAGACCGTGCGCGAGGTGCCCGAGCTGGCGGCGGTGTTCGACTACGTCACCGGCCCCGGCGAAGTCGGCCAGGCGGTGATCGCCGAGGCCGACACGATTTGCTTCACCGGTTCGGTGCCGACCGGGCGCAAGGTCGCGGTCGCCTGCGCCGAGCGGCTGATCCCGTGCAACCTCGAGCTCGGCGGCAAGGACCCGTGCATCGTGACGGCGAGCGCCGACCTCGATCGCGCGGCGACCGCGGTGCTGCGCGGAGCGGTCTATGCGACCGGGCAGGTCTGCTACTCGGTCGAGCGGGTCTATGTGCACGAGAGCGTGCACGATGCCTTCGTCGAGAAGCTGGTGGCGCTGGCCAAGGCGGTGCGGCTCAATAGCGACAACCCGCGCGCCGGGCATATCGGTCCGTTCACGTTCGCCCCGCAGGCGGCGATCGTGCAGCGGCACCTCGACGATGCCGTGGCCAAGGGCGCGACGATCCTCACCGGCGGCGCAATCGAGGACATCGGCGGCGGGCTCTACTTGCGCCCGACGGTGCTGACCGGCGTCACCCACCAGATGCTGATCATGCAGGACGAGACTTTCGGCCCGTGTATCCCGGTCATGGCCTATTCGGACACCGAGGAAGCGATCCGCCTCGCCAACGACACCCAGTTCGGCCTCACCGCGAGCGTGATCGCCGGCGACGCCGAGGAGGCCAAGGCGATCGGCCGGCGGATCAACGCCGGCGGGATCTTCCTGCAGGACACCTTCCTGACCTTCGCCAAGCTGCGCACCTTCGGCTCGGACAGCTTCGGCTGGTCGGGCTACGGCGCGCCGCGCATCGGGCTCGAGAGCCTGCGCCGGTTCCTGCGCCGCAAGAGCCTGCTGACCCAGACCGGGCCGGTCGCGGATATCCAGAACGACCACCACCTCGGGAAACCCGGCGCGTGAGGATCACTGCGGCGGTCAGCCGGGGGGAAGGCGAGGCGCCGAGGCTCGAGCAGCTCGAGCAGGAGGAGCCGCGGGCCGGCGAGATGCGCGTGCGCCTCGTCGCCACCGGTATCTGCCACACCGACCTGCACGAGCACCCGGGGCGCCATTCGCCGCAGCCGATCGTGCTCGGTCACGAGGGCGCGGGGGTGGTCGAGAAAGTCGGCGAGGGCGTGCGCGGGTTCGCGATCGGGGATCACGTGATCCTCAGCGGCAATTCGTGCGGGCAGTGCCCGAGCTGCCTCGCCAACCGGCCGACCTACTGCGACCTCGCGATGCCGCTGTGCTTCGGCGGCCAGCGCCTCGACAAGTCGACCGCCCTGAGTTGCGGCGACGAGCGGATCCATTCGCACTTCTTCGGCCAGTCGAGCTTCGCCAGCCACGCGATCGTGCCCGAGCGCACCGCGGTGAAGATGGACAAGGACCTGCCGCTCGAAAAGCTTGGGCCCTTGGGCTGCGGCGTGGTCACCGGCGCGGGCGGGGTGATCGAGGCGCTCAAGGTCGGGTTCGGCGATACCATCGCGGTGTTCGGCGTCGGCGGCGTCGGCCTCTCGGCGGTCATGGCCGCGCGGCTCGTCGGCGCGAAGCGGATTGTCGCGGTCGACCTCGTGCCCGAGCGGCTCGAGCTCGCGCGCGAGCTCGGCGCGACCGACACAATGCTCGCCAGCGAGGACGGCGTCGCCGGCAAGATCCGCGCCGTCACCGGCCGCGGGGTCGACTTCACCTTCAACACCACCACCGTGCCCGACGTGCACAGCTGGGCGCTCGAGGCGCTGGCGATGAACGGCACCGCCGGCTTCGTCGCCGCGCCGCGCGGGCAGTGGGCGCCGCAGATGTTCGCGATGCTTGCCGGCGGCCGCCAGCTGCGCGGCATCCTCGGCGGCGACGCACATCCCGGCCTGTTCATCCCCCGGCTGGTCGAATTCTGGCGCCAGGGGCGCTTCCCGTTCGATCGCCTGCTCACTTTCTACCCGTTCGCCGAGATCGAGCGCGCGTTCGCCGACGCGCACTCGGGCAAGGCGATCAAGCCCGTCCTGCTGATGGAAGGAACCGCATGACCCCCGACCTGCGCGCCAAACTGGAAAGCCTCGGAGCCGATCTCACCCCCGAGATGCTCGGCGGAACCACGCAAGTCTTCGCGGCGATGGCCAA
>CBHWED010000200.1:0-6307 GCA_966112795.1 uncultured bacterium
TTGAACGCGCACACGGCCGCTGCCTGAGCGTGGATGGCCTGAGCAGGCCCGGTTGATCGACCGCCACCTCCTCAGCCTTTTCGCTCGAAGGCTCCGGCATCCAGCAGGGCGCGCTCTGGCGAAAGGATCCGCGTGCCGACTCGTCGTTTCACGTCGGCCGCTGGCGGCTGCGGAATCCGGCTGGTCGAGGCGTCCGCACGGGGGGCCAGCACTCCTCGGGATGTCCGTGGGGGTGGAAACTAGTGACATCAACAGTATGCTTGCTAGGGATTCGGCATGGGCGGGTCGTTGCAAATGCATGAAGGTCTCCAGTCACTGAGCGCCCGGGAGATCGAGGTCCTGCGGCTGCTGCTGACCGGGCACGACACGAAGTCGGTTGCCCGCGAGCTCGGGTTGTCGGTCCACACCGTGAACGATCGCCTGCGCGACGCGCGCCGCAAGCTCGGGGTCTCGAGCAGCCGCGAGGCGGCACGGCTTCTTGCCGTGGCCGAGCTGGAGGGACCCCAATTTGTTGTACCCGGAAAATTGGGGGAGCCCGGCCTCGCGCAGGCGGCGGCGACCCCCAGGATTCTTGGGTCGGGCCACCATTTTGATGCGGACAAGAAAATGGGGCTCGCCGCGACCGCCCTCGCGGCCGACAGTCAGGCCGTAATCCGGGGCACGGGAGCGGGGTCTCCCCTGGTCTGGCTGGCTGGGGGAGTGGTTCTCATGGCGATCCTTGTCACGGCGCTCGCAGCGCCGCCCTTGTTCCGCGGCGACGGTGCCATGCCGACGGCCGCTGCGCCGGCCCGGGCGGCGACGCAGCCGCCGATCGACGTGATGCCGCTCGCCGACGCCGATCGCGACGGCAAGGTTTCCGCGGATGAGTACGATACGTTCTCGCGGCAGGGGTGGACCGTCGCGTCGAAGGGGCAGGACGCCGTTAGGTGGGCCGAACTCGATGACTTGGCGCGCGTCGGCATGCTCGGGATCGCGCCCGACGCCGACGGGGTGATCACCCGGCAGATGTACATCGACGCCATCCCCCGGCGCTTCAGGATGTTCGACAAGGACGGCGACGGCGTGCTCAGCGCCGACGAGATTAACGGCCGGGTGTTCCAGAGCTAGGCGCACCTGCCTGTCGCCCGCGCGAGACGGGCGATCGGATCAAGCACGGATCGGACAACGGGAACGGGCAGCTTTGCTGCCCGGTGGAGAGGTGCGTCTTGCCGCCCGGCATCGGTTGAGCGGACGGCGCGATCGAAGGCGCGGTGCGAAGAAGGCGGCAAGCCTCGGGAGGATGGTGTGAGGTATTCGACAGCGATTGCCGTGGCCGCGCTGCTGCTCGCCCCGCTGGTGGGCGGCACCGCACAGGCCAAGGGGACTTTCAGGGCCTCGAGCGCCTGGGCGCTCGATTACGGCGACGACTACTGTCGGCTGATGCGCGATTTCAGCGACGGCGAGGAAACCGTTGGCCTGTTCCTCGAGCGCACCCAGCCGGGACCGGTGGTGCGGCTCGTCGTGCTCGGCGACGCCGTCCGGTTGTACCGCGGCTCGCAGGAGATCGCCTACCGCATGCAGCCCGCTGGCGCGCTGCGCACGGTACCCCGCCTGCGCTTCGAGACGGCCGACGGCCAGCAATATCTCAATCTGGGGCCGACGATCCTCGCCGAGGTGATCGCGCCGGCTCCGGGGACCACGCCCGCAATGCCGCCGCCCTACAGCCGGGAGGGCGAGGTGCAGGTGGCGGCGGGGATCACCGGAATCGCGCTCGAAAGCGGGCTGGTCGATCCGATCGTGCTCGAGACCGGCGCGCTGGGCGAGGCCGCCGCTGCCCTGCAGGCCTGCGCTGACGACCTGCTCGCGTCGTGGGGGCTCGACGCCGAGGCCCACAGGCAGCTGACGCGGCCGGCCATGCCCGCCGCACCGACCGCCGGGTGGATCGCCGGCGACAGCGTTCCCTTCGCGGACTTCGCCAAGCTCTCCGGGGGCAACAACGAGCTGCGGATCATGGTCGATGCTGCGGGCAAGGCCCGGTCGTGCCATGTCCAGTGGCCGACGCTGGACGCGGCGGTCAACGAGCGGATCTGCGCCACGGTCATGGGCAAGGCGAGTTTCCTGCCCGCGCTCGACGCGAGCGGGCGCGCGATCGACAGCTATTGGACCACCAGCCTGTTCTTCCTGATGCCACCGTTCGGCGGGCGCGGTGCGGGATGATGCAGGGAGGCGCGCGTGCGCCGGTCCGCCGGCGGAAGCGGACGAGCGAAGGGGACGGATGAGGGTCGGCAAGTAGCGCGCTTGGGGCGCGCGGTGACGACGAGATCGAGGGGTGAAGCCCCGCGGCCGCCCCGGCGGTCCGCGGAAGGCGGAGCTTTTCCAAAGGCGCCGACGGCCGAGGGCCGCGGCTCAAGTGAGGGAGGATTGAGTGGTTATGACTGGCAGAACTTCGGGCGCCTGGAAGGCGCTCCTGCTCGCGGGCGGCGCCTGCACGGCCTTGTGGTCGGTGGCCGCCGAGGCGCAGAGCACCGCGGCGGACGATGAACCGGAGGCCGGCACCGCCGCTGCTGCGGAGCCGAGTGAAGCGATCATCGTCACCGGCTCGCGCATCCGCCGCCAGAACTACAATGCCAACAGCCCGATGGTCACCGTCGACGAGGCCTTCCTGCGCGAGTCCTCGACTTCGGCCATCGAGCAGCAGCTCAACAGGCTGCCGCAGTTCGTGGTCTCGCAGTCGTCGACCCTCAAGAACAACGACGGCTACGTCGCCCCGGCAGCCGCGGACATTCAGCCCAACGCGACCAACACCCCGGGTGCCGCGACCGTCTCGCTGCGCGGCGTCGGGGCCAACCGCACGCTCGTCCTGATCGACGGGCGTCGCGGAGCGCCCGGCAACGCCTCGGGCGCGGTCGACGTCTCGACGATCCCCTCGGCCGCGCTCGACCGCGTCGAGGTCATCTCGGGCGGCGCCTCGGCGACTTATGGGGCGGATGCTATTGCGGGGGTGACCAACTTCATCCTCAAGAAGAACTTCAAGGGCCTCGAGCTCGACCTGCAGACGGGCCTGAGCGAGTTCGGCGACGCGCTCGACTACCAGATCTCGGGGATCATGGGGACCGACTTCGCCGACGGCCGCGGCAACGTCAGCATGGCCATGGCGCTCAACACCCGCGAGCGCGCCTACGAGCGCGACCGGCCGTGGTACCGCGACTTGTGGAACGACCCCCAGCAGGGGACCGGCGGCTTCGGCTCGATCAATCGGCCCGGCGCGGCGCTGACCAACCTCGATCCCGCCGGGGTCGCCGCGGTCTGGGGCAGCCAGTACCCGCTCGACCCGACCAACACCTCGCTGACCGTCTACGGCAACGCCGACGGGACCCTGTTCACCACCGGGTTCGAGACCCCGGGCGTGGCCGGCTGGCAGGCCTGGGACGACCAGGCCGACTGGCACCGGACTGCGGTCGGCACGATGGCCTACAACACGCGGACCAACTACCTGACGGTGCCGACCACGCGGTACAACTTCCTCGGTCGCGGCAACTACGAGCTGAACGACTGGATCGGCGTGTTCGCCACCGGCATGTTCAGCCACAACTCGACCTACACCCGCACCCAGGCGAGCACGATCCAGTCTGGCTGGGACGTCCTCATCCCGTGGGGCAGCGGCGTCTACACCGGCAACTCCGCGATCCCCTCGTCGGTCATCCGCGCCGGCGACAGCTACCTCGGGACGCCGTTCGTCGATGCCGACGGCATCCTCGCGAACAACCCGACCAACCCTGCCTTCCAGGCGCTCTACGGCGGCACGCTCGCCTGCGCGCTCAACCCGATCGGCGGATGCACCAACACGCAGGCGTTCGAGCAGGTCATCCCGCAGGACATGCAGACCCTTCTCAACACCCGCCGGCACCGCGCAACCTTCGGCGACCCCGGCTATATCTTCGGCGCGCCGCCGGAGGTGCAGCCGTGGATCTCGGACGCCAACGACGCGATCGACTTGCGCTCGATGTTCCCGACCGATCGCGAGACCTTCTCCGACGTCATGACCTACAACCTCGTGGCGGGGCTCGAGGGGAGCGTGCCGGGAACCGACTGGACCTGGGAAGCCTTCGCCAACCACAGCGTCTCGATGACGCATTCGCGCCAGACCGGGATGTACAGCCTCGAGCGGGTGCGCGCGCTCTACACCGCCCCGAACTTCGGGCAGGGCTTCAGCTATACCGGCAATCCCGAGTCCGGCGGGTTCGGCGCGGCGACCGGCCAATGCACCACCGGCTTCGACGTGTTCAACCAGCTCGGCTTTGCCCGCGACGTGTCGCAGGACTGCCGCGAGGCGATCGCCGCCGATCTCAGCACGCGCTCGGAAATGCGCCAGACGATCGTCGAGGCGAACCTGCAGGGCGGCCTGTTCGACGTCCCGGCCGGCCAGGTCCGCTTCGCCGCCGGCGCGAGCTACCGCGAGCTCGCGTACAAGTTCACCACGGACACCCTGACGAGCTACGGCCGCTCGTTCCTCGATCAGGCGATCGGCATCTACCCGAGCAGCAACTCGGACGCCTACATGGACGTGAAGGAACTTTACGGCGAGCTCCTCATCCCGGTGCTGCACGACCTGCCACTGGTCGAGGAGCTCAACCTGGAAGTCGGCGGACGCATGTCGAACTACAGCTCGACCGGCACCAGCTATACCTTCAAGGTGCTCGGCGACTGGCAGGTAACCGACTGGCTGCGACTGCGCGGCGGGTTCAACCGCGCCGAGCGTGCGCCGAACCTTGCCGAGCTCTACCTTTCGCCGCAGCAGACCTTCGGGGTCGACACGATCGGCGACCTGTGCTCGACGCGGCTGCAGAATCCGCTCTCGGCGAACCCGACGTCGAACCCCGAAGGGGCGCAGGACGTGAAGGCGGTCTGCTCGGCGCTGATGACGCGCGACAACGGCGGCACCGCGGTGCCCGACACCGACTTCTTCAGCTATTACGGCTCGTTCTACAGCGCCTTCCACGCGGTCGGGCCGGGCTTCAGCTTCAGCACCGGTACCGGCAACGCGGTCTACCGCGAGATCATCGACGACAGCATCGATCCCTTGCGCCCCGAGGTTGCCGACACGTTCACCATCGGCACGGTCATCCGTTCGCCGGTCTCGAGCGGCCTGCTCTCGCGGCTGCAGCTGTCGGTCGACTACTTCAACATCAAGATCGAGGATCCGATCGGGCTCCTTTCGGTGGGGGCGATGCAGCAGCTGTGCCTCGATCCGGGCTACAACCCCGCGGTGGTCGGAGCCGCCGGTCCCGACGGGATCGCGGGCACCGGCCCGGGCCCGGACGGCATCCTCGGAACGCCCGACGATGTCGACGGGACGCTCGACAACGACACCGCGGCGGCCCTGGCCAACGCGAACTGTGGCCAGGTGCGGCGCAGCCCGTCGACCGGCTTCGGGGCGCTGAACTCGAACGCCATGACCACGACCTACCGCAACGACGGCCTGGTCAAGCTGTCGGGCATCGATGCCCAGGTGAGCTGGGGCACCGACGTCGGGCCGGGATCGCTGTTCGCCAGCCTCAACGCGAGCTACATGTTCGACTTCAAGGTCAAGGAGCTCGAGACCAATCCCCTGGTCGACTATGCCGGCACGATCGGCGTGGGGGCCAAGGGGCTGAACTTCGGCGGTTCGATCCGGTATCGGGTGTTCGGGTCCGTGGGCTACAGCTGGGGGCCGGCCAACGTGTCGCTGTCGTGGCAGCACACCCCGGCGACCGAGGACGCCCAGGAGGCGATCAGCCATACCGAGAACCCGGGCTTCCCGTCGTCCAACGTGTTCAACCTCAACGGCGGCTACCAGCTCAATCAGAACGTCCGGCTGCGCTTCGGGATCGACAACCTGTTCTACAAGCGGCCCCGGCTGATCAACGTCAACGAAGACGCCGATCCGGCCGAGGGCGAACTGACCGGCGGCAGCTGGAACTTCTTCGACGACACCCAGGGTCGTCGTTTCTCCTTTGGGGCGAACGTCCGGTTCTAACCCCTACCGTTGCTCCCTTCTCGCCCTCCCACGTGTGGGAGGGCGCCTTTTTTTCCGGGGCAAGGCCAGTCTTCGCCGACGAACACGAGTTCGTGCAGCCGCGAACGCGGAATGACGACCGCGATTTGCGTCCCGCCGGCCGCTTGCCCAGGCGGGATCGCCACGGCGCGTAAACGGCGCTTCGATGCGCGCGGGATGGCGGATTTCTGCGGGTTTGAGGCGTCATGGAACGCCCTGAAACGGCCTGCAAAGGGGTGTGGTGCCCAGGGGCGGAATCGAACCACCGACACTGCGATTTTCAGTCGCATGCTC
>CBHWED010000201.1:0-6299 GCA_966112795.1 uncultured bacterium
ACGCCGGCAGCCTCGAGAAGGACCTGCTCGAGAAGTACGGCGAGCCGTGCCCCGAAGCGCTCGTCGAGTCCGCGCTCGACCACATCAAGCTGCTGCAGGACCACGACTTCCACGAGTACAAGGTGGCGGTGAAGGCGAGCGACGTGTTCCTCGCGGTCGCCGCCTACATGCAGCTCGCCGACGCGGTCGACTGCCCGCTGCACCTCGGCATCACCGAGGCCGGCGGGCTGATCGGCGGCACCGTCAAGTCGTCGATCGGCATGGGCAACCTGCTGTGGGCCGGGATCGGCGACACGATCCGCGTCTCGCTCTCGGCCGAGCCCGAGCAGGAGGTCCGCGTCGGGTTCGAGATCTTGAAGGCGCTCGGCCTCCGGACGCGCGGCGTGCGCGTGGTCTCGTGTCCGAGCTGCGCGCGGCAGGGCTTCGACGTGATCAAGACCGTGCAGGCGCTCGAGGACCGGCTCCAGCACATCAAGACGCCGCTGTCGCTGTCGGTGCTCGGCTGCGTGGTCAATGGCCCGGGCGAGGCGCGCGAGACCGACATCGGCCTGACCGGCGGCGGCGCGGGCAAGCACATGGTCTACTTGCGCGGCCTGACCGACCATCACGTGGCCGATGCCGACATGCTCGACCACATCGTCGCGTTGGTCGAACAGAAGGCGGCCGAGATCGAGGCCGGCGAGCAGACCAGCATGGACGCGCTTCACGGGAAGGCAGCATGACGAGCAAGACCGATGACACCGTCGTGGCGCTGAAGGCGCACAAGCCCTCGCTCTCGCGCAAGGGCGTCGCCACCGGCGCGGCTGCGACCGGCGCTTCGGCCACCGGCACCACCGCGCTCGGCTCGGGCCTCGTCGGCTCGCTCGCGATCGGTGCGATCGCCCTCGGCGCGATCGCCATCGGCGCGCTCGCGATCGGCCGCCTGAGGGTCGGCAAGGCGCGCATCGGCAGCCTGCGCATCGACGAGCTCGAGATCGGCCGCATCGTCGGGATCGGCGAGGGCCGCGAGTGACCCTTTCGATCCGGTCGGCCGCGCCCGCCGACCTGCCGCTGATCGCCGCGCTGATCCGCGCGCTCGCCGAGTACGAGAAGCTCGCCCACGAAGTCCGCTTCGACGAGGCCGAGCTCGGTGAGCGGCTGTTCGGGCCGCGCCCTTACGCCGAAGTGCTGATCGGCGAAGTCGACGGCGCGCCGCAGGGCTTCGCGCTGTTCTTCCATAACTTCTCGACCTTCGAGGGCCGGCCGGGGATCTACCTCGAGGATCTCTTCGTCACGCCCGAAGCACGCGGCCTCGGCCTCGGCAAGGCGCTGCTCGTCGAACTCGCGCGGCTCGCGGTCGAGCGCGACTGCGCGCGGCTCGAATGGTGGGTGCTCGACTGGAACGAGCCGTCGATCGGCTTCTACAAGTCGCTCGGCGCACGGGCGATGGACGAATGGACCACGATGCGCGTCGACGGCACCGCGCTGACCACGCTCGCGCAAGGCCGCGCTTAACCGCAAATTAGCCCGGCGCGGAGACAATCGGGCCATGCGGTTCGGTTCGTTCTTCGTTGTCACGATCATGGCCGGCGCGCTGGTCGGCTGGTTCGCGCCGGACATGTCCCGTCCCGTCCCGGCGAGCGACGCGGCATCGGACGACGCCCGCCTCGAAGTCGCCCAGCGCGAGGACTGGCAGCCCGACGAAGTCGTCCTGCCGCGGGCGCGCGACGGGCACTTCTATGCCGAGGTCGAGACCGGCACCGGTAACGTGATGATGCTCGTCGACACCGGCGCGACGGTGGTCGCGCTGACCGCGGACGACGCGGCGATGATGGGCGTGCAGTGGCAGAACCAGCCGGTCAGGCCGGTCGCGCGCGGCGCGAGCGGCGACGTCTACGGGGTGCCGGTCATGATCGACCGGCTCAGGGTCGACGGCATCGAGGCGCGCCGGGTGCAGGCGGTGGTGGTGCCCGAGGATCTCGATATCTCGCTGCTCGGGCAATCGTTCCTGTCCAAGGTCAACCGCGTCGAGGTGGCCGGCGACAAGATGGTTCTGCACGACTAACCGAGTCTGCCGCGCGGCGCGGCGTTGCGCGGCCGGCTAGACAGGCCATGGCGGAAGGAGGCATGATAGGGATCGTGGACAGGAGACGGTTCATCGCTTCGGCGGCCGCGGCAGCCGGGACGCTTGCGCTTCCCGGGCGTGTCGCTGCGCAGGCGAGCGGGCTCGATGCCCGGTCGACCGCGGTGCTCGAGATCGCCCGCCGCGAAGTGGCGCGCGCCGGCGACGTGCTGTGGCGGCGCGACATTGCCGGGATCGCCGACTTCGGCACCCATTCCTCGCTCCCGCGGTTCCACTTCGCCAACCTCGAGAGCGGCACCGTGCGCTCGTTCCGGGTCGCCCACGGCGCCGGTTCGGATCCCGAGCACGACGGCTGGCTCAAGTGGTTCTCGAACGTGCCCGGCTCGAACGCGACCAGCCGCGGGGCTTACGTGAGCTGGGAGTGGTACACCGGCAAGTACGGCACCTCGGTGCGGCTCGAAGGGCTCGACCCCGACAACTCGCACGTGTTCGACCGGGCGATCGTGATGCACGCGGCCGACTATTGCAGCCAGGCGCACGTCGACCAGTTCGGCCGCCTCGGCCGCTCGAACGGCTGCTTCGCGATGGCGCCCGAGGACTTCCTCGACGCGCTCGCCCATCTTTCGGGCGGGCGGCTGCTGTTCGCGGACCGGCTTTCGCTCGGCTGAGCCCAAACCTCGCGGCGGCGTCCTTCGACGGACGTCAGGACGTCTGCAGGTCGTCGACGATCTCGATCACTTCCTCGCTGCTGGTCCGCGCGCGGTTGTTCACGCGCGGGGCCTCGAAGCTCGCGAGCACCGGCGCGTCGCGGCCGTAGATGTCGCTGAAGGTCTTGAGCTCGCCGTCGATGTCGCGGGCCATCGTGAAGTAGGTGATGTAGACCGGCATCGACTTCTTGACCGGCACGCGCGTGTAGTCGCCCGAGTTGTAGATCGCGAGCGCCTCGTCGCGGGTCGCGCCCTGGCCGAGGATGGCGATGGTCATCGCCAGCGTCAGCGCGCCTTCGACGCGGACGCAGCCGTGGCTCAGCGCGCGGTTGGCGTTGGCGAACAGGTTGCGGTTGGGCGTGTCGTGCAGGAAGATCGCGTGCGGGTTGGGCATGTCGAGCTTCATCCGCCCGAGCGAGTTGCCCGGGCCGGGACCCTGGACCACGCTGACGAAACCGTTGGCGCCGCGCGTCGCGGTGTAGCTGTTGGCGCGCGCCCAGCCGGGATTGCCGAGCACCCGCGCGCCGAGCCCTTCGCCCTTCACGATCGACTGCGGCACAGTCCAGGTCGGGTTGAAGATCACCCCTTCGACGGTCTCGGCGAGCTGCGGCGTGGCGGTCTTGCCCGGCTTGCCGACGATCGTGCGGTAGCTGCGGACGATCTGGTTGTTGACCGTCAGGCGCAGCTGGAACTCGGGCACGTTGGTCAGGAGGTACTGCCCGCCGAGGTCGCGCTGCAGCCAGCGCCAGCGGTCCATGTTGGCGCGGATCAGCGCGCGCTTGCGCGGATCGCTCGCGGGCGTGTCGGCGAGCTCGGCCTTGAGCGCGGCGTAGTCGGGGTGGGTCGGCAGCACCGAGGCGAGCTTGCCGACGACATCGCCGGTGGCCAGCGCTTCGGTCATCAGCTTGCCGGTCGGCATCACGTCGGCGTCGGGATCGACGACGAACCACTGCCGGCGCGAGGCCATCGGCGTGCGCCCGTCGCGCAGGTCCTCGACCAGCCAGGTGAAGGTGCGGCTGGCCACTTCGTCGAGCTGCGGCCCGGCGCCGGCGGCGATCGCCGCGCGCAGCTCGTCGGGCTTGTAGTCGGCCGGCTTGAGGCCTTCGGCGTCGATCCCCTCGACCACTTCGAGCAGGGTCCGCGCGTGAGCCACCGGCCATTGCATGACCGCCGGATAGACCGGCGCCGGCGGCAGGGTCAGCTCCTGCACCTGGCCCTGCGGCGTCGAGGTGACCTCGGCCGCGTCCTCGTCGAGCACGGACTTCGGCTGCAGGTCCTGCGCCGCGAGCGGCGCGGACAGCGCGGCGGCAAGGCCAGCCAGCAAGGACGTTCGCAGCGTAAAGTTCATCGTCAGATTGCCCCGTTCTCTCTAGCTTGCCCGGTCACGCGGGCGACTGCACGGGCCAGATGCGGCGGATTCTGCCCGTTTCAAGCTTTACTATCAAGCCGTGCGGCTGACTGACCGATGAATCCGCCCATGTGTGGATTGCCCGCCACGGGCGAGGCCCTAAAGCGGGACGATGACCCGCGACCATCCGTTGCTGCCCTACGTCGTGACGCTGGTGGCGGTCGGGCTGTTCTCGCTGATGGACGCGCTGATGAAAGGCGCCTCGCTGGTGGTCGGCGCCTATAGCGCGCTGCTCGTGCGCAATGCGATCGGGCTCGCGCTGATCGCCCCGGTGTGGCTGGCGACGCGCAAAGGCTGGCCGACGCGCGCGGCGATGCGCATCCACCTCGTGCGCGGAGTGGTCGCCGCGGCGATGGCCTTCACCTTCTTCTGGGGTATCGCGCGGATCCCGCTCGCCGAAGGCATCGCGCTGTCGTTCGTCGCGCCGCTGATCGCGCTGTACCTCGCCGCGCTGCTGCTCGGCGAGCAGATCCAGCCGGGGGCGATCTGGGCCTCGGTCGCCGGACTGGCTGGGGTCGCGGTGATCGCCTTCGGCCGCGCCGGGACCGGTGGCTGGTCCGAGGACGCCGCCTGGGGCACCGGCTCGGTGCTCGTCTCGTCGATCCTCTACGCGTGGAACCTCGTGCTCCAGCGGCAGCAGGCGCTCGCCGCCGCGCCGATCGAGGTCGCGACCTTCCAGACCGGGACGGTCGGGCTGGTGCTGCTGCTGTTCGCGCCGCTCGCGTTCACCGTGCCCGCACGCGCGGAATGGCCGGTGATCGCCGGTGCCGCGGTGCTCGCGCTCGGCGCAGTGCTGCTGCTCGCCTGGTCCTACGCCCGCGCCGAGGCGCAGGCGCTGGTGCCGCTCGAGTACTCGGGGTTCCTGTGGGCGGCGCTGTTCGGCTGGCTGTTCTTCGCCGAGGCACTGACCTGGCCGGTGCTGCTCGGCGTGTGCCTGATCGTCGGCGCGTGCTGGATCGCCGCGCCGAAGAAGCCGCCCGAGCAGACCGCGACCTGACCGCGGGACCAGCCGAACCGACGTAGCCGCCAGGCGAATGGTCCCAATGTTCGCGGTGCCCATGCATCGTCTCGCCGCGCGGAAGTTCAGTAAGTTCACGGCACGTCCCCGGCAAAATCCCCCGTGGCGCGGGCAAAGCCGGCGTGCATGGGCCGCAGTCGCCGAGCTCGGGCGACGCTGGAGCGAGGAAAGATGGAGCATGAAGGCCAAGCAGGTGCCCTCCCGGAAGAAGGGATAACCTATTTGGTTATAGAAGTCAAGAATTTTGAGCCAGTACCGCTCTATTTCGACCCCGCCGCCTTGGCCTGGGACGCCGCTTCGTCCCCGCCGCCGAACCCGGCCGACTGCCACACCAGCCCGAGCGCGGCGCCGAGGAACGCGGCGAGCACGAGCGCGAGGGCCATCGGAATGACGTAGAGCGGCTCGTTGCGCCGGCTCGGAGGTCCTAGGGGCATGCGAAGTTTTTCCTGCTGTCCGCGACCTTGACCTTGCGCCTGCGAACGCGCAAGCGCCACCGCAAAATCCGGCCCCACCGCGCGGCTGGTTCAGCACACTAGGAGGCCCGCTCGCCCATGACCCAGGTCGGCAAGAACTCGCTCGATACCCGCAGCACGATGACCGTCGGCGGCAAGGCCTACGCCTACTACTCGCTGGCCAAGGCTGCCGAGAAGATCGGCGACGTTTCCCGTCTGCCGTTCTCGATGAAGGTCCTGCTCGAGAACCTGCTGCGCTTCGAGGATGCCGGCTTCACCGTATCGGTCGGCGACATTCAGGCGATCGCCGACTGGCAGAAGAACCCGACGACCGGCAAGGAGATCCAGTACCGCCCGGCGCGCGTGCTGATGCAGGACTTCACCGGCGTGCCGTGCGTGGTCGACCTCGCCGCGATGCGCGACGCGATCGCCAAGCTCGGCGGCGACACCAGCAAGATCAACCCGCTGGTGCCGGTGCACCTGGTCATCGATCACTCGGTCATGGTGGACGAGTTCGGCCATCCGAAGGCGTTCGAGAAGAACGTCGCGCTCGAGTACCAGCGCAACCTCGAGCGCTACGACTTCCTCAAGTGGGGCTCGAAGAGCCTCGACAACTTCAAGGCGGTGCCCCCGGGCACCGGCATCTGCCACC
>CBHWED010000202.1:0-6260 GCA_966112795.1 uncultured bacterium
CGCCCTCGACCTCGCCGAGCGGCATGACCTCGATCAGCGTCATCTCGTGGCCGTGGCCGTGGGCCCATTCGACGAGCGCGGGAATCTCGGCCTCGTTGAGGCCCTTGAGCGCGACCGTGTTGAGCTTGACCTTGAGCCCGGCCTCGCGCGCGGCGGCCACGCCTTCGAGCACCTGGGCGAGCCGGTCGCGGCGGCTCAGCCTCTCGAACAGCGCGGGATCGAGCGTGTCGAGCGAGACGTTGATGCGCTTGACGCCCGCGGCGGCGAGATCGTCGGCGAACTGCGCGAGCTGGGTGCCGTTGGTGGTGAGCGTGAGCTCCTCGAGCCCGTCTCCGAGCTTGCGGCCGAGCGCATGGACCAGCTCGATGACGTCACGACGCACCAGCGGCTCGCCGCCGGTCAGGCGGATCTTGCTGATGCCGCGGTCGATCATCGCCAGCGCGAGCTTGTGCAGCTCCTCGAGGCTGAGCACGTCCTTGCGCGGCAGGAACTGCATCTTCTCGGGCATGCAGTACGAGCAGCGCAAGTCGCACCGGTCGGTCACCGACAGGCGCAAGTAGCTGACGCGGCGGTTGAACGCGTCGACGAGAGGCTTGCTGCAGCTCATGAGCGCATTGTGGCCCCGGCGGGGTGGGAGTTCAAACGCATTTGGCCTTGGGGACCGATTCGTTCAGCTTTAGCTGGGCGAACCTGACCGGTGTGACACTTGTTACACTGTCCAAGGGTCAAAAACACTCCAGGCCCAAAAGTGTCACCTTGCGGAAAAAGCGTCGCTTTACGGGCAACCGGGACCATCATGAAATCGACCGAAGCAGATCGAGGCCCGGTAGGAAAGCGGTAAATCAACCGGTTCCGACGGACAGCAGCTGGCCGGTGACCCCGGGAGCTTGGTCGAGCCAGGCGAGGGTTGCGGCGATCGCGTGCTGGTCGTCGCCGGTGATGGCGTTCACCCGGCGAGGCGCAAATTCGCGGCCAAGGTCTTGCACGGCCGCGAGGCGCCAGCCGCGATGCTCGTGCCCGGCGGGTTCGAAGACAAGCACCAGATCGCACTCCGGGTGGATATCGGCATCGTCCCGGATTTCCGGCATTTCCTTGGCATAAAAATCCGCAGCTGCCTCCAGCGGGGCTGCGGGAAGACCGACGATGTCGATCTGGAGCATCACCATCAGCGCCGCTCGCGGTGGAGCGTGATGCCGATCTTCTCGTCGGCCTCGCTGAGCGCGAGCTTGACGATCTTGACCGTGACCGCCTCGATCCGCGTGTCCTGCAGGAACAGCGTCTCGCAGACGTGGTCGGCAACCGCCTCGATCAGCTTGAAGTGGGTGTCGCCGAGCGCCTCGGAGCAGGCGAACTTCAGGTCCATGTAGTTCTTGCTCGCGTCGAGCGAGGTCTCGGCGTCGTAGTGCGGGATCGGCGTGAGCCTGACCCCGATCGAGAAGCGCAGCGGCTGCGGCCGGCCGGTCTCTTCCGAATAGATCCCGGTGTGGACCATGTGCTCGAAGTCGGCGAGCTCGAGGAGGAGGGTGTCGGCCATGCGCGCGCCGATGGCAGGGCCGGGCGGCGCTGTAAACACTCGTGCCGCGCGCGGCTCGCTTTCCCGATTGGCACTGGGCAGGCGGCGGCGGTTGCGGTTAGGAGGGCGCCGTGCCGGCCAGCAAATCTCTTTCCCCCAGCAGGAGCCGCCTCGCCCTGGCGCTCGCGGCGCTCGCGCTACTGCCGTCGCTGAGCGGCTGCGTCGCCGCGGCGATCGCGATCCCGGTGGCGGCCGCGGCGGGCATGATCGGCAAGAACGTGCGCGTGCGCGCGGCGACCCCCGTGCCCGAACGGCGCGAAGGCGAGAGCGCGGCGCTCGCCTCGAGCGGTGTGACGCTGACCGCGCTCGGCGAGCTCCCCCGGCCGACGGTGGCCGGCACCGCGAGCGACCCGTGGCTGCCGTTCGTCAACTATGCGCTCAATCGCGCGGCGGACGACAACCTGCGCGAATCGGCGCTGCTCGAGCCCGGCGCGCTGACCGCGCTGACCCCGCGCCGGCTGGCCTGTCCGGAGAAGACCCCGGCGGTGGTCGTCGACCTCGACGACGGGCCGGCGGCCTTCGCGCCGAGCAGCACCGGGCTGCCCTCGCCCGGGCTCGCCGAAGACCTCGCGCGGCTGCGTGGGGCGGGCGTTGTCGTGTTGTGGGTGTCGCAGGCGCAGGCCAACGACGTGCGCAAGGTCGCCGACGCCTTGCGGCTTTCGGGCCTCGACCCGACCGGCAAGGACCCGCTGCTGCTCGTGCGCAATGCCGACGACCGCAAGCAGACCTTGCGCCAGGAAGCCAACCTCGACGTCTGCGTGATCGCCATCGCCGGCGACCGCCGCGGCGACTTCGACGAGCTGTTCGACTACTTGCGCGATCCGGCGACCGCGGTCGGGCTCGATGCGATGATCGGCTCGGGCTGGTTCCTCGCCCCGGCGCCGCTCGCCGCGCCCGCGCCGTGAGCGGCGAACGAATTTGTTAACCCTGATCGGCTAATCCGGCCCCGACGCACGGGGACCACGATGGCCACGCAAATTGTCGAGACCGGCACCGCGCCCGCGGCCCACAACGAGGCGGGCAAGCGATACCTGATCGGGCCGCTGGCCGACTTCCTGTGCTTCGGCGGCACCTCGCTGATCGTGCTGCCGCTGCTGCTCCTGCTGCCGATCGAGCGGTACCAGCCGAGCGTGCTCGCGGCGACGCTGCTGCTCGCGCACGTGATCAACAATCCGCATTTCGCGCACTCGTACCAGATCTTCTACCGCGGCTACGGCGCCAAGGCGTTCACGCCGGCGCTCGGGCGGACGATGCAGCTGCGCTACCTCGTCGCCGGGATCGCGGTGCCGGTGCTGCTCATGGCGTTCCTCGCCGGCTCGATCGCGGCGGGGAACCTCGCCCTGCTCGGCTACGCCGCGAACGCGATGACGTTCTTCGTCGGCTGGCACTACGTCAAGCAGGGCTACGGCCTGCTGATGGTCGACGCCGCGCTCAAGCGGCGGTTCTTCTCGGCCGAGGAGAAGAAGGCGCTGCTGGTCAACGCCTATGCCGTGTGGATCGCCGCGTGGACCGTGCTCAACGCGTCGCTGCGCGCGAAGGACCTGCTCGGCATCCCGTACTTCACGTTCGACGTGCCCGATGCCGTGCTGTCCGCCACGCTCGCCGCCGCGGCGGCGACGAGCGCGTACACGGCATGGACGCTGTTCCGCCGGTGGAAGGCCGGGCACAAGCTGCCGGCGAACGGGCTGCTCGCCTATTTCGTGAGCCTCTATCCGTGGATGCTGTTCGTTTCGGTGAGCCCCCTGTGGATCCTGACCGCGCCGGTGCTGCATTCGCTGCAGTACCTCGCGGTGGTGTGGCACTTCGAGGCAAACTACCAGAAGGCGCGGCTGGCCGAGCCCGACACGCAGGGTTCGCTGGTGCGGCGGGTGTTCGGCAGCAATGCCGCGGCGCATCTCGGGCTGTTCATGCTCGCCGGGATCGCGCTCGGCTATGCCGGGTTCACCTTCTTCCCGATCCTGCTGACGAGCCTGGTCCCGTTCGACCACGCGACGTTCGGCAGCATGGTGTTCCTCTATGCCGCGTGGATCGTGATCAACGTCCACCACTACTTCATCGACAACGTGATGTGGCGGCGCGAGAACCCCGATGCCAAGCGCTACCTGTTCAGCTGAGCGCGGGATTGCTCCAGCGCGCGAAGATCGCCGTGGGCAGGAGCCGGCTGCCCTCCCCTTCCTCGCGCACCGCGAGATCGCCGTGCTCGATCGTGCCGGGAAGGCCCGCCAGGTGCTCGGCGAGCAGGCCGGCGAGCGCGAGGCTGCTCATGCGCACGGCGTAGACGGTCAGGAACAGGAAGCTGCTCTCGCCATCGAGCAGGCGGCGGCAGTCGGCGATCAGCGGCGGGAGGCCCTCCTCAAGCCGCCAGACCTCGCCTTCGGGGCCGCGGCCGAATTTGGGCGGGTCGAGGATGATCCCGTCGTAGCGCTTGCCGCGGCGCACCTCGCGCGCGGCGAACTTGGCGGCATCGTCGACCAGCCAGCGGATCGGGCGCTCGGCCATGCCCGAGAGCGCGGCATTCTCGCGTGCCTGGGCGACTGATTTCTTCGACGCGTCGACGTGGGTCACCGGGCCGCATTCGCTGAGCGCGAGCGTGCCGACGCCGGTGTAGCCGAACAGGTTGAGGGTCTGGGCATCGGGCTTGCCGGCGAGCTGCGCGCGCATCCAGTCCCACACGGGCGCCATGTCGGGGAAGAAGCCGAGGTGGCGGAACGGGGTGCATTGCGCGGTGAAGCGGACTTCGTTCCACGCGAGCGGCCAGCCTTCGCGCGGGACGTCGCGGGTGAACTGCCAGCGGCCGCCGCCGTCCTCGTCGGAGCCGGGGACGAATTCGCCTTCGGCCTGCCACTCGGCGAGCCGCGGCGACCACAGCGCCTGGCCTTCGGGGCGGATGAAGCGGTAGGGCCCGTAGCGTTCGAGCTTGCGGCCGTGGCCGCTGTCGACGAGGCCGTAATCGGCCCAGCCCCGGCCTTCCATGACGAGGGGTTGTTGGATCAGGTCAGCCATGGGTTCGGGCGCTAGGTGGGAGCCAAACAGATTTCACGCGAAGACGCGAAGCCGCAAAGGTGGCAGCCCCTGCGGCGAAGCCGCTATCTGTCGAGACCGTGCCGTTCGCGGCCGGGTTGTTGGCAGAGCGCGGCTTCGCCGCGATCACGGCCTCTTCGCATCTTCGCGTCTTCGCGTGAGAACATTCTCCGCGCCTCTGCGCTTCTGCGAGGACCACCCTCATCAGGCTGATGGGGTCGCGTGCTCGGCGACGTAGGCGGCGACCGCGTCGTAGTCGCCGGGCAGCTCGGTGTAGCGCTCCTCGCGGTCGAACAGGTCGCCGACGCGCGCGGGCAGCGGCGGGCGCTGGCCCGTGGCGCGCTCGACAGCGTCGGGGAACTTGGCCGGATGCGCCGTCGCCAGCGTGACGATCGGCACCTCGCGCGAAAGCCCGGCGGCGCGCGCAGCGTGGAGGCCGATCGCGGTGTGCGGGTCGATCACCTCGCCGCATTCGCCGTAGGCCCAGGCCATCGCCTGCGCCATTTCGGTCGCGTCGGCGCGGGCGCTGGTGATAAGCGTCGCGGCGCCTTCGCGCTGGGCATTGGTCAGGCGCATGGCCTTGGTCGCCTCGAACCCGCGCATCTGCTCGGCGAGCGCCTTGCCGTCGCGGCCGCCGCAGTCGAACAGCAGGCGCTCGAAGTTCGAGCTGACCTGGATGTCCATCGACGGCGCGGCGGTCGGGGTGACGGTGCCGGCCGAGTAGTCGCCGTTGGCGAGCGCGCGGTGGAGGATGTCGTTGACGTTGGTGGCGACGATCAGCTGCTCGATCGGCAGGCCCATCTGCGCGGCGACGTAGCCGGCGAAGACGTCGCCGAAGTTGCCGGTCGGGACCGAGAAGGCGACCTTGCGCTGCGGCGCGCCGAGCTGGAGCGCAGCGGCGAAATAGTAGACCACCTGGGCCATGAGCCGCGCCCAGTTGATCGAATTGACCGCGCTGATGTGGAAGCGGCCGGTCATCGCGGCGTCGCCGAACATGCGCTTCACCATCGCCTGGGCGTCGTCGAAGCTGCCGTCGATCGCGATGTTGTGGACGTTGGGCGCCTTGACCGTGGTCATCTGGCGGCGCTGGACGTCGGAGACCCGGCCCTTCGGGTGGAGCATGAAGATGTCGACGTTGTCGCGGCCCGCGACCGCGTCGATCGCGGCCGAGCCGGTGTCGCCGCTGGTCGCGCCGACGATCGTCAGGCGGTCGTCGCTGCGCGAGAGGAACTCCTCGAACAGGCGGCCGAGGAGCTGGAGGGCGACGTCCTTGAACGCGAGCGTCGGGCCGTGGAACAGCTCGAGCAGCCACTGCTGCTCGTCGAGCTGCTTGAGCGGAGTGACCGCGGCGTGGGCGAAGCGGCCGTAGGCCTCGGTGCTGAGCTGGCGGAGCTTGTCCTCGGACAGGCTGCCGGCGACGAACGGCAGCATGACCCGGGTCGCGAGCTCGGCGTAAGGCAGCCCGGCGAACGCGGCGATCTGCTCGGCCGAGAAGCGCGGCCATTCGCGCGGCAGGTAGAGCCCGCCGTCGGATGCGAGACCGGCGAGCGTGACGCCTTCGAAGTCGAGCGCGGGCGCGCTGCCGCGGGTGGAGACGTATTCCATGAGGCGGAGCGGTTAGCGGGGGGCTGGCGAGCAAGCAAGCGGCGCCGGAGTCGATCCTACC
>CBHWED010000203.1:0-6239 GCA_966112795.1 uncultured bacterium
CACCAAAGAAAAAGGGCCCTCCCGCGAGGGAGGGCCCTGATCCGTGCGGCTTGCGCCGAGCGGTTAGAAGCGGAAGTTCGCGCCGGCGTAGAAGCGGCGGCCGCTGGTGTCGTGCACGGCGGTCAGGAACATGCCCTGGCGCAGCTGGCCGGTCGCGAGGTTGTAGTTCGGGTTGAGGTTGCCCCCGAGCGGCGGCGCCTTGTTGAACAGGTTGTCGACGCCGAACCGCAGGCCGATGTCCTCGGACAGCTGGTAGTTCGCATTGAGGTGGAAGATGTTGTAGCTCGGCCACGGCGCCGCGTTCGGCGTGCCGCCCGCGGTGGTGGCTTCGGAACCGTCTTCCAGGCTCGGGTAGTACTGCCACTGCAGGGCCAGCCGGAACGCATCCCAGCTGTATCCGATGGTCGTGAACAGACGATACTCGAACACGTTGGAATTCAGGCCGTTCTCGCCCGTGCCCGCCGTGCCGACGAAGTCGACCATCGGCAGCTGCGGGTAGAGCGACGAGCTCTCGAAATCCATCTGGTAGTTGAACACGCTGTTCAGGGTCAGCGTGCCCGGTCCCACGTCGATGCCCCAGTCGAGCTGCGCGTCGATGCCCTGCAGGTGGACCCGACCCGAGTTGCTGTAGGTCAGGAAGATGTTGCCGAGCAGGCCCTGGGCCGTGCGCGGCACCAGCTGGCAGAACGGGTTCTGCGCCGCGGTGATCGCCTGGGCATTCGGCGCCCCGGCCCCCGTCGAGGCACCGGCGAAGTCCGCGCCGGTGACCGCCGGGTTGAACTGCGGGTCGAAGCACTGCCGCTGGACGGCGGCGGCGGTCTGCAGGCCGATGACATCGGTGATGTTGATGTCGTACCAGTCGACTGACAGGCGCAGGCGGGACAGCGGCCCGTTGGACATCGGCGACTGGATGACCACGCCCGCGGTCCAGGTATCCGCCGTCTCGGGCGTGAGGTTCGGGTTGCCCTGCGAGGTCAGGAACGCGAACCCGCCGCCGGCCGGCGACTGCGGCGGCGATCCCGGCCCGTAGTACAGGTTGATCGCGTCCGGTCCCGCCTGCTGCATCAGCGCACGGCAGACACCCTGCACCGCACGGGCGTTGGGATTGGCCGCGGGCGGAGTGCCGGGGTTGGGATTGGCCGACCAGCTGTTCGGGTTGAGCGTCGAGCAGACGTCGCCGGCGCTGTTGAACCCGAAGATCTGCTGCGCCGTGAGGAACAGCTCGCCGATGTTCGGCGCGCGCTCCGCCCGGTTGAAGCCGCCGCGGAAACGGAGCCAGTCGTTGACCGACCAGTCGAGCAGGGCCTTGTAGGTCCAGCTGCCGCCCGTGGTGCTGTAGTCCGAATAACGGCCGCCGACTTCGAGGTTGAGCTCCTGGAAGAACGGCGTGTCGGACAGCACCGGGATCAGCAGCTCGCCGTAGATCTCCTTCACGTCGATGAAGCCGCTCGCGTCGCCGCTCGGATAGATGCCCAGCGCCTGGTCGAGGAACGAACGACCCTGCGTGGTCAGCGTATCGTTGAGGAACTCGTAGTCGAGCTCGCGATAGCTCGCACCGATCGCCGCGCGGACGTCGCCCGCCGGAAGCGCGAACAGGCCGCCCTGGAAGTTGGTCTCGACGATCGTCTGGCGCATCTTCGAGCGGTTCTTCAGGTCGGCGCGGGCCGCTTCGAGGCAGTCGTCGCTGAAGCCGCCAGCCGGCGGGTTGAAGAAGTTGATGCCCGTGGTGCAGACGCCGGTCGAGGCGCCGAAGCCACCCGATTCCGGGTTGCCCTGCATGCGGAAGCCGCGACCGAAGCCCGGCGCGCTGAGCACCGTCTGCATGCGCTCGAGCGAGTAGGTTCCGGTCTGCCGCGCGTAAGTGTGCGATTCACCGTGGTTGACGAAGGCTTCCCAGGTCCAGTCGGTGCCCGGGATCGAGCCCTCGAGGCCGGCGGTCATGTTGTAGGTCATGACGTCGGTGAAGGTCTCGCGGTCGTCGGGCAGCAGGTTGAACAGCTGGAACGGATCGTTCGGCCGGGTCCGGTTGTTCAGCAGCGTCTGCGCGACCGCCGGCAGGAACTGGCCGATCGCCTGGTTGTTGGTGCAGCCGCCGACCCCGCCGACCGCGCCGCAGCCCAGCATCGACGAGTAGAGCGCGGCGAAGGCCGGGTTGTTCGGGTTGTCGGTGAGCACGGTCGGCGTCGCGTCGACATAGGCCGCGCCGTTGAACATCATCCCGTTGAGGATGACCGAGCTCGGGTTGCCGGTGCCGATCCGCGTCCCGTTCGGCTGGAGCCCGTCGCTGCCGACGTAGACCCCGGTGCCGTAGGGCAGGAACACGTCCCAGCCGTTGGTGATCGGGCCCGGCTCCTGGCGGGTGTAGGTCGTCGTGTGGCTGAACAGCGCCTGGCCGAACACGCCGACCCAGTCGTTGATCTCGTAGTTGCCGCGGGCGAAGGCGTTGTAGCGCGTCAGCGGCAGGATCAGGTAGGTGGTCAGGTTGTTCTCGGCGATCGTGCCGATCGCGGTCTTGCGCCACGGATTGCCGTTGAGCGGGCCCGAGTGGAAGCCTTGGGTGCCGCGGCGCTGTCCGAAGCCGGTGCCGGTCCACGCGGTCCCGTCCGGGTTGAACAGCATGTTGTAGTTGGCGTTGCCGAGCGCCGGCCCGAACGAGGCGTCGGGGAACAGCGTGTTGTTGACGTAGCCGACGCCGGCGGGGGTCAGCGGGTTGCCGGCCGACAGGATGATGCCCGGGCTCGAGACGAAGAACTGCGCGCCGGTCGTCGCCAGCGGGTCGTTCCACAGCTCCTGGTACCACGAGCGGTCGCGCTGGAAGGTCCGGCCGCGATCGTTGATCGACAGCGCGAGGCTGATGTTGCCGCGGCCGTCGGGGAAGTCGGTCCCCATGATGCCCGAGAACTGGTACTCGAGCCCGTCGCCTTCCTGCGAGATCGACACCCGGCCGTCGAGCTCGAGACCCTGGAAGTTCTTCTTGAGGATGAAGTTGGTGACACCGGCCACAGCGTCCGCACCATACGTCGCCGAGGCGCCGCCCGAGATGACCTCGACGCGCTCGATCGCGGCAGCCGGGATCGTGTTGATGTCGGTCACGCCCGAGGCGTTCGACGGGGTCGAACGGCGGCCGTCGACGAGCACGAGGTTGCGGTTCGAGCCGATGCCGCGCAGCGAGATCGTCGCCGCGCCCGGGGTATTGGTCGCGGTCGGCTGGATGTCGCCGCCAGCGGTCGGAACCTGTGCCGGAACGAACTGCGGCAGCCTGTTGAGGTTGGATTCGATCGCCGCGGTCGAGGAGTTGTCGAGCAGGGCTTCGTCGGCCGTCACCATCGGAGTGGTGGAGTTGAAGTCCTGGCGCTGAATGCGCGAGCCGGTGACGACGATGCGGCCTTGCTCTTCGCCGCTGCAGGCCGAGTTCGAGGGATCGACGTTACAGTCGACCGTCTGCGCCATGGCCGGCGAGGTCAGTGCAATAGTGCCAGCGCAACCCGCCAGAAGCAGAGCCTTGTACACGCCCGTATAGTTATGATTCCTCACTTCGTGCTCCCTTCACAAAAATGCTGGACGGCTAGTTCGCCGTCTCACGAATCACTTTTGGATCGGGGAAGCACATGACGCGGCGCATCGGCGGAAAACCGATAGACCTAGGGCGCATGTCGGCGCGAATGTCATGGAATTGGTACCTCCCCTTACGGCCCCGCCTTAGACTCGGCCGGTACCGTATGAGCGAAACCATATGGGCAGTGGTTGACAGTGTCTAGGGGAACGCGCCCGGCGAACCTGCGTGAAATCCCGGATTTGCGCGGCTTGGCGCAGGATTGTTGCGCGACTCGGTCCGGAATGGAACGCCGACGGTCCGTCGAGGCTGAACCATTATTGCGCCAAACCAGTGAGATAGCGTGGATTTCGAAAGATCAGTACGAGCCGGTGTTGCCAACCTGCATCGCATGCCAACTCTATGCGGAACCCCGTTTCCGGTCATCTCCCGTTCAGGGCGCGACCTCGCCGCGCCGCGAAAGTAGAGCGCCGCTGCAACTGTTCACGGATTTGAAATGTGCTCTAGCCTCGCAGGAAAAGGCCTCTAGGGTAGGGGCCGCATAACGAACGGTCGGGAGAGACCGCCCAAATGAGCAAGCGGCTGATGCCGTCGGGGGACGAAGTCGAGACTGGCACGACCGACTGGCGTTCGGTCCTGCAACGCTTCGCCGAGGATATCCGGCAGGGCCGTCGCGGGCTGGATCCCGCTGCGGTGAAAGCGCTCGGCGACGCGCTGGGGCCGCTGGCCGACGATGCGCTCAAGATCGTCGAGGCCTACGCGCGCGGTGCAGGGCAAGGCAGCGCGCAACTGCCCGCGGAGTTCGGCAACCGGCTGGTGATCATCCTCAACGGCATCGAGGCCTCGCTCGGCGACCGGCGCACTGCGCGCGGCGACGCGCCGCCGCACGTGATCCAGAGCGAGCTGTGGCAGATCCTGCGCCGTGTGCGCGAGAGCGCCGAGCTGTCCTACGCCCGCGAGCAGGAGCTGATCGAGCTCGACCGGCGGATCCTGTTCCTGCTGCAGAGCGCCGGGCCGCTGGTCCCGGCGGACATCTCGAGCGCGGTCGGGGTCGACAAGGCCCAGGTCAGCCGCTCGGTCAAGCGACTGCTCTCGCTGGGCCTGGTCGAGCGCGAGCAGATCCGCGCGCCGCTGCGCCTGACGCGCGAGGGCGACAAGCTGATGAAGCGCATGCTGCGGATGGCCGAGCTGCGCAATCGCGAGCTGACCATCGAGATCGGCGAAGAGGAGCTCGACGAGTTCTACGCCACGGTCGAGGTCCTGCTCGACCGCGCGGTCGCGCTCTACGAGCAGGAGCGCGAGCTTGCGCAGGGCGGCGTGAAGGGCGACGAGGCGAAGCCCGCGGCCGCGGCCGCGGGCAAGCCGGGCGAGCGGATCGCGGTCGACCGTACGCGTATCGTCTCGCCGCTAATGACGCTGAGCTCGTATTTCAGCCGCAGCGGGGCGCTCGCGTTCAAGCGGCTGACCGGGCTGTCGACGTTCGAAGCGTTCGTGCTGTCGGAGATCGGCATGGATCCGCCGGTCGAATGGGGCACGCTGGTGCGCACGCTCGCGCGCGATCACAGCCAGGCGGGGCGGACGGTCCAGGCGCTGATCGAGCGCGGCCTGGTCGAGCGTGAAGGCAAGCCGGGCCGGCGGCACGGTCGCTTCCGGCCGACCGCCGACGGGGCGCGGCTCCACGCGGTGATCCACGATGCCGGCCGCCAGCGCAGCGCGTTCCTGCTGGCTCCGCTGCCCGCCGACCAGCGCGCGCGGTTCCTCGGGACGTTCGACAAGCTGCGCCGCAACGCGGTGGCGCAGCTCGAGCGCGAGCGCGCCTTCGCCGAGATCGAGCGCCGCTCCTAGCGGGTACGGCGGACCGGCACCGGGGTCTGGTTGTCGAAGCGCATCAGGAAGCTGCCGAGCGCGCCGCGCTCGATCTCGACGGTCGCGCCGTTGCGCGGCACGCGATAGCCCGAGTTGACGCTTTCGGCGAACAGCCATTCGGCACCGTCCTCGAGCGTGAAGGCATAGATGCCCGGCTCGCGTGGACGGATCGAGGAGATCCGCGCGTTGATCTGCTGCAGTTGGCCGGAGGGTGTGGAGAAGCGCTCGGGCGTGCGGACGTCCTCGGCACCGAAGCCTTGCGGGCCGTTCGCCGCGGCCTGTGCCGGAGGCGAGGGATCGGGCGTGCGCAGACCGAAGCTTTGCGGGCTGTTCGGCGCGACCGGCGCGGCGCCGCCCTGGACCCGAACGGTCCCGGGGACGGTGGTGCGCGCGGTGCCGCCGATGTTGCGGATATTGTTGTCGTAGCAGGCGAGACGCGCGCTGGCGTCGTCGATGCGGGCGCATTCGCGCAGGATGCTGACGGCCGTGTTCTGGTCCATCTGCGCCTCGGCGGCGCCGCCTGCGAGAAGCAGCGACGCGGCCCCGGCCGCCCCGATCGTCGCGCCCAGAATCTTCGCACGGTGCGCAGGCATGTACCGGAAACTCCCTCTCGATCTTTCGCCCCTAGTGGCGGCTAGGCGAATAACGCGCAAGGGTCTTGCCACGCGCTGAACGCGCCGGTCGGGATCAATCCGCGGATTTGTCGGCCGCGAGCGCGCCGCGACGCAGCTGGTCTTCCTCCATCGAGCGGAACAATGCGGTGATGTTGCCTTCGCCGAATCCCTCGTCGCCCTTGCGCTGGATGAACTCGAAGAACACC
>CBHWED010000204.1:0-6235 GCA_966112795.1 uncultured bacterium
GCGCCCGAGGGGATCATCGGGAAGCAGTTTGCGCCCTTCGACACCTGGCAATCGACCATGACCGGCCCGTCGTGCTCGATCATCGCCTTGATGCCGGCGTCGAGGTCGGCCTCGTCCTCGATGCGGATGCCCTTCCAGCCATAGGCTTCGGCCATCTTCACAAAGTCAGGCAGGCTATCGGAGTAACTATTTGAATAGCGGCTCTCATAGGTCAGCTCCTGCCACTGGCGGACCATGCCCATGTACTCGTTGTTGAGGATGAACACCTTGATCGGCAGGCGGAACTGGCTGGCGGTGCCCATCTCCTGGATGTTCATCTGGATCGAGGCCTCGCCGGCGATGTCGATCACCAGCGTGTCGGGATTGCCGAGCTGGGCGCCGATCGCCGCGGGCATGCCGTAGCCCATCGTGCCGAGCCCGCCCGAGGTGAGCCACTTGTTGGGCTTGTCGAAGCCGAAGTACTGCGCCGCCCACATCTGGTGCTGGCCGACCTCGGTGGTGATGATCGGATCATGCGCGCGGGTCAGCGCGAACAGCCGCTGGATCGCGAGCTGCGGCATGATGCCGTCCTTGAGCTTCGGATAGGCGAGGCTGTCGCGCGCGCGCCAGCCGGCGATGCGCGCCTTCCATTCGCCGAGGTCGCGGCTCTTGCGGGTGCCCCAGGCCGAGATCAGCTGCTCGAGCACCGTCGCGCAGTCGCCGACGATCCCGAGATCGACCGGGATCACCTTGTTGATCGAGGCGCGGTCGATATCGATGTGGATCTTCTTCGAGCCGGGCGAGAACGCGTCGAGCCGGCCGGTCACGCGGTCGTCGAACCGCGCGCCGATGTTCACCATCACGTCGCACTGGTTCATCGCCAGGTTGGCTTCGTAAGTGCCGTGCATGCCGAGCATGCCGAGCCAGTCCGGGTGGTCCGCGCGGAACGCGCCGAGGCCCATCAGGGTCGAGGTCACCGGCGCGCCGGTCAAGGCCTGCAGCTCGCGCAGAAGCGCGGTCGCCTTGGGCCCCGAGTTGATCACCCCGCCGCCGGTATAGAAGATCGGCCGCTCGGCATTGGCGATCAGGTCGATCGCCTCGGCGATCTCGTCGGCCGCCGCGACCGTGCGCGGCTGATAGCGCTGCGGACGCTGCGGCTTGCCGTCGTGCAGCGTGGCGGTGGCGACCTGGACGTTCTTGGGGATGTCGACCACGACCGGGCCCGGACGGCCCGTGGTGGCGATCTCGAACGCCTCGTCGATCGTCGCGGCGAGCTCCGAGGGGTCCTTCACCAGGTAGTTGTGCTTGGTGCAGTGGCGCGTGAGGCCGACGGTGTCGGCTTCCTGGAACGCGTCGGTGCCGATCAGGTTGGTCGCGACCTGGCCGGTGATGACCACCAGCGGGATCGAGTCCATGAACGCGTCGGCGATGCCGGTGATCGCGTTGGTCGCGCCGGGCCCCGAGGTGACCAGCACCACGCCGGGCTTGCCGGTCGAGCGGGCATAGCCTTCCGCCGCATGCGCCGCGCCGGCCTCGTGGCGCACGAGGATGTGGCGGATGCGCTGGTCGGAGAACAGTTCGTCGTAGATCGGCAGCACCGCGCCGCCGGGGTAGCCGAACACGAACTCGACTCCCTGACGGACCAGGCTTTCGACCAATATCGCAGCGCCGCTGCGTTCCTCGGGCACGTTACTTCCTTCCTTGAAAAAGACGGACCCGGCGCGATTGCCTCGCGCCGGGCCGCTCCTCTCCAGCTTGTTGAGGAAACACATCCTCGTCGGCGGGTCGGGTAGGCGACATGAAATGTCATGTCAACCCCGAATATCGGAATAAAGTTTCAAATGCCTTGCCTGTGTCGCAATTTTGCGTCTCGCATCTTGGCCAATGTTCCGGAGGCTGGCGGCGGAACCAGGTGTACTGGCGCTTGGCGTAGTTACGCGTCGCCTGCTGGCCGCGGGCGAGCGCTTCGTCGCGCGACCATTCGCCGCGCAGGTACCCGGCGATCTCGGGCACCCCGATCGCGCGCATCACGGGGAGGGCAGGGGACAGGTCGCGGGCAAGCAGCGCTTCGACCTCCTCGATCGCGCCGTTGTCGAGCATCCATTCGAAACGGCGGTTGCAGCGGTCGTAGAGCCAGTCCCGGTCGGGCAGCAGGATCAGCGGGAACAGCGCGACCGATCCGCCGATACCGCCGACGCGTTCCTCCTGCCAGTGCGCCAGCGGCTTGCCGGTCGAGCGCACCACCTCGAGCGCGCGGGCGACGCGGGCGGTGTCGGCGGGATTGAGCACAGCGGCACGCGCGGGGTCCTCGGCCCGCAGCGCCGCGTAGGCCTCGGCGATCGGCAGCGCACGGACCGCCTCGCGGACAGCCGGATCGATCGCCGGGACCGGGGCGATCCCGTCGAGGAGGGTGCGGATATAGAGCCCGGTACCGCCGACCAGGATCGGCACCTCGCCCTGGCGGTGCGCGCGCTCGATTTCGGCGCGGGCGCGCCCGGCCCACTCGGCGGCGGAACAGGCTTCGGCTCCGTCCCATTCGCAATAGAGCCTGTGCGGCAGCTGGTTCACGTCGCTCTCGGTCGGGGCCGCCGAAAGGATCGGCAGGTCGCGGTAGAGCTGGGCGCTGTCGGCGTTGACGATGACAGGTCGTGGAAGCGCGTCAGCCAGCGCTACTGCCAGATCGCTCTTGCCGCTCGCGGTCGGCCCTGCAATGAGCGCCACCGCTTTACGATCCGGAGATTGCCCGTTGCTCATCGCGCGGCTGATAGCAGACCCCGCCACCCTGGAAACGCATCTCGACGCGGCGTCGGCAGCGCTCGCGGCGCGCGGGCTGCCGGTCGCCTCGGCGGCGATGCTCGATGCGTGCAGCGACGTGCTGCAGATCGCCACCCCGGGTGACGACATCGCCGGGTTTCGCGAGGAGCTCGACCGGCACTTCGCCCCGTCCGACGCGCTGATCGCGCGCGACGACTTCCCGCTGCCGCGGCTGTTCGTGTCGGACATGGATTCGACGATGATCGGCCAGGAGTGCATCGACGAGCTGGCCGACTTCGCCGGGATCAAGGAGCGTATCGCGGCAATCACCGAGCGCGCGATGCAGGGCGAGCTCGATTTCGAATCCGCGCTGCGCGAGCGCGTCGGGCTGCTCGCCGGGCTCGAGGAAACCGCGATCGAGACCTGCCTGACCGAGCGCATCCGGCCGATGGCGGGTGCGCGGACCCTGGTGGCGACGCTCAGGCACCATGGTTGCCGCACGGTGCTGGTGACGGGCGGGTTCCACCACTTCGCCGACCCGGTGGCCGCGGACATCGGCTTCGAGCGCGTGGTCGCCAACAGGTTCGCGGTCGAAAGCGCGCGGCTCAGCGGTGCGCTCGACGGGGCGATCATGGATTCCGACGGCAAGGAGCGGGTGCTGCGCGAGGAGCTCGCGCGGCTCGGCGACGGCGCCGCGAGCCTGGCGACGGGCGACGGCGCCAACGACGTGCCGATGCTGGCGGCGGCGACCTACGGCGTGGCCTATCATGCCAAGCCCAAGGCGCGCGCGGCAGCCAACGGCTGGGTCGACCGCGGGGACCTGACTGCGATCCTCAAGCTGCTCGGGATTTCGCAGCGCGAGTGGGTGGTGCGGTAGAAACCGTCCCCGGGCTCAATCGCGATCCGTCATCCTGAACTTGTTTCAGGACCCATTCTTCCGAACGCGCGGAGCCCTCGTTCTTCAAGCGGCCTCACGGCCTGGCTCGCGCAACCGAACCTCGAGGCTGCGCGCGATCGTGACCTCCGTGTCCGCGGCGTGATGGGTCCTGAAACAAGTTCAGGATGACGAACATGAGCGGGAGGGCAGAAGCGACAGGCCGGTCGTTCAGGCCGCTGCGGCCGCTTCCACCGGTGGCCGTTTGCGCCTCGGTTCCCACTTCCACCGCGCGAGGCAGCGCCAGGCCCATTCGAACGGGCCGTAGCGGAAGCGGTCGAGCCACCATTTCGACCACACGAGCATGACCGCCCAGATCACCGGCACGAGCAGCCAGGCCTGGCCCCGCGACAGGTCGCCGTAGAGGCCGAAGCCGGTCTCGAAGAACAGGATCACCCCGATCACGGTCGAGCCGAGGTAGTTGGTGAACGCGGCGCGGCCGACTGCGGCGATACGGTCGCCGATCGCGGTGCGCCGGTTGCCGAGCAGCAGGATAATCAGCGCGGCGTAGCCGAGTGCTGCGACCGGGTGCAGCGGTCCCGAATAGATCTGGTCCCACGGGAAGTAGGTGAACGGATCGAAATCGGCCGCGAGGATGCGCCAGGCGCCGACGCCGAAATAGACGAGGCTCAGGCCGATGCCGACCGCGGCGACCTGAACGTAGCGCCGGCGCGGCCATGCGCCGGTGAGGAAGCCGGTCTTGTAGCCGGCCATGCCGAGCAGCATCAGTCCGAGCGTCTCGAGGCCGTAGCCGGGGACCGACTGGAACGGCTCCCACAGCCGGTCCTCCTTGGTCATCGCCCTGACGTGCGCAGGGATCGAGGCGTGCTCCGCGCGGTCCTCGGCGAGCGCCGCCGGGGTCGAGCGCAGGCCGGCCATGCGCTGCTCGAGCGCGGCGCGCTGGGCCGGGCTCGCGCCGGGCGCACGCTTGGCCTCGAACTTGGCGATCTGCTGGCTGCCCTGGTAGATCCCGGGTGCGTAAGCCAGCGTGAGCGAGATCACCGCGGCGAGCAGCAGCCACTTCGGCGAGAGGCGCCAGAACACGAACGCGATCATCCCGACCAGCGCGTAGTTGGCGAGGATGTCGCCCCACCACAGCAGGTAGAAGTGCGCGAGGCCGAACAGCAGCAGCACGGCCATGCGCGCATAGTGCGCTTTCCACCCGGCCTTGCCGGCGGCGATCGCGCGCTCGATCACCAGCACCGTCGAGGCGCCGAACAGGATCGAGAACAGGCTGCGGAACTTGCCGTCGACGACGATGAAGTTCGCCGCCCACATGATGCGGTCGCCGACCCCGTCGAAGCCGTAGTCGGGCGGGTAGAAGTAGGCGTTCTCGATCATCGCCATGCCGACGATGTTGACCGAGAGGATGCCCATCACGGCGATGCCGCGGATCAGGTCGAGCGAGAGAATGCGGTCGGGTGAAGTGGTTGCCATGCGCCGCCCCAAGGTGGTGTATTGCCTGACTATAACACAGGCGGGGCGGGTGCCAACAGGCGAGCGGGGAGTGTGGAAAACTCGATCATCCGAGCTTCGCGGGGGCGGCCTTCCATCGCTTCGCGATGGAGAGGATCATCTGAGGTCCCAGCCGCGCTCTATCAATCAGGGGCGGAACACCGAACCATTTCGGATTTAACCGATCCTCTCCATTCGCATAGCGAACGAAGAGGGGTGGAGGCGTCCTCAGACTTCCATCCAGTCGCGGAAGAAGCTGTCGCTCGCTTCGCGCAAGTCGACCAGCTTGACCCCGAACAGGCTGTCGCCGCCGGTGGTGCCGATCCGGCGCAGGCCCGAGGAGGCGGTGTCGGCGTCGCGGGTGCCCTTGGCGAGCTGCGCCTGGAACGCGGCGACGTCGGGCACGGTCACGAGGTAACGGCCCTGGTCCTCGCCGAACCACCACGCGGCCTGCGAGAAGTCCGGGTGCGCCTCGACTTCGGCACCCACGCCGCCGGCCAGCGCCATCTCGGCGAGCGCCACGGCCATGCCACCGTCGGACACGTCGTGCACCGCGCTGACGAGCCCGGCCGCGATCAGCTCGCGGACGAACTCGCCCGAGTTCTTCTCGAGCGTGAGATCGACCGGCGGCGCGTCGCCGTCCTCGCGGCCGTGGAGCTCGCGCAGCCACAGCGACTGGCCGAGGTGGCCGCGCTGGCCGGTCGGGGTCGCCCACGGCTCGGAGCCGATCAGGTAGATCGCCTCGCCTTCCGCCTTGAAGCCGATCGTCGCCATCGTGCCGTAGTCGGCCATCAGGCCGACGCCGCCGATCGCCGGAGTCGGCAGGATCGCCGAGCCGCCGCCGGTCGCCTTGCTCTCGTTGTAGAGCGAGACGTTGCCCGAGACGATCGGGTAGTCGAGCACCTGGCAGGCCGCGGCCATGCCCTCGAGGCAACCGACGATCTGCGCCATGATCTCGGGGCGCTGGGGGTTGGCGAAGTTCAAACAGTTGGTGATTGCCAGAGGCTTGGCGCCGACTGCCGAGATATTGCGGTAAGTCTCGGCGACCGCCTGCTTGCCGCCTTCGTAGGGGTCGGCGTAGCAGTAGCGCGGGGTGCAGTCGGTGCTCATCGC
>CBHWED010000205.1:0-6206 GCA_966112795.1 uncultured bacterium
GGGTCCTCCTCCGGGGCCCCCGGGGCTCGTGGCCGGGGGGCCCCCGCGACGACCGCGATCGCCCCCGCGGCGATTGCGGCCGGAATGAAGTCCTCGCCATTGACCACGGTGCCCTGGAAGGCACCGAACACGGTTCCCGGCGCGACCTTGCGGTGATCGATGGCAAAGCCCGTCACCTGCTTCTCGCCGTACTCGCCCGCGTCCATGCCGACCGCCTCGGCCAGGCGGGCGAGCTTCATCCTTCGCTCCCGTCGTCGCCGACGAGCGGCCGGAGGTCGGTGAGGTCGATGTCGCGCGTCTCGTCGGGCAGCACGCCGAGCAGCGGGCCGATCCGCGGCACCAGCCGCCCCACGATCGGCGCGGCGTTCCACGCGGCGGTGCGCTGGAACGAGCTCGCCGCGACGGCCTTCGGCTCGTCGAGCATGGCGATGACCACGTAGCGCGGCTTGTCCATCGGGAACGCCGCGGCAAAAGTCGAGACCAGCGACGACTTGTTGTAGCCGCCCGAACCGGGCTTCTCGGCGCTGCCGGTCTTGCCGCCGACGCGGAACCCGGGGGCGTTGGCGTTGCGGCCGGTGCCGTAGACCGCGATCATCCGCAGCAGCTGGTTCATCCGCGCGCTGGTGCTTGCCTTGAACACGCGCCGGCCGCGGTTTGCGTGGCCGGGCTCGACCCGCTGCAGCGTCGCCGGGCGCCAGATGCCGCCGTTGACCATGGCCGCGTAGGCACTGGCGAGGTGCAGCGGGGTGACTGCGATACCGTGGCCGTAGCCGACGGTCATCGCCCGCAGGCGCGGCCAGTCGCCGCTGGCCCAGATCGGGAAGCCGCGCGCCGGCAGCTCAATGTAGGGCCGCTCGTTCATGCCGAGGTCGGCCATGACCTGCTTGAGCCGCGCCGCGCCGAGATCGTCCACCACGTGCGCGGTGACCACGTTCGACGAATGGATCAGCATCTCGGGCACGTTGAGCGACGCGCCGAGATCGTGGCTGTCGCTGATCGTGAACCCGCCGATCGGGAACGGCCGCGCCGAGTAGCGGCGCGCGAGGTTGGTCACGGAGCCCGCGTCGATCGCCGCGGCGACGGTCAGCGGCTTGAAGGTCGAGCCGAGCTCGTAGACCTGGTTGGTGACCTTGTTGAAGACGTGCTTCTGGCCCTCGGCGTCCATCTTGTTCGGATCGAACTCGGGCAGCGAGGCGAGCGCGAGGACCTCGCCGGTGTCGACGTCGAGCACCAAGCCCGCGGCACCGACCGCCTCGACCGCGAGCATGCCGCGATTGAGCTCGTCCTCGAGCGCCCCCTGCACGCGCGCGTCGATCGACAGCGCGACCGGCTCGCCGCGACGCGCCGGATCGGCAAGGCGCTCTTGCAGCGCCGCTTCCATGCCGACGTGCCCCATGCCGTCCTCGTCCACGTACCCGAGCACGTGCGCGGCCATCGTGCCTTGCGGATAGTGGCGGTCGGTCTCACGCGGGAGCTCGAGCGCGAGCTCGCCGATCGCGTAGACCTTGTTGGCGTCCTCGGGCAGCACGCGGCGGCGCAAGTAGCCGGCCTTGCCCGACTTGAGCTGGCGGGCGACCGCGAACTGGTCGAGATCGGGGAAGATCGCCTTGAGATCGGCGGCGACTTCCTCGGCCGGGCGGACCAGCGGCGGGCCGCCGTCGTCCATCGCCGCCGGATTGAACCACAGCGCGTAAGCGGGAAAGGCGCGCGCCAGCGGCAGGCCGTTGCGGTCAGTAATTTCGCCGCGCGGGGGCAGCAGTGCGTCGGCCATCGAACGCTCGGCCGGCGCCGGCTGGACGAAGCCGAGCCAGGCGATGCGCAGCAGCGCCGCGGCGGCGAGCGCGAGGAACGCGGCACCGATCAGCACGACCCGCAGCTGCGCGAGCAGCAGCGCGCGCCGGCGCACGTCGACCAGGCGCACGCGTCCGGTCGGCGCCTGGACCTGGATCGCCAGGACGTTGAGCGGCCCGGTGGCCGAAGGGGTCAGCGGGGCATTCACTCGCTGCTCCCGATCACCGCGCCGAGCGGGATGCGCATGCTGCCATCGGCGAGGCGCGTGCCGGCGAGGTCAGCGCGGTGAGCAGGCTCGACCAGCGCGGTGTCGATCGGCTGGCCGGTCAGCGGCGAGACGAGCTTCGGATACTTGGGCGCTTCGCCGCCGGCGCCGGCCACGCGAATCGGCGCGGGCGCGCCCACGGCCGGCGGGCTGCCGAAGCTGGCGAGCTGGCGCTCGTCGTCGAGGAACTGCGACGCGGTCGGGGCGACGTAGCCGAAGTCGACGCGGTTCCACTCCTCGAGCTGGAGCTGGTTCGAGCGGGTCTGGAACTCGGTCTCGAGCAGGACCTTCTGCTGCTCGAGCGCGACGATCTGGCGCTCGGCGCGGATCACGTCGCTCGACACCGCGTGGACCTTGAGGTGCAGCGCGGCGTAAAGCATCGCGCAGATGGCCAGCGCGGCGAACCAGCCGATGCGGCGGATGCGGCTATGCGGGGTCATGCGGCCTCCTTTGCGGGTGCGGCGGTGCGAACGGCGGCGCGAAGGGTGGCCGAGCGCGCGCGGGGGTTACGCAGCGTCTCGGCCTCAGAGGGGCGAATGGCTTTGGACAGCTCGGCGAACGTCGCTGCGGCCGTTTCCGGTGCTTCGGGCAAGTAGCGATTGGCCCGGGCGACGGCACCCGCGGCTTCGCGCAGGAAGCGCTTGACGATGCGGTCCTCGAGGCTGTGGAAGGTCACCACGGCGAGGCGGCCGCCGGCGGCGAGCACCTGCTCGGCCCCGCGCAGCGCCTGCTCGAGCTCGTCGAGCTCGCCGTTGACGTGGATGCGGATCGCCTGGAAGCTGCGCGTCGCCGGATCCTTCGGCGCGCCGGCGCGGTAGCCGAGCGCCTTGCGCACGACCTGGGCGAGCTCGCCGGTGGTCGTAAGCGGCCGCGCGGCGACGATCGCCCGCGCGACGCGGCGGCTCTGCCGCTCCTCGCCGTAATGGTAGAGCACGTCGGCGATCTCGGCCTCGGGCGCGCCGTTGAGGAAATCGGCCGCGGTCGGTCCGGCGCGGCTCATGGTCATGTCGAGCGGGCCGTCGGCCGAGAATGCGAAGCCGCGCTCGGGCCGGTCGAGCTGCATCGACGAGACGCCGATGTCCATCGCCACGCCGTTGACCCGCGAGACGCCCGCCTCGGCCAGCGCTGCGACCATTTCGGAGAAACGGCGTGCATGCAGCACCAGTCGCGGCGGAGTCTCGCGGGTCTCCGGCCAGGCCCTCCCGGCGGCAATGGCGTCGGGGTCGCGATCGAACGCGTGCACGGTGGCGCCCGCGTCGAGGAACGCGCGGGTGTAGCCGCCGGCACCGAAGGTGGCATCGACGATGAGGTCGCCGGGCTGCGGCGACAGCGCCTCGAGCACCTCGGCGAGGAGCACGGGAACGTGTGGGGAGGCGGCTGCGCTCATCCCTTGCGCTTCTTTCCGGCTTCCTCGGCGAGCGCGCGGCAGGCGGCCTGCGCGCTCTCCCAGCCTTCGCCCATGCGGTAGAGCTCGTCGGGGTGCCACAGCGTGAAGAAGCTGCCGGCGCCCTGGAAGAACACGTCGCCGGTCAGCCCGGCGATCCCGGCGAGATGCTCGGGGACGATGAAGCGGCCGCTGTCGTCGAACGAGATCTTCTTGAACCCGAACAGCTGGATGCGGCGCAGATCGACGTCGAAGTCGCGGCCGAGGCGGATCGCCCGCTCTTCTTCGTGCAGCAGCTGGGTGTTGAGCTCGTGCTCGCGCGAGAGGCCGAACGCGGTCAGGCACTTCCAGCGCTCATGCTTGGCGAGGCACAGGACCTTGCCGCCGCTGGACTCGATCACCGCCTTGCGGAATTCGGGCGGCAGCACGTAGCGGCCCTTCTCGCCCCGGGGCGAGAAGTCCTGTCCGCTGTACACTGTCGACCCATTCTCGGCCACGTCGCCGCCACCCCGCAGGCAAAACCCTCACTGCACCGGACAAGCCTTCCCCGTTCGGGCGCGCGCGATCGCGCGGACCGGTCATCCCCGAGTCGGGGATGCATTTCGGGCGGATTGTCCGATGGACTCGCTATCTATCGCGGGGAGTTGCGGGAGAAAAGGGGAAATTACGGGAAGTTGCCCGAAAATGTGGATTTTTCGGGAAGATGCAGGGCCTTTTGAGACGCCGCATTCTCAACGGATTGCCGCGCAAGCCACTGAAATTGCATGAGCCTGCTCATCGGGTTTCGGCCACTTCCCGTGCTGTCCCGTGTCCGAAGCCCTGATCGAGCAACCAATCGAGCGCAGCCGGCGCCGCGGGGTCGGGCTCGTAGAGATCGAGCAAGGCGGCGTCGGCGACCGCGAGGACGCGCCCTTCGCCGATCGTGCAGCGGGCGAGGAGCCCGCCCGACTCGACCGTGCAATCGCCGCCGCCGACGAACGTGCCGGGCAGATTGACCGGGATCCGGCCATCGACGAGCGTGGTGCCCGGGTGGCGCGCCTCGTCGAATTCGAGGCGCAGGCCCCAGTGCGCGAGGATCGGCGACAGCAGGACCACGTCCTGCGGCCGGCGCCGGTCGCCGATCGGGAAGCGCGACTCGCCGGTCAGCAGCGGATCGGCGAACAGCAGCAGGCGTCCGCCCTGGCGGACCCAGGCATCGAGCGCGACGTTCTCCGGCCCGCTCAACGCGCGCGGCTGCGCCAGCAGCAGGAACTCGAGGCCGGCGAGGCTTTGCTCGTTCAGCGTGTCGAGCGGATGCAGCGTGTAGCCGGTTTCGAGCTGCGCGCGCGCCCAGTGCGGCGTCGCCTTGCCCGTCAGCGCATCGCCGAATGCCGCCTGCTCACCCCAGTAGAGCGGGATCGTGCCCATCAGCCCGAGGTCGGGCCGGGGCTCGGGGATCGCGGCGGGGGCGGCGTCGCGGCAGCCGCAGACGAGGATCAGCAGCGCGGCGGCGAGCGCGAGGCTACTGCTGCGGCGGATTGGCATCGCCTTCGGCCACCGGCTCGGCCGGCGTGTCGGGCACGACCCCGGCGTCGGCCAGCGGATCGCTGACCGTTTCGGACTTCTTGACCACCACCGTCGGCGCCGCCTCGGGCACGACCGTGGCATCGTTCTGGTCGGCGTTGTTGCGGATGATGTTGGCTAGGGCGACGAGCAGGACCATCGCCGCGAGCCCGAACAGGCCGACCTGCAGCCGCTGGATCGACTGGCTGCTGGTGCCGGCGAGCGGCGGCGGCGGCAGCTCCGCTTCGGTCGGCGCGGTGCGCTGGAGATCGGACGGATCGAGAGGCATGGTGCGATCCTAGCGCAGCCACTCGAAGACCGGCAGCCCTTTCTCCTCGAGCCACTCGCGGTTGTAGAGCGACGAGAGGTAGCGGAAGCCGGTGTCGCACAGGATCGTCGCGACGCGCTTGCCCGGTCCGAGCTGCTTGCCGAGCGCGACCGCGCCGGCGACGTTGATCCCCGACGACAGGCCGAGGCACAGCCCCTCCTCCTTGAGCAGGCGGGCGACCCAGTGGAGCCCCTCCTCGTCGGAGATGCGGAACTGCGTGTCGATCGGCGCGCCTTCGAGGTTGGCGGTGATCCGTCCCTGGCCGATGCCCTCGGCGACCGAGCTGCCTTCGGCGAGCAGTTCGCCGTGGGCGTAGTAGTTGTACAGCGCCGCGCCGTGCGGATCGGTCAGCGCGATCGTGATGCTCTCGTCGAATTCCTTGAGCCCGAGGCCGACCCCGGCGAGCGTGCCGCCGGTGCCGACCGCGCAGGTGAAGCCGTCGATGCGGCCGTCCATCTGCTGCCAGATTTCGGGCGCGGTGCCTTCGATGTGCGCCTTGCGGTTGGCGATGTTGTCGAACTGGTTGGCCCAGACCGCGCCGTCGGTCTCCTCGGCCAGGCGGCGCGAGGTATGGACGAAATGGCCCGGGTTCGAGAACTTGGTTGGCGGGACCAGGACCAGCTCGGCGCCGAGCGCGCGCAGCGTGTCCATCTTCTCCTTCGACTGGTTCTCCGGCATCACGATGATCGACTGGTAGCCGAGCGCGTTGGCGACCAGCGCGAGGCCGATGCCGGTGTTGCCCGCGGTGCCCTCGACGATGCAGCCGCCGGGCTTGAGCGTGCCCTTGGCCTCGGCGTCGCGCACGATCCACAGCGCCGCGCGGTCCTTGACCGAGGCGCCCGGGTTGGCGAACTCGCACTTGCCCCAGATCTCGCAGCCGGCCTCCTCGCTGGGGC
>CBHWED010000206.1:0-6165 GCA_966112795.1 uncultured bacterium
GTGCCGCTGATCCTGTTCATCCTGCCGGTGCTGTTCATCGTCATTCTCGGCCCGGCGGCCTGCGACATCGCCGACGCCTTCTCGGGCGACGGCCCTCCGGGCGGCAAGGTCGACTAAAGCTTCGTCAGGGGGAGCGCAGCGGCCTCGCGACCACGTCGCGGGGCCGCTGTCATTTTATTCGACGCCGAAGTTCCCGCTGTCGATGTCGTCGGCGTCGAGGTCGTCGACTTCGCCGCGCACCCGGTTGAGCAGGCTGCGGAACTGGTCGATCTCGTCGCGCGAGAAATTCGAGAACAGCCGGCGCTCCATCTCGAGCGCGAGCGGCATGATGTCGTCGTGCATGCGCACGCCCTCGGCGGTCAGCTCGAGCAGGTGCGAGCGGCCGTCTTGCGTGTTCGGCCGGCGCCAGGCCAGGCCGCGCTCCTCGAGCACCTTGCAGGCGCGATTGACCGCGACCTTGTCCATCACCGTCAGCCGGGTCAGCTCGCGCTGGGTCAGCGCGCCCGAATCGCCGAGCACCGCCATGACGCGCCACTCTGGCACGCTGAGGCCGAATCTTGTCCGATATTCGAGCGCGATACGTCCGCTGACCGCGTTCGAGGTGATCGAGAGCTGATACGGCAGGAATTCTTTGAGGCGCGGGCTGTCTGTCATGGTGAACAGACTGTGTTCCAGCGCGCTGCGCTTTGCAAGCCGTCGCCCCGAGCCATGATCCGCAGGTGCCTAACTGGCACGGAACAGGCGTCCTGCCACGGCATCGAGCCGGGCGGCGACCTGCGGGTCCCAGTCCTCGCGTGCGGTCAGGATCGCCCCGTCGAGCGCGCGGTCGATCGGGCTCGGCGGGCGTTCCGCGGGGAGCGCCTTGGCCAGCTGCCGCAACGCGCCGCGCGCGGCATCGGCGTTGGCGCGCATCACCGCGAGGATCGAGGAGGCCTCGACCGTCTCGCCTTCGCGCCAGCTGTCGTAGTCGGTGACCATGCCGAGGAGCGCGTAAGGCAGCTCGGCCTCGCGCGCGAGGCGCGCCTCGGGCATCGCGGTCATGCCGATCACGTCGGCGCCCCACTGCCGGTAAAGCTTGCTCTCGGCGCGGGTCGAGAACTGCGGGCCGTCAATGGCGATGTAGCATCCGCCGCGGTGGGCGCGCACGCCGGCGCCGCGCGCTGCTCGCGCCGCGCGGTCCGAAAGCCGTTCGCACACTGGGTCCGCGAGGCCGACGTGGGCGACGAGGCCGGGGCCGAAGAAGCTGCGCTCGCGCGCGGTCGTGCGGTCGATGATCTGGTCGACCGCGACGAAGTCGCCCGGCGCCATCTTCTCGTTGAGCGAGCCGACGGCCGAGATCGCCAGCACGTCGGTAACGCCGCAGCGCTTGAGGACGTCGATATTGGCGCGGTAGTTGACGTGCGACGGCGGCACCCTGTGACCGCTGCCGTGGCGCGCGAGGAAGGTGAAGCGCACGCCGCCGAGGCTGCCCATCGTCACCGGGCCCGACGGCTCGCCGAACGCGCTGTTGACCGCGATCTCCTGCGCGTCGTCGAGCTGCACGGCCTCGTGCAGGCCCGAGCCGCCGATCACTCCGATATGCCAGCCGCTCATCGCCCTGCAGCCCCCGCCCTCAGCGGGGCGGCATGCGGATAGCGCCGTCGAGCCGCACGGTCTCGCCGTTGAAGTAGCCGTTCTCGAGCATCAGCATGACGAGGTCGGCGTATTCCTGCGGATGGCCGAGGCGCTTAGGGAACGGCACCGCCGCGGCGAGCGATTCCTGCGCCTTCTCCGGCAGGCCGGCGAGCAGCGGGGTGTTGAAGATGCCCGGCAGGATCGTGTTGATGCGGATCCCCTCCGACATGAAGTCGCGCGCGATCGGCAGCGTCATGCCGGCGACGCCGGCCTTCGAGGCCGAATAGGCGACCTGGCCGATCTGCCCATCGACCGCGGCGACCGAGGCCGTGCAGACCATCGCCCCGCGCTCGCCGTCCTCGAGCCCGTCGAGCGTCATCATCCCGGCGGCCGCCTTGGCGACGCACTGGAAGGTCCCCATCAGGTTGACCTTGATCGTCTTGAGGAACAGCTCGACCGGCAGGTGGCTGATCGCGCCGCTTTCCTTGTCGCGCTTGATCGTCTTGCCGATCGTGCCGATGCCGGCGCAGCACACCAGCACGCGCTCCTGCCCGTGCGCCTCGCGCGCCCGGGCGTAGCCGGCGTCGACCGAGGCCTCGTCGGACACGTCGACCTTGCAGGCGATCCCGCCGATCTCGGCCGCGACCTGCTGCGCACGCTCCTCGTTGAGATCGAACAGCGCGACTTTCGCGCCCTTGGCGGCAAGCGCGCGCGCGCTTGCTTCGCCGAGCCCCGAAGCTCCTCCGGTCACGACGGCGGCGATCGATCCATCGATCTTCATCAAGCGGCCCCTCTCGACTTCCCGCGGCGGGATTGGGCGGCCGGCCCGATTGCCGGCTCGTCAGCGGCCTTAGACGCCCGAAACCGCCGGTCAAGCCGAGTCGCAGGCCGCCATTTTCGCCCCGCAAGAATAGCCTGTGACGGTTTTGCCACAGACAGGCGCCGAATCCCCTGAGAGGGGGTGATTGGGATTGAAACCAATAACGGTTTCCAGCAACTTTCAGGGCGTTACGCTGCATCCGCCCGGTCCAGGGGCTGCGGCCGGGCGGATCCCGTAACCTAAGCGAGCCGGCTTGCCGGCGAATTAGGGGACTAAACCTGTGAAAATCCAAGCCCGTTTACGCAGCGCTGCTGCGCCTTTCGCCCTTGCCGTCGCGCTGGCCGGACAGCCTGCCCTCGCGCAGGACAACGACGATGCTGCCGTCGCCGATGACTCCGCCGCGACCGACGAAGGCGAAGTGATCGTCGTCACCGGCACGCGCATCGCGCGGCCCGAATACTCGTTGCCGAACCCGGTGGTCGCGCTCGATTCCGCGAACATCGAGGAATCCGGCAAGACCAACCTGACCGACTTCCTCGTCGACCAGCCGGCGCTGATCGGCTCGCAGACCAGCATCCTCTCGGCCGGCTCGAACCTGGTCAACGCGCAGCAAGTCGGTTCGAACTTCCTCGACTTGCGCAACCTCGGCGAAGACCGCACGCTCGTGCTGGTCGACGGACGCCGGCATGTCGCCGGCTACCCCGGCACCGCGGCGGTCGACATCAACACGATCCCGACCGACCTCGTCGACCGGATCGACGTGCTGACAGGCGGCGCTTCGGCGATCTATGGGGCTGATGGCGTTTCGGGTGTTGTCAACTTCATCCTCAAGCGCGACTTCGAAGGCCTGCGCCTGCGCGGCCAGACGAGCATCTCGCAGCGCGGCGACGCCGGCACGCGGTTCATCGCCGCGACCGCGGGCAAGAACTTCGCCGACGACCGCGCGAACGTGACGGTCGCCTACGAATTCAACGAGACCGACCGGTTCAAGCAGACCGACCGGCTCAACTACGGCCGCACCGGTCCGACCTACGCGTTCGTCGCCAACCCGGCCGAAGGGACTCCGGGCGGCCCCAACGACGATCCGAACGTGCCCGACCGCATCCTCCTGAGCGGCCTGAACTGGGCCGACACCTCGCCCGGCGGCGCGGTCGACCTCGATGACGACGGCATCCCCGACTTCACCGGCGAAGGCGGGGTCTACGATCGCGGCATCCCGCTGCCCCGCAGCGCATTCGTCCTCGGCGGATCGAGCACCCCGCGCGAATCCTATTTCGGCGACTTCACCCCGTACACCCGGCGGCACATCGCCAATGTCCTCGCCAGCTACGAGGTCAGCCCGGCGCTGACGCTCCGCGCCGAAGGCAAGTACGTCCGCTCGACGGCCTATACATTCGCGCAGCCGACCTACGACTTCTCGACCTACCTGTTCGCGGACAATGCCTTCCTCAACGAGCGGTTCGGCAGCGCGGTCGTCGGCGACGCGGCGGTTTCGCGCGACAACTTCGATTTCGGCGTGCGCCGCTACGAGCTCGAGCGTGAGCTGTTCCGTGGTGTGGTCAGCGCCGAAGGCGAGATCACGCCGAACCTCAAGTACGACGTCTCGTACGTCTTCGGGCAGTCGACCCAGGAATCGACCAACCGCAACGATCGCATCTCGGATCGCTACTACGCCGCGCTCGACGCGGTGGTCGACCCGGCGACCGGCAACGTCACCTGCCGGATCAACTTGCCCGGGCAAACCGGGATCCAGTGGGCGAGCGGCAACGGTACGCCGTACTACAACCTGTCCGACACCTCGGGCTATCCGTTCGTCGGGCCGGTCCGGTCGTTCGTCCCCGGCCAGTGCGTCCCGCTCAACATCCTCGGCGCGGGCAGCCCGTCGCAGGCGGCGCTCGACTGGGTCACGGTCGATCACTCCGACTGGGCGCGCATCAAGCAGCACGTGGTCAACGCCTACCTCTCGGGGGATACCGGCGCGTTCTTCGAATTGCCCGGCGGCCCGGTCGGCTTCGCGCTCGGCGCCGAGTACCGCAAGGAGAGCAGCAACTACATCCCCTCGGACTTCAGCCTGCAGGGTCTGCTCGACGACAATGCCCCGGCCAAGGTCGACCAGGGCAGCTTCGACGTGAAGGAGGCCTTCGCCGAGGTCAACGTGCCGATCCTCTCGGATGTCCCCGGGGCGGAGACGCTGTCGATCGGCGGTGCGCTGCGCCTGTCGGACTATTCGACGATCGGCACGACCACGACGTGGAACGTCAACGGGATCTACGCCCCGATCCCCGACGTGAGCTTCCGCGGCACGTACTCGGTCGCGGTGCGCGCGCCGAACATCAACGAGCTGTTCGCCGGCGGCAGCGGCACCTACGAGTTCATCACCGATCCCTGCGGGCCGGAGACGCGCGAAGAGGGAACCCAGTACCGCATCGACAACTGCACGACACAGCTCGGAGCGCTCGGTATCGACATCTTCGAGACCGTGCCCGGCAACCCCGAGCAATTCGTGTTCGACCCGGCCAACGACGCGACCTCGCCCGCCAACTCGAGCCTGCTCGGCTTCCAGGGCGGCAATCCCGACCTCGACGAGGAAAGCGCCAAGACCTGGACGGTCGGCACCGTGCTGCGCCCGCGCTTCGTGCCCGGCCTGACGCTGAGCGCCGACTGGTACGACATCCGCCTGCGCAACGCGATCCAGTACTCGACCTCGCAGGACATCGTCGACTTGTGCGTCGACCAGCCGACGCTCGACAACATCTATTGCGACCTGATCGATCGCAATCCGAACACCGGCTACATCTCGAACTTCACGATCATCCCGCAGAACGTCGCGTCGTTCAAAACCGCGGGCCTCGACGTGACGCTCAACTACACGTTCGAGCCCGGCAACTTCGGCCGGTTCAACGTGCACCTGGTCGGCAACTACCTCGATCGCCTCGAGTTCGTGCCGTCGGTCGGCGCCGAGCCCGAGAACGAGCTCGACAGCGCCGTCCTGCCGGCCCCGCGTTACAGCGCGGTGTTCGATCTCAACTGGTCCAAGGGCCCGCTGACGATCAACTACGGCATCAGCTGGTGGGACAAGACCCGCCGCGTGACCCGCGAGCAGGAAGCCGCCAACCCCGACTATGTGGCGCCCGAGTACATCTGGTACCGCCAGCGGTGGGAGCACGAGATCTACGCCAGCTACGACGTCGACGACCGGTTCCAGATCTACGGCGGCATCAACAACCTGTGGGACCGCAAGCCCGACGACGGCGCGCTCGGCTATCCGGTCAGCGCGGTCGGCCGCTCGTTCTACGTCGGCGTGAAGGCCACGGTCTTCTAGGACCAGGCATCAGCCAAGCAATCGAGGGGCGGCGGGTGACGAACCCGCCGCCTCTTCGTTTTCGGGGCTCAGGCCACGGCGATGTTCAGCTCGCCGTCGCCTTCGTCGACCTTGACCGTGCTGCCGTCGGGAATCTCGCCGGCGAGCAGCTTCTCGGCCAGCGGATCCTGCAGATAGCGCTGCACCGCGCGCTTGAGCGGGCGCGCGCCATAGACCGGATCGTAGCCGACCCGGCCGAGCCAGCGGCGCGCGGCGTCGGTCAGGTCGAGCGTGATCTTGCGGTCCTTCAAGAGCTTCTGCACCCGCGCGACCTGGATATCGACGATCGGTGCCATATGCTCCGCGGCCAGGCGATGGAACAGGATCACCTCGTCGAGCCGGTTGAGGAACTCGGGCCGGAAATGCGCCC
>CBHWED010000207.1:0-6142 GCA_966112795.1 uncultured bacterium
TCCCCTCGGTGACGATCCAGTCGGGCGGCCCGGGCTTCTCGCAGATCTACTTCCGTGGCGTCGCCTCGGGCGAGAACGCCAACCACTCGGCCTCGCTGCCGACCGTCGGCACCTATCTCGACGAAATGCCCGTGACGACGATCCAGGGCGCGCTCGACATCCACATGTACGACATCAACCGGATCGAGGCGCTCGCCGGCCCGCAGGGCACGCTCTACGGCGCGAGCTCGATGGCCGGCACGGTCAAGATCATCACCAATCAGCCCGAGCCCGGCGATACTTACGGCAGCGCCGACTTCGAGCTCAACAGCGTGGCGCACGGCGATATCGGCGGCGTCGGCGAGGCGATGATCAACTACGGCTTCAGCGACAGCGCCGCGCTGCGCCTCGTCGGCTGGTACCGCAAGGACGCGGGCTACATCGACAACATTCACGGCACGCGCACTTTCCCGACATCGGGCATCCCGCAGGACAACGCCGCGCTGGTCGAGGACGATTACAACGAAGCCGACACCTACGGCTTCCGCGCCGCGCTCGGCATCGATCTCGACGAGAACTGGACCGTGCGGCCGACGGTCATGTACCAGCGGACCGAGGCCGACGGCATCAACGCGCAGGAGCGCAGCACCGCGGTCGACGACAAGCTGCAGGTCGTCCAGTACAACCCCGAATACAGCAAGGACGAGTGGGTCCAGGCGGCGCTGACCATCGAGGGCAAGCTCGGCACCTGGGACATGGTCGCCGCCGGCGGCTACCTATGGCGCGACGACGAGGTCGTGCAGGACTACTCCGACTACGCCTACTTCTACGACGCGCTCTACGGCTACGGCGCCTACTTCTACGACAACAATTACGATCTCGTGAGCCCGAACCAGTACATCCACGGCGCCGACCGCTACCGCCGCTGGTTCGGCGAGCTGCGGGTGAGCTCGCCGGCCGAGAACCGCTGGCGCGTGATCGCCGGCCTGTTCGCGCAGCGTCAGCAGCACGGCATCACCCAGCACTACATCATCGACGGCATCGCCGACTTCCTCCAGGTCGAGGGCACCGTCGACAACATCTGGCTGACCGCGCAGGAGCGCGTCGATCGCGACTACGCGGCGTTCGGTGAGGTCAGCTACGACATCACCGACCAGCTGACCGTCACCGGCGGCCTCCGCGTGTACAACTACAAGAACTCGCTGATCGGCTTCTTCGGCTACCAGAACCCCGGCTACAGCAGCAATCCGGTCTACGCCTGCCAGGGCCCGCCGGTGGTCGAGGGGAGCCCGTGCACCAACCTCGACAAGGTGAAGTCGGACACCGACTTCATCCACAAGCTCAACCTGACCTACACCTTCAGCCCTGACGCGCTGGTCTATGCGACCTGGTCGCGCGGCTTTCGCCCGGGCGGCATCAACCGCCGCGGCTCGCTGCCGCCGTACAATGCCGACACGCTCGATAATTACGAGCTCGGCTGGAAGACCACTTTCGGCGACGGCTTCCGCCTCAACGGCGCGGTCTACCAGCAGGACTGGGACGGCATCCAGCTATCCTTCATCGGCGCCAACGGCCTGACCGAGATCCGCAACGCCGGCATCGCCCGGATCCGCGGCATCGAGCTCGACTTCGGCTACCAGCACCGCGGGTTCAGCATCGACCTCAACGGCAGCTACAACGACGCCGAGATCCGCCGCGACTTCTGCCGCATCGCCAACCCCGACTTCGACTGCACGATCGACGTCGACCTCGACGGCAGCGGCGCGATCGACAACTCGAACGAGGAGAACGCCACGCTGGCGCCCGCCGGCACGCGCCTGCCGGTCACCGCGCGGTTCAAGGGCAACGCGATCGCCCGCTACGAATTCCCGCTCGGCGGGATGTGGAACGGCTACGCGCAGGGCGCGCTGTCGTACCTCGGCGGCCGGCGCAGCGACCTGCGCGACCTGCAGAACGAGATCAAGGGCGAGCTGCCGAGCTACACGACGGTCGACCTCAGCTTCGGCGCGCGCGGCGATACCTACCGCGTCGAGGTGTTCGCCACCAACCTGTTCGACAGCAACGGCAAGCTGAGCACGAGCGTGCAGTGCCAGGAGACGGTCTGCGGCGATCCCGACGGGATCAGCAGCACCGGCGGCGTGTTCTACGACACCGTGATCCGGCCGCGCACGATCGGGATCAAGGTCGGGCTCGACTTCTGATCCGGGCAGGGCGGGGCGCCGGCCCCGCCCGTCAGGCCTGCGCCGTCGCGACCGACACTTCGCCGCCACGCCGTCCGGCCGCTGCCACCGCGGCACCGATCGCGGCCACCAGCGCCAGCCAGAAGATCGCCGCGAACGGCGCCGTGTGGCCGAACGCCAGCCGCACGACCAGCGTCAGCGCCAGCGCGAGCGGCGAGCCCCACACCACCGCGTGCCACGCCGCGCGCAGCCGCGGCTCGTCGAACCCGCGCCGCCGGCGCTTGCCGAGCCAGATGTAAGTCCCCGTGGCGCAGACCGCGGTCAGCGCGAGGCCGAGCAGGGCATAGACGATCTTGACCGTCAGCCCGCCGTAGTTGCCGAAGTGCAGGTCGTAGTTCGAGGCCGCCGCCTGCTGCCCGAGCGGCCCGTCGGCGAGCCCCGCGGTGCCCTCGAAGCGCCCCGCGTCGTCGAACAGGTAGTACTCGCCGAAGATCAGCCGCCGCGGATGCTCGGCGACGATCTGCACCTGCTGCCCCGCGGTCCCCGGCTCGTGCACCGTGACATAAGTGATGCGCGCCTCGGGCCGGTTCGCCTCCATCCAGCGCAGCGCCGCGGCGACGTCGGGCAGCGGCGCGGGCGCCGGGTCGGGCTTGCCCTCCTCGCCGAACAGCGTCGCGTAAAGCGCCTCGATGTCGCCACCGTAGTACCGCTCGGCGATCACCGTGCCGGTCACCGTGGCCAGCCCGATGACCGATCCGGTCAGCGCGATCGCCAGCGAGAACGGCAGCGTCCACACGCTGAGCCGGTTGTGCCAGTCGGACAGCGCCACCCCGCTGCCGTGCCGCAGGCGCAGCCGGAACGCGTCGCGGAATATCTTCGGATGCGCGAGCACGCCGGTCAGCGCGAGTGCGATCAGCAGCATGCCGAGAATGCCGACCAGCGTCATCCCGACGAGCCCTTCGGCGACCGGAATGTTGAGCGTGTAATGCAGCGCGTAGAGGAAGTTCGCCCACTCGATCCGCTCGGGCCCGGCGAGGCGCCCGGCCGCGTCGAGGTGCATCGACTGGGTGTCGGTGATCACCCGCGTGGTCGGCAGCTCGGCGAGCGGCATGTCGACGTAGAAGTGCGTCGTCGCCGGCTTGCCGGCCTCGGTCGCGAGCAGCGCTGCCATCCCGCGCTGGACCGCGTCGGGATCGATCCGGGTCATCTGCGGCGGCGGCGCCTGCTCGAACCGCTGCCACTCCTCGTAGAACACCAGCAGCGTGCCACTGAGGCAAACGATGTACAGCAGCGCACCGGCGAGCAGGCCGATCGCCGCATGCGCGTGCAGCGCGCGCTTCACGGTGGTGCCGTCGGGGGCGAGGGTCATGACAAGGCTCCGGTGACGAGGACGGGTACCACCGGCAGCGCGCACAGCGCCAGCGTCAGCACCTGGCTGCGCCGGCGGGTCTGCATCAGCAGCACGGTGCACAGCACGGCCCAGGCGAGCGGCGCGGTGAATAGCGCGAGCGCATTGGCATTGGCCCCGTTCCAGCCGAGCGCCCCGGCGAGGCTGCGCGTGGCCAGCGCGAGCCCGAGCGAGACCGCGAAGCCGGCGATCATGACCAATGCGAACGTGCCGAACCGCCGCCCGATCCGCCGCGGCTCGCCGCCTTCGGGCAGCAAGCCGACGCGGCGGTTGGAGGCCTTCGCCGGCCGCGCCGGCGCCTGGACGCCCGCCACGGTCAGCGCGACGAACGCCGCGAGCATCGCGCTGAGCGAAGCCACGGCGACGCCCCACGCCCCGGCTCCCCAGCCGGCCGCGACCAGTCCGGCGAGCAGCAGCCCCCAGGCCGCGGCGTTGAGCGGGGCGGACCGTTCGCGACGGCCCCAGGCAAAGCGGAGCAGCCCGACCGCCGCGACGGCAGCGATCGAACCGGCCCCGATCAGGATCGAACCCCCGGCCATGGCCACGCTCAGTAGCGGTAGCTCAGCGAGACCGAGAAGTTGCGCGGCGCCGCATAGAACGCCTGGCCCCACATGAGGCTCGAGAGGTACTTGCTGTTGGTCACGTTGCGCACGTTGACGGTCGCCCGCAGGTTGTCGACCACGCGCACGCCGGCCATCAGGTCGAGCACCGCGTAGTCGTCCTGCCGCAGGATCACGTCGCCGGTGACGATCCCGGCGTCCTGCACGTAAGGATCGGCATACGTGATCGCGTTCTGCCAGCGCAGCTGCGCGCCGAGCCTCAAGTCGTTGAACTTCGGCACGGTATAGGTCGTGGCGAGCTTGAAGGTCTGCGTCGGCAGCCAGGTGCGCGTCGGGTCGCCGTTCTCGTCCTCGATCTCGAGATAGGTGTAGCCGCCGCTCAGTGTCCACTGGTCGGTCACCCGGCGGGCGAGCTCGACCTCGAAGCCCTTCGAGGTCGTGTCGACGCCGGTGTAGTAGCTGTCGCCGTTGTCGAACACGCCGGCGAACTCGGCGAGGCCGTTCTGCTTGGCGCGGAACACCGCGGCGGTCGCGTAGAGCCGCTTGTCGAACCACTCGCTCTTCACGCCGGCCTCGATGCTGCTGCCCTTGGCCGGATCGAGCTTGGCGTGGGTCTCGTCGACCTCGACCTGCGGATTGAAGATGTCGGTGTAGCTCGCATAGAGCGAGACGTTGCGCGACACGTCCCACACCGCGCCGACATAGGGGCTCACCGCGCTGTCGTCGCGCGACTGGTCGGTGCCGTAGGACACGCCGTCGGATTCGATCCACATCGCGCTCGCGCCGACCACCGCCTTGAGGCCGTCGGCGATGTTGAGGTGCGCCGCGCCATAGACCCGCGTCAGCTTGTCGCTGTAGTCGGCCGCAAGGTATTCGCCAGGGTAAGTCGGCTCGGCGACCTGGACCGTGCCCCACTGGTGCACCGAAGGATATTCGATCGGATCGAGCGAGAAGTTCTCCCACTCGAGCGCGTCCGACTTGCCGGTCGAGACGCCGAACGCCAGCTCGTGCTCGCGCCCGAACAGTTCGACCGGGCCCGAAGCATAGAAGTCACCGAGGTAGCGGTCGTACTTCGACGGGTAGATGCCCGACATCCCGCCCACGCCGAGGCCGCTGTCGCGATCGGGATAGCCGTAGGCGTAGAGCAGCTTGGCGTTCTCGTCGAAGCGCTTGTAGGTCAACACGCCCTTGGCCTGCCAGCCGCCGCCGAAGGCATAGGTCAGCTCGGCGAAGGCGGTCTGGTCGGTCACGTCCCAGAAGGTCCAGTCGGCCGAAGTCGAGGCCGAGACCGGGAAGTCGATCCGCGTGCCGTCCGAATAGGTCAGCGGCAGCGCGCCCCACAGCACGCCCTCGGCGTTGTTCTCCTGCCGCGTGTAGCCGACTGTCGCGTTGAGCTCGGGGGTGATGTTCCAGCTCGCGATCGCGCCGAACACGTCGCGGTTGACCGAGTTGAAGTCGAGCCAGGAGTCGTGCTCCTCGTGGGCATAGATCGCGCGTATCGCGGCGGTGTCGGTGACCGGCACCGAGACGTCGCCTTCGACGCGCCACTGGTTCCACGAGCCGACCTGGGCGAGGGCGCTGGCCTGCAGCATGTCGGTCGGCCGCTTGCGGACGTAGTTGATCGTCGCCGAGGGGTTGCCGATCCCGGTCATGATCGCATTGGCGCCGCGCACCGCCTCGACGCGCTCGAACAGCGCCGTGTCGAGATCGCCGAACTGGATGCCCCACAGCAGCGGCAGGCCGATCCCGTCGACCTGGAAGCTGGTCACGTCGAACCCGCGCGCGTTGAAGTAGGTGCGGTCGGTCTCGACTTCCTCGACGTTGATCCCGACCACCTGGGTCAGCAGGTCGTTGACGTTGGTCAGCGCGAAGTCGTCGATCCGCTGGCGGTCGACGATCGTGACCGACTGCGGGGTCTCGCGCGGGCTCAGCGACAGGCCGGTGGCGGACGAGCTATGGTCGTCGCGCGAGCGCAGCGCTCCGGTCACCACGATCGTCTCGCGCGCCTGGTCGTC
>CBHWED010000208.1:0-6137 GCA_966112795.1 uncultured bacterium
AAGCTACGCTATCCTTCCCCCATCGAGGGGGAAGGGGGCGGTGATGCGCAGCCTTCCTCGCGCTACTTTCCAAGCCCGGTGATCTTCGCCGGCGTCACGGGTAGCCCGGCCACGCCCGGATCGAACGCGAACAGGTTGCCCGCCTCGGGCTGCGCGGCACGCGCGGCCTCGTCGAGGCCCTTCCATGCCGTGGTTGCGTAGGCGGTCTTCAGGTCGGGTCCGCCGAAGCACATCTTGGTGACGTTGGCGGTCGGCAGGCGGACGGTCTTGATCAGCTTGCCGGCCTGGTCGTAGCGGCGCACGCTCCAGCCGGCGTAGAGCCCGGTCCACAGGCATCCCTCGACATCGACCACCGGGCCGTCGGGATAGCCGCCGCCGTCCTCGATCGTCACGAACGGCACGGGTGCGCCGAGCGAGCCATCGTCGTTGACCGGCACGCGGTAGATCGTCCGGCCGAGCGTGTCGGTGTGGTAGAGCACGGTGCCGTCGGCATTGAGCGCCGGGCCGTTGGTGATCGCCACCGGCGGCAGGCCGCTGTCGCTGCACAGCCCGTTGACGCAGCGGTAGAGATAGCCGGTCTTCTGCGTCTCGCCGTCGTCCATCGAGCCGAACCACAGCCGGCCGTGAACATCGGTGGTCGCATCGTTGAGCCGGTTGCCCGGGTACTGCGGCTCGGGATTGTGCAGCAGCGAGAACACGCCGGTCTCGGGATCGAGCCGGTGCAGCCCGGTCTTGACCCCGGCGATCAGCCCGCCCCCTTCGGCCGGGAGCACCCAGCCGACCTGGTCGGGCGCTTCGTAGAATTTGTGCGCCCTGGTTACCGGATCGAAGCGGTGGACCTTGTGCCCCTTGATGTCGACGAACCAGACGGCGTCGCCGATCCATACCGGGCCTTCGCCGAGCGCGGCGCCAACCGCGAGAACCGAGACCGGGTCCATCAGCGCCACCCCGCGTCGACGAAGTAGGCGTGCCCGGTGCACATCCGCGCGTCGTCCGACGCGAGGAACAGCGCCAGCGCGGCGACGTCCGCCGGCTGGATGCGGCCATCAAGACATTGCGCTGCCACGATTTCTGCCTCCCCTTCAGGCGTGTACCACTGGGCCTGGCGCGGCGTCTGCACGTTGCCGGGCACGATCGTGGTCACGCGGATGTTGTCCCGCCCGAGCTCGCGCGCGAGACTGCGGGTCAGGCCTTCGACGCCGGCCTTGGCGGTCTGGTAGACGACGAGGTCGCGCAACCCGAGGTGCCAGCTGATCGAGCCGAAGTTGACGATCGCCCCGCCGCCCGCGGCGCGCATTGCCGGGACGACCGCCTGCGCGGCGAAGAACTGGTGGCGCAAGTTGGTGGCGATGCGCTCGTCCCAGTATTCGGGCGTGATCTCGTCGACGGCGTGGCGGTCGTCGCTCGCGGCGTTGTTGAGCAGCACGTCGAACCCGCCGAGCGCGCCCTCGGCCGCCTTCATCGTCGCGGCGAGCGCCGAAGTGTCGCGCAAGTCGCAGGCGAAGAACACGGTGCCGGCGATCCGCCCCGCCAGCTCGCGCCCGGCCGCTTCAGCAATATCGAGGAACGCGACCTTCGCTCCCTGCCGCGCGAACTCTTCGACCAGCGCCGCGCCGATGCCGCTGGCGCCGCCGGTGACCACGACGCGCTTGCCGGCAAGGCTCGGGTAGGTCGCTGCGCTCACCCGAGCAGCCCGCGCTGCGCCAGGTTGCTCATCAGCGCGCCGATCCCTTGGGTCCACGGCGGCGCATCCTTCGAGGTCACCACGCGGTTGACCAGCCGCCCGAGCCTGGGGCTGGCGATCGCCACAGTGTCGCCGACCTTGTGAGTGAACCCGCGCCCCGGATGGTCGCGGTCCTGCACCGGTGCGAACAGCGTGCCGAGGAACAGCACGAAGCCGTCCGGGTACTGGTGCTCGCTGAGCGCCTGGCGGACGAGCTCGAGCGGGTCGCGGCTGATCTCGGCCATGTTCGAGGCACCGTCGAGCACGTAGCCGTCCTCGCCTTCGACGCGCAGTGAGACGGTCGCGGTGCGCACATCGTCCATGGTGAAGCTGTCGTCGAACAGACGCACCAGCGGGCCGAGCGCGCACGAGGCGTTGTTGTCCTTGGCCTTGCCGAGCAGGAGTGCCGAACGCCCCTCGAAGTCGCGCAAGTTGACGTCGTTGCCGAGCGTCGCGCCGATCGCCGTGCCCGCGGAATCGACCAGCAGCGCGACTTCGGGCTCGGGGTTGTTCCAGGTCGAGTCCGAGCGCACGCCGATCTCGGCGTCGGCGCCGACGGTCGAGAGCACCGGCGACTTGGTGAAGACTTCGGCGTCGGGGCCGATCGCGACCTCGAGATACTGCGACCACAGCCCGTCGTCGATCAGCGCCTCCTTAAGGCTCGCCGCAGCCGGAGATCCCGGCTCGACCGCACGGATCGAGCCGCCGATGCGATCCTCGAGCCGCTCGCGGATCGCCGCCGCGACCGACCAGTCGCCGCGCGCGCGCTCCTCGATCACGCGCTCGATCGCCGAGATCGCGAAAGTCACGCCGCAGGCCTTGACGCACTGCAGGTCGACCGGGCTCAGCAGCTCGACCGCGCCGGGCTCGAAGGCGCCGAGCGGCTTGCCGCCGGCGCCGCTGAAATCGCCGCGATCGGCCAGCGCCGCGACCGTCGGCGCGACGCGCGCCATGTCGTAGAGCTCGCCGCGGACGACGAGGATCGGGCTCGGCCCTTCGGAGGTCATGATGCGCCCGAGGAACGTCCCGGAGGCCCAATCCTCCGGCAACGCCGACCCGGCTTCGTGGTTACCCGCTTCCATGCACCTCTCCGCTCGGCTATGCTTATGATAGCGCTATCAGAAGAGCACCAGCGCCCAAGGGCTGTCAAGTGCCGGTGACGGCCGATAGGGGAGAGACAAGGTGAACGGCAATCCCAGGCTGGTCCTGTGTTTCGGCGAGCTCTTGCTGCGCCTGTGCTCGCCGCGCGGCGAAGGCATGCTGCAGGGGACACGGCTCGACGCGCACTTCGGTGGCGCCGAGGGCAACGTGGCCGTCGCGCTGGCCCGCCTCGGGTATCGGGCGGCGATGGTCTCTGCGCTGCCGGACAACGCGATCGGCGACGCGGCGATCGAGAGCCTGCGCCGAGCCGGGGTCGACACCTCGCGCGTGGTTCGCGCGCCCGGCCGGATGGGGCTCTACTTCCTGACACCCCCCGCCGGCGTCAGCGCGGGATCGGTGGTCTACGACCGCAGCGACAGCGTGTTCGCCGCGGTGCGCGACTACGACTGGCCCGCGGTGCTCGCCGGCGCGGGCTGGCTGCACCTCTCGGGGATCATCCCGGCGCTCGGGCCGGAGATGGCCGAGGTCGGCCTGGGCGCGATCGCGGCGGCGCGCGCGGCCGGAGTGCAGGTCTCGTTCGACGGCAATTTCCGCGGCTCGCTGTGGAGCCGATGGTGCCCCGACCCCGGGCCGATCCTCAGCGAATATCTCGACGGCGCCGACGTGCTGTTCGGCAGCTACCGCGACCTGTCGCTGGTGCTCGGGCGCGAGTTCGGCGGCAACGCCGAGGCCCGGCAGCACGAGGCGGCGCAGGCCGCGTTCGAGCGGTTCCCGCAGCTCGCGGTGGTGGCCGCGACCAGCCGCGAGATCGTCAGCTCCGACCATCATCGCCTGTCGGCGCGGATCGACACGCGTGACGGCGCCTTTTCGGCCCCGGCGCTCGAGGTGACCGGGATCATCGACCGCATCGGCACCGGCGATGCCTTCGCGGCCGGCGTGCTCGCGCACCTCGGCGACGGGCTCGAGGCGGCGGCCACCATCGGCCTCGCGCTCGCCGCGCTCAAGCACGGCATCGCCGGCGACCACAGCACGGTCCTGCCGCGCGATCTCGCGGCCTTCGCCAGCGGGCTTGCCGACGTCCGGCGATAATTCCGCTCGACCGCGGGGCGTTTTTGGTCGATTGTTAATTGTCTGAGTTTATCCGACCCTTACGTTACCGCTACCATTTCGTTCGAAAGACGCTCTCAAATGTCCGATTTCCCCAAGCTTCGCAGCCGGGCCTGGTTCGACAATCCCGCTAACATCGACATGACCGCGCTCTATCTCGAGCGGTACATTAACTACGGGTTGAGCCTCGAGGAGCTGCGCTCGGGCAAGCCGATCATCGGCATCGCGCAGACCGGCTCGGACCTCAGCCCGTGCAACCGACACCACCTGGTGCTCGCCGAGCGCGTGCGCGAGGGCATCCGCGAGGCCGGCGGCATCTGCATCGAGTTCCCGGTCCACCCGATCCAGGAAACCGGCAAGCGGCCGACCGCCGCGCTCGACCGCAACCTCAGCTACCTCGGCCTCGTCGAGGTGCTCTACGGCTATCCGCTCGACGGCGTGGTGCTGACGATCGGCTGCGACAAGACCACCCCGGCGGCGCTGATGGCCGCGGCGACGGTCAACATCCCGGCGATCGCGCTGTCGGTCGGGCCGATGCTCAACGGCTGGCACAAGGGCGAGCGGACCGGCTCGGGCACGATCATCTGGAAGGCGCGGCAGCTGCTCGCCGCGGGCGAGATCGACGACGCCGAGTTCATCCGCCTTGTCGCCTCGTCGGCGCCGTCGACCGGCTACTGCAACACCATGGGCACCGCGAGCACGATGAACTCGCTGACCGAGGCGCTCGGCATGTCGCTGCCCGGCTCGGCGGCAATCCCGGCGCCGTACCGCGACCGGCAGGAAGCGGCCTGGCGCACCGGCAAGCGGATCGTCGAGATGGTCCACGAGGACCTCAAGCCGTCGGACATCCTGACCAGGGACGCGTTCCTCAACGCAATCGCGGTCAATTCGGCGATCGGCGGCTCGACCAACGCGCCGATCCACATCGCGGCGATCGCCCGGCACATGGGCGTCGAACTGCCGCTCGAGACATGGCAGGAGCACGGGCACAAGATCCCGCTGCTGGTCAACCTGCAGCCTGCCGGCGAGTACCTCGGCGAGGACTATTACCACGCCGGCGGCGTGCCGGCGGTCGTGGCGCAGCTGATCGGCCAGGGACTGATCGCCGAGAACGCGGTGACCGCCAACGGCAAGACGATCGGCGACAACTGCCGCGGGGCGCAGATCGAGGACGAGCGGGTGATCCGCAAGTTCGACGATCCGCTGATGGCCGAGGCCGGCTTCCTCGTGATGCGCGGCAACCTGTTCGACAGCGCGATCATGAAGACCAGCGTGATCTCGCAGGCGTTCCGCGAGCGTTACCTGTCGAACCCCGACGACCCCGAGGCGTTCGAAGGCCCGGTGGTGGTGTTCGACGGGCCCGAGGACTACCACGCGCGGATCGACGATCCGGCGACCGGGATCACGCCAGAGACGCTGCTGGTCATGCGCGGGACCGGGCCGATCGGCTATCCGGGTGCGGCCGAAGTGGTCAACATGCGCCCGCCCGCGCAGCTGATCCTCGACGGCGTGCACGAGCTGCCGTGCATCGGCGACGGGCGCCAGTCGGGCACCAGCGGCAGCCCGTCGATCCTCAACGCCTCGCCCGAGGCCGCGGCCGGCGGCAGCCTCGCGCTGCTGCGCGACGGCGACCGGGTGCGGATGGACCTCAGGCGCAGCCGGCTCGACGTGCTGCTCAGCGACGAGGAGCTCGCCGCGCGGCGGGCTGCTCTCGATGCGGCCGGCGGGTATGCCTATCCGGCCTCGCAGACGCCGTGGCAGGAGATCCAGCGCTCGGTGGTCGGCCAGCTCGGCGAGGGCATGATCCTCGAAGGCGCCGAGGCCTATCAGCGGATCGCCCAGACCAAGGGCGTGCCGCGGGATAATCACTAGGAAGGAGGGGCTCTCCCCCTTCCCCTTCCCCTTCCCCCTTGATGGGGGAAGGATACGGAGACTTAGCCCCGCAGGGGCTTAGTCGGAGTTGGATGGGGGTGAGCTCTCGTCCAAGCGCTGCACGTGCGGCGGGAACACCCCCATCCAAGCTTCGCTAACCGCCTTCGGCGGTAAGCTGCGCTATCCTTCCCCCATCAAGGGGGAAGGGGAGTTGCGCACTACGGCGCCCTTAGCGACAGGCCGAGGTCGGCGAGCGCGAGGCGGAGCAGCTCGGACATCGCCTCGCGCGCCTGGCCCGGGTCGCCCGCGGCGATCGCCGCGCAGACTTTGGCGT
>CBHWED010000209.1:0-6125 GCA_966112795.1 uncultured bacterium
CCGAGGTCCTGCAGGTCGAACAGGAACACGTCGGCCGCGCTCATCATCTGCCCGGTCGGGCGGCGCACCTCGCCGTAGAGGCTGAACAGCGGGATTCCGTAGCGCGGATCGGTCTCGTCCGCGGTCTCGACCATGTTGTCCTGCTTGTCGCCCTTGATCCCGTGCTGCGGGCCGAACGCCGCGGTCACGTTGATCCCTGCGGCGACCAGGGCGTCGAGCGAGTGGGTCAGGTCGAGCGTGACCGAGGCCGGATGCGCGACGAGCGCGGCGCGCTTGCCCGCCAGAGGCTTCCTGAGCTCGGGTTCGGCGAGCAGCCGGTCGATGCCGAATTTCATGCCGCTCCGGGTGCCGGAAGCGTGGCTGCGAAGCAAGCCGGGGCGTGGAAATCGGGCTTCGCGTCGGGATGCGCGAGCGCCCAGTAGCTCTTCACCCCGCCCTGCTCCTCGATCACCGCCGACAGGCCCATGGCGCATTCGACATCCGGCAGGCCCGCAGCCGGGATCGCCGCGTCGAAGATCGCGAAACTGCTGCCGAGCCGCATCGTGCACTCGGGCTCGCGCGGGAACGGCCGCTCGGCCATGCCCCAGCGATAGGCCTCGAAGTCGTAGGCATTCCACCGCTCCGATGGCGAAAGGTTGATCTCGACATAGGGCACCGAGCCCTCGGGCTTGAGGAACAGCTCGAAGCAGGTCGTCTGCCACAGCTCGTCGGCGCGTCCCTTGCCCGCGAACGGCGGCACGACGAGCTGCTGCGCGCCCTCGATCCGCCAGCGCGCGCGCAGCCAGTTCGCGTCGCGGCCGATGATCCGGGCCTCGATGCCGGTGACCGCGAGCGGCGGGTGATCGGGATGGGGCTGCAATGCGTACATGGATGAGTGCCTCCGGCGTCGAGCGATATCCGCCCCGCGCCGTCAGTGCCAGCCCGCTTGCTTGAGCGCGGCCGCATGGTTGCGGCTGACCGGCGCAATGAGCCCGCCCGCGAGCCGCGCCTCGCCGGCCCCGCGGCGCCAGCGCACGCTCTCGATCGCTTCGTCGGCCACCCACCACGAACGGTGCAGCCGGTGCCCGTGCGCTTCGGCGAGCTCGGCCAGCGCATCGGCGAAGCGCATCCCCACGAGCTCCGATCCCATGTCGGTATGCGCGCGCACGTAGTGATCCTCGGCCTCGATCGCGAGCAGCCGCGCGCTGCGCCGCCGCGCCGACAGCCGCATGCGGAACGCGCGCCCGGCTTCGGGCACCGGCGGCACGACCACCGTCCGGGTCTCGACCACGCGCCGCCATGCCAGCGCGCGCATCGCCATCACCAGCAGCGCGATCACGAACACCTGCCACAGCAGGCTCGGCAGCCACTGAATTCCCTCCGGATCGCCGAACACCCAGATGTTGAGACCATACACCAGCGCCGTCACGGGCGGAGTCATCGCCACGGTCACTCCCAACACCCGGGACCAGAACCGATCGATCCGTGATCCCAGCACGATGTCGAGCGCGATCCCGATCAGCCCGCCGCCGACGATCGCGAGGAGCCAGTAGAGCGTGCGAATCGCCGCCGGCAGACGCAGGGTGTCGTAAGGTCCGAGCATCGCCATCAGCAGGCCGAGCGCGACCAGCAGCGTCAGCTCGATCGCCGCGCGCCGCAGCGGCTGCACCATTCGCGAAATCCGCGCACCGTTCACGCAGTGAGGCCTATCCGGCGCCCGCGCGGCGGGCAACGGGGTGCGCCAACGCAACCGGGAGTTCCTTGCATGACCCGCACCCTGAGCCTCGCCTGGCGCGGCATTGCCGCCGTGCTGAGCGTCGCCATAGCGCTGTTTTCCTACCGCTACCTGACCGCGAGCCCGATGCGCGGGCCGGAGATCCTCGCCAACGCCTTCGCCGACCCGTTCCTGGTCCTCCACGTGCTCGGCGCGGCCACCGCGCTGCTGGTCAGCCCGTTCCAGTTCCTCGCCCGCTTCCGCAATCGCCGCTCGGGCCTCCACCGCCTCGTCGGCCGGGTCTACGTCGCCGGCTGCCTTCTCGGCGGTCTCGCGGGCGTGCCGCTCGCGCTCGGCTCGACCGCCGGCCCGGTGGCAAGCGCCGGCTTCGCCACGCTCGCGCTGCTGTGGCTCGCCACGACCTGGCTCGGCTGGCGCCGCGCGGTCGAGCGGCGCTTCGCCGAGCACCGCGCGTGGATGCTGCGCTCGTGGGCGCTGACCATGGCCGCGGTCACGCTGCGCCTCTACCTGCCGATCCCGCCGCTGCTCGGGATCGACTACACCGAGGGCTACCGCGCGATCGCCTGGCTGTGCTGGAGCCTCAACCTCGCGGCGGTCGAGCTCTACTTGCGCTGGCCGCGCCGCGCGGCCGCACCGGCGGGGATGACGCCCGCGTAATCTGTGCTAAGCGCGCGCGCACTATGGCCGAATACAAGTCCGATCTCCTCCGCCTGCTCGACGAGCGCGGTCACATCCACCAGGTGACCGATCCGGTCGCGCTCGATGCGCTCGCCAGCCGCGAGGTGATCACCGGCTACGTCGGCTTCGATCCCACGGCGGCCTCGCTCCACGTCGGCAACCTGGCCTCGATCATGCTGCTGCGCCGCATGCAGCAGGCCGGGCACCGGCCGATCGTGATCATGGGCGGCGGCACCGCCAAGGTCGGCGACCCGTCGGGCAAGGACGACGTGCGCAAGATGCTCACCGACGAGCAGCTCAAGGCCAACATCGCCTCGATCAAGGGCAGCTTCGAGAAGATCCTGTCGTTCGACCAGAGCCCGACCGGCGCGCTGCTGATCGACAACGACGAATGGCTGAGCCAGCTCGGCTACATCGAGCTGCTGCGCGACGTCGGCCGCCATTTCACGATCAACCGCATGCTGACCTTCGATTCGGTCAAGCTGCGGCTCGACCGCGAGCAGCCGCTGACGTTCCTCGAATTCAACTACATGATCCTCCAGGCCTACGACTTCCTCAAGCTGTCGCGCGACCATGGCTGCCGGCTGCAGATGGGCGGCTCGGACCAGTGGGGCAACATCGTCAACGGCATCGAGCTCGCGCGCCGCATCGACGGCACCGAAATCTACGGCGTCACCGCGCCGCTGATCACCCGTGCCGACGGCTCGAAGATGGGCAAGTCGGTCTCGGGCGCGATCTGGCTCAATGAGGACCAGCTGCCCGGCTACGATTTCTGGCAGTACTGGCGCAACACCGACGACCGCGACGTGGGCCGCTTCCTGCGCCTGTTCACCGACCTGCCGCTCGACGAGGTCGCCCGGCTCGAATCGCTCGGCGGGGCCGAGATCAACCACGCCAAGGCGGTCCTCGCCAACGAGGTCACCGCCCTCGTCCGCAGCCTCGACGCCGCGCGCGCCGCCGAAGCGACCGCGGCGGCGACGTTCGCCGGCGGCGGGCTCGGCGACGACCTGCCGGTGCTCGTGGTCCCGGCCGAGGGGATTCGCCTCGGCCAGGCCTGCACCGACGTCGGCTTCACCGCTTCCAACGGCGAGGCCAAGCGCAAGATCGCCGAGGGCGCGGTGCGGATCGACGACACGCCCGTGACCGACCCGGGACACCTGATCGCAGTGGCCGCCGGCGAGGAGAAAAAGCTCAGCCTCGGGCGAAAAAAGCACGCGATCCTGCGCGGTTCCTGACCCCTGCCTTTACTCTTTATCCAGCATTTCCTGCGAAGGGACTGATCTGGATCAAGCGAACAGGGGAGTTCGGGATAAATGGCAGGCGGCGCTCAGCTTTCCGTACCGGACATGCGTCGCTCGACCCGTCACCCGGTCGATTTCCCGGTGATCGGCGAGCATCGCACTCGCGGCGATCTCAAGCTGCATGTGTGCAACCTCTCGGCGCACGGCTTCATGGTCGACGCCGGGGCGGACAAGGACGTCCCCGAGCTCGGTCGTGGCGATCGGGTGATCATCCGCCTGCCGGTGATCGGCCGGATCGAGGCCTATTGCATCTGGGTCACCGAGGACCGCGCGGGCTTCCAGTTCGAGCGCATCATCCGCCTCGACGACTTCATGTCGATGATCAGCGAGCTGCAGCCCAACCCGCGCCTGCGCCGCCGGGGCTGAGAGCCGGCCCTCATCCAACTCCGACTAAGCCCCTGCGGGGCTAAGTCTCCGTATCCTTCTCCCGTGAACGGGAGAAGGAGCCGCGCCGCGCGCACTCTCTTCCCCCACAGATGGGACAGCAATACGGAGGCTTGGTCCCGCCAAAGCAGGACTTAGCCGGAGTTGGCTGAGGCCCCCTTTCCTTCCTCCCGCCCGCCTGCCATGGCACCCGCGTGAGCGACCCGTCTCCCGAACCCACCTCGCCGCTGCAGATCGCCGACTACCGGCGCTTCTGGCTCGCCCGTTTCCTCGCCACGTTCGCCACGCTCTCGGTCGTGGTGCTGATCGGCTACCAGACTTACGCGGTCGCCCGCGACCAGTACGGCATGGGCATCCGCGACGCCGCGTTCATGCTCGGGCTGCTCGGCGCGGCGCAGTTCGTGCCGCTGTTCCTGCTGACCCCGGTCGCCGGAGTCGCCGCCGACCGCTTCGACCGCCGCCGCGTGGTGCTGTTCGCCAACGTGATCGACTGCGGCATCGCGCTGACCCTCGCCTTCGCCACCTACAACGAGACGCTCTCGCTCCCGCTGCTGTTCGCGCTCGCCGCGGCGCACGGCTCGGCGCGCGTGTTCCACGGCCCGGCGCTGTCGGCGATCGCGCCGAACATCGTGCCGCCGCCGCTGCTCCCGCGGGCGATCGCGCTGAGCTCGATCGCCTGGCAGGTGGCGACCGTGGTCGGCCCGGCCGCGGGCGGCTTCATGTTCGCCCACAGCCCCTCGCTGCCGTACTTCCTCGCCGCCGGGCTGCTGCTCGTCTCGGGCGGGCTGATCTCGACCATCCGTCCGGTCCGCGCGCTGCAGGACGGCCCGCCGCGCCACCCGCTCAAGCAGATCGCCGACGGCTTCGTGTTCGTGCGCAAGGAGCGCTTCCTGCTCGGCTGCATCACGCTCGACCTGTTCGCGGTCCTGCTCGGCGGCGCGACCGCGATGCTGCCGGTGTTCGCCCGCGACATCCTCCACGTCGGTCCGCAGGGCCTCGGCCTGATGCGCGGCGCCCCCGCGGTCGGCGCCTCGCTGGTGGCGATGTGGCTGAGCTGGAAGCCGTTCGCGCACAACGTCGGCGAGAAGATGCTGTGGGCGGTGGTCGCGTTCGGCGCCGCCACGATCGGCTTCGCGCTGTCGCGCTGGTTCCCGCTGTCGATGCTGCTGCTCGCGCTGCTCGGCGCGGCCGACATGATCTCGGTGTTCATCAGGAACTCGCTGGTCCAGCTCAACACCCCCGACACCATGCGCGGCCGCGTCTCGGCGATCTCGGGGCTTGCGATCTCCGCCTCGAACGAGCTCGGCGAGCTCCAGTCGGGCCTCGCCGCCGGGTTGCTCGGGGCCGTCGGGGCTGTTGCCTTCGGCGGGGTCGGTGCGATAGTCGTTACCGCGATCTGGGCCGTGATCTTTCCTGAGCTGCGTAAAGCAAGGACGTTCGCCCCGACATTCCTGCACTCGGATACTGAAAAGGAGCCCGCGTCATGAAGGCCGACAACGTCCTCGCCACCATCGGCAACACGCCGCACATCCGCCTCTCCCGCCTGTTCCCCGACCACGAGGTCTGGGTGAAGAGCGAGCGCGCCAACCCCGGCGGCTCGATCAAGGACCGCATCGCGCTGGCCATGGTCGAGGACGCGGAGAAGTCCGGCAAGCTCCAGCCCGGCGGCACCATCATCGAGCCGACCAGCGGCAACACCGGCATCGGCCTCGCGATGGTCGCCGCGGTCAAGGGCTACAAGCTGGTCCTGGTCATGCCCGAATCGATGAGCCTCGAGCGCCGCCGCCTGATGCTCGCCTACGGCGCGACGTTCGACCTCACGCCCAAGGAAAAGGGCATGAAGGGCGCGCTCGCCCGCGCCGAGGAGCTGATTGCCGAGACCCCGGGCTCGTGGATGCCGCAGCAGTTCGAGAACCCGGCCAACATCAAGGTCCACGCCGAGACCACCGCGCAGGAAATCCTGCGCGACTTCGCCGACAGCCCGATCGACGTCGTCATCACCGGCGTCGGCACCGGCGGCCACCTGACCGCCTGCGCCGAGGAGCTCA
>CBHWED010000210.1:0-6067 GCA_966112795.1 uncultured bacterium
ATCACGTTCACCGGGTAGCCGAGCTGCTGCAGGATCGCGTTGTGCGGGATCGCGCGGATCTGCCTGAGGCTCATCTCGCGGTCGGCCGAGAGGTCCGACTGGCGGCGCGAGACGCGGCTGCCGGTCGGGTTGAGCAGGCCGAGCCCGAACGCCGTCACCGCGCGCGAATAGGTCCGGCTCTCGAGGTGCGCGTGCTGATGGTCGCGGATCGCGCGGTAGAAATCGAGGCTGAGATCGGTGCGGCGGTAGAACTCGTCGGTCGGCGCCTCGGGATCGGTTTCCGCCGGGCGTAGCTGCGCGATCCGCGTCAGCGTCGCCAAGGCCAGCTCGGGGGTGGCGAAGAACAGGTAGCCGTCGCCGCCCTGGAAGCTGACCTCGGGCTCGAGCCGGATGCCCGCGCGCACGAAGCGCCGCCGCGCCCACGGGCTCAGAGGCCAGGCGAGCCGGTCGGCAAGCGAATCCGGATGCGCGCCGCGGCCCATGCTCTCGCCATGGGTGTTGAACACCAGCGCGGCGACGCCGGTCAGGTCGTTCGCCACCATCGCTTGCGCCAGCCGGCCCTGCAGCCGCTCGATCGCGAGGCTCGCCGGGATCTGCCCGACGAACCGCCCGGCATCGGAGAACCCGGTCTGCACCGAGACCCGCCCGCGCTTGCGCGCGTAGTCGCGGTATTCCTCCTCCTCGAGCAGCGCGTCGAGGAACCGCCCGCCGTGCTCGAGCGCGGTTTCGGTCTCGAACAGCGGCGAGACGTCGACCTTGTCGGCGATGCCGAACAGCTTGGCGAAGTACAGCGCGGCGAGCACCGTCGCCGGCTCCTCGCATTCGGCCACCAGCATGCGGATCGGCGCGTCGGCATCGACGTGGTGAAGGATTTGCGCCATCGCGAGGAACTGGCGGGTCGCGGTCGAGGCCTCGACCGCGAGCGCGGCGAAGTTCGAACGCAGCGGCTTCGCCTTGGCGATCGCCTTGCGCAAATGGACCACCGCGCCCTTGCTGGCGAGGTCGAGCTCGCCTTCCGGATCGAGCCGTCGGCGGATGCCGTTGTGCAGTTGCTTGGCGTTCACCCGGAAGTGGATCCAGCCCATCCCGAGCCCGTCGGCGCGCATCGCCGCGGCGAGAGTCTTGAGCGCGATGGCTCGTTCGGCCTCGGCCTCCGCCGCTTCGTTTTCGAGCGCGTCGATGTATCGGCCGAGCGAGAGCAGCTTGCGCGGATCGTTCGCCGTGAGCCGGTTCGCCGCGACCGAAAGCGCGGCCGGTTCCGAAAGGTCGGCGGCGAAGTCGGCCGCCCGGTCGGCTGCATAGCCCGCGGCCGGTCGCAGCTCGCCGAGCAGCGGATGCGCGGCATCGATTGTTTCGAGCGCGGCGACGTAGCGTGCCAGTCGCTCGGCCTTCTCGGCCAGCCGAAAGCCGAGCGACTGCGCCCAGCCGATGTCGGTCCGCCCGTCCATGTCGTAGCCGACCCAGCTCGCGAAGCGGAACGGCAGCGGGGCGAACGCGGTCCACTCGGCGGGCCACTCGCGCTGCGCATGGCGGAGCAGCCGCGCGACGATCGCGTCGCGCGCGTCCTGCGCATGGGCGATCGCCAGCATCGCCTGCGCGTGCTCGTGGGCGAGGGTGATCGCCGGCCGCGCCGCGGGAACCACGCAGACGCCGGCATCGACCGGCTCGTCGCTGCTCGCCGCGGCGGCGACCGCCTCGGATTGCGCAGGAGTCAGCAGGAACGTCGGATGCGCGGTGAATACCGCGTGCAGCTGCGGGTGCTCCCAGCGCGCGCGGAACACATCGAAGTCAGGCGCGGCGAGGTCGGCGTCGAGCGCCTCGGCATTGGCCGCGAGCGCGACCGGCGCGACCAGCCGGCGCAGCCGCTCGGCACGGCTCTTGAGCGCGTCGCATTCGAGCTCGGCGATCATCGCCTCGCAGTCGGCCAGCGTCAGCTCGCCGCGCTCGAGCAGGCGCGAGAGGTCGAGCGAGAGCTGGAAGACCGGATTGAAAAGCGGCGTTTCCTCGGTGCGCCGGTGCAGCGCCTGGAGCCTCTCGGAGAGATCGGCGACGCTGCGCACCCGTTACTGCCCGAGCGCTGCGGCTTCGCGGGCGAGCGCTTCGACTTGCGCGAGGTCGGCGCCCTTGGGCACGATCCAGCTACCGCCAACACACAGCACCGGGTCGAGCGCGAGCCAGTCGGGCGCGGTTGCGGCGGTGATCCCGCCGGTCGGGCAGAACTTGCACTGCCCGAACGGTGCGGCGAGCGCCTTCAGCGCCTTGATGCCGCCCGAGGTTTCGGCCGGGAAGAACTTGAAGTGCGTCAGCCCGAGGTCGAGCCCGCGCATCAGGTCGCTCGCGGTGGCGATGCCCGGCAAGAACGGCAGCCCGCTGGCGATTGCCGCGTGCGCGAGCGGCTCGGTCAGGCCGGGCGAGACGATGAACTCGGCACCGGCATTGCGCGCCTCGTCGAGCTGCGCTTCGTTGATGACCGTGCCCGCGCCGACGATCGCGCCGGGCACGAGGTTCATCCGCCGGATCGCGTCGATCGCCGCGGGGGTGCGCAAGGTCACCTCGAGCACGCGCAGCCCGCCCGCGACCAGCGCTTCGGCCAGCTCGCGCGCGTGATGCGCGTCGTCGATCACCAAGACCGGGATCACCGGCGCGGCGCGCATGATCTGGCCGATCGAACTCATGACTTGTGCTCTCCTAGATGCTCGTTCGCGAAGGCCGCCGCGGCCCCGTAGAGCCCCGGCTGCGGATGGGTGATCAGCTTGACCGGGATGCCCGACATCATCTGCGTGTAGCGCCCTTTGAAGCGAAAGCGGTCGCCGAAAGCCGAATGCGGCAGCACCTCGCGCAGCCTGAGTCCGAGGCCACCGGCGAGCACCACCGCGCTCGACCCGTGCGCCAACGCGTAGTCGCCGACCAGGCTGCCGAACGAATGGCAGAAGCGCTCGACCGCCGCCGCGCAGAGGCTGTCCTCGCGGGCGATGCCGCGCTGCCAGATCGTGCGGTCGTCGAGCTTCTCGGCGTCGCGCTTCTCGTGCGTGGCGATGGCGAGATAGATCTCGCAGATCCCCGGGCCCGAATGGACCCGCTCGGTCGAAACCCGCAAGTGACGCTGGCGCAGCCGCGCGAGCATCCAGTCGTCGATCGCGTCGAGCGGGGCGAACTCGATGTGCCCGCCTTCGGTCGCCTGCACGACGTAGCCGCCCGGATGGCGATGGAAGTGCGCGACGCCGAGCCCGGTGCCCGGCCCGATCACGCTGACCGTGCCGCGCTCGGGCAGCGGGATGTCGGGGCCGGTGATGTGCACGAGCTGGTCGGCCGGCGCGCGCGCCACGGCGTGGGCGACCGCGCCGAAGTCGTTGATCACCGTGACCTTGTCGAGCCCGAGCTGCTCGTCGAGCGCGCCGGTGTGCAGGACCCACGAGTTGTTGGTCATGCGCACCACCTCGCCGGTCACCGGCCCGGCAATGGCGATCGCCGCGGCGCGCGGGATCGGATGGTCGCAGCGCCGGTCGAACTCCTCCCACGCGGTCTGCAGGCTGACGTGGTCGCTGGTCTGCAGCGTGACCGGCTCGCCGAGCGCGATCGCGCCGTCCGCACCGATCGAAGCCAGCGCAAACCGCGCATGCGTGCCGCCAACGTCGATTACGACGAGTTCGGTCATCGAAGTCCCTTCCCGCCGCGAGGCGGGGTCAGGAGCGGGCGGCTGCGCCTCGGTTGTCTCTTCATGTCCTCCACCCCCACTCGCCCTCATGTTGTCCAAGGACGTCATTATAGTCCCGCCATCGCCAGCATCGCCGAGCCGCCCTTTTCTGCCTCGTCCGCGCCGAGGCGGAACATCGCGAACAGCTCGCGTCCGGTGCCCGCTTGCGCCTCGGGCGCCGGTGCCGGCTCGCGCGCCGAGAGGTCGGCAGTCGTCGACAGCTCGCCCCGGTCGGCGCACAGCCGGATCACGTCGCCGTCGCGCACGCGCGACAGCGGCCCGCCGCCCAGCGCTTCGGGGCTGACGTGGATCGCCGCGGGGACCTTGCCGCTCGCGCCCGACATGCGCCCGTCGGTGACCAGCGCCACGCGGTAGCCGCGGTCCTGCAGCACCCCGAGCGCCGGGGTCAGCTTGTGCAGCTCGGGCATGCCGTTGGCGCGCGGCCCCTGGAAGCGGACCACGACGACCACGTCGCGGTCGAGCTCGCCCTTGGCGAACGCCTCGTTGACCGCGGCCTGGGTCTCGAACACCCGGCACGGCGCCTCGATCGTCCACCGCTCGGGCTCGACCGCGCTGGTCTTGAAGCACGCGCGGCCGAGGTTGCCCTCGACGAGACGCATGCCGCCGTCGGCCATGAACGGCGCCGCCGCCGGCCGCAGCATGGTGTCGTCGCCCGACGGCCCCGGATCGCGCCACGCCAGCGTCTCGCCGTCGAGCCACGGCTCCTGCGCATAGGCGCCGAGATCGTCGCCACCCACGGTCATGAGGTCGCGATGCGCGAGCCCGGCCTCGAGCAGCTCGCCGACCACGAAGCCGATCCCGCCCGCGGCGTGGAAATGGTTCACGTCGCCCGCGCCGTTCGGATAGACCCGCGCCAGCAGCGGCACCGCGTGGCTCAGCTCGGCGAGGTCGGTCCAGTCGAACACGATCCCCGCCGCGCGCGCGATCGCCGGGATGTGGATCGCGTGGTTGGTCGAGCCGCCGGTCGCGAGCAGGCCCACCGCCGCGTTGACCACCGCCTTCTCGTCGACGCACTGCGCCAGCGGGCGGTAGTCGTTGCCCTCGCGCGTGATCGCCGCGAGCCGGTGCATCGCCGCGCGCGTCAGCGCCTGCCGCAGCGGCGTGCCCGGATTGACGAACGCCGCGCCCGGCATGTGCAGCCCCATCAGCTCCATCATCATCTGGTTGGAATTGGCGGTGCCGTAGAACGTGCAGGTGCCCGGCGAGTGATAGCTCTTGGCCTCGCTGTCGAGCAGCTCGGCGCGCGTCGCCTTGCCCTCGGCGTAGAGCTGGCGGACGCGCTGCTTCTCCTTGTTGGCGATCCCGCTCGGCATCGGCCCCGAAGGGATGAACACGGCCGGCAGCCAGCCGAAGCGCAGCGCGCCGATCAACAGGCCGGGCACGATCTTGTCGCAGATGCCGAGCAGCGCGACGCTGTCGTACATCTGGTGCGACAGCCCGACCGCGGCGGCGAGCGCGATCACGTCGCGGCTGAACAGGCTCAGCTCCATGCCGTCGAGGCCTTGCGTCACCCCGTCGCACATCGCCGGCGTCGCCCCCGCGACCTGGCAGGTCGCGCCAACCTCGCGCGCGAACACCTTGAGCTGCGGCGGATAGGCACCGTAGGGCTGATGCGCCGAAATCGTGTCGTTGTAGGCGCTGATCACCCCGATATTGGGCCCGCGCCGCGTCGAGATCGTCTCCTTGTCCTCGCCCGCCGCGGCGAAACCGTGGGCGAGGTTCGAGCACGGCAGGGCGACGTTGCGGTCGCGGTGCCGCTCGCCCTCGATCGCCATCAGCTCGAGATAGCGCCGCCGGCTGTCGCGCGAGCGCTCGACGACCCGCTCGGTGACGCGGGCGACGGTCGGGTGTAGCTCACTCATGCCAGCTGACCCCGTCGCGCTCGGCCAGCGCGATCGCCGCGCTCGGGCCCCAGCTCCCCGCGGTGTAGGTCCGCGGCTTGAGCCCTTCGGCCTGCCAGCCCTTGCGGATCTGGTCGATCCACGCCCACTGCGCCTCGACCTCGTCGCGCCGCACGAACAGCGTCTGGTCGCCCTCGAGCAAGTCGAGCAGCAGCCGCTCGTAGGCGATATGCCGGACCTTGCCCGAGAACACGTTGGGATCGCGGATGTCGAGCGGGACCTCGCGCAGCGCGATGCCGTCGCGGTCGAGCCCCGGGACCTTGGCCATCAGCGACAGCGTGATGTTCTCCTCGGGCTGGATACCGATCAGCAAGCGGTTCGCCCGCGCGCGCGTCTGGTCGAAGATCGAGTGCGGGATGTCGCGGAACTGGACGAGAATCTCGGTCACCCGCTCGGGCAGCCGCTTGCCGGTGCGCAAGTAGAACGGCACGCCCTTCCAGCGCCAGTTGTC
>CBHWED010000211.1:0-6063 GCA_966112795.1 uncultured bacterium
CCACCGGATCGGCCTCCTCGAGGCTGTCGTGCCAGAAACGCTGCAGCGGGTCGGCATTCGCGGCTTCACGGGTAAGCGAACTCATCGGTCAGGCGTCCTGCGGGATTTTGGAAAGCTTCTCGACCCGGTTGGCGTGGCGCCCGCCGGAAAATTCGGCGTCGAGGAAGGCCTCGACGCAGGCCTTGGCCATCTCGATGCCGACAATCCGCGCGCCGAGCGCGAGCGCGTTGGCGTCGTTGTGGGTGCGCGAGAGCCGTGCCGAGAGCGGCTCCGAGACCAGTGCGCAGCGCACCGCCGGGTTGCGGTTGGCGGCGATCGCAATGCCGATGCCGCTGCCGCACAGCGCGATGCCGCGCTCGGACTTGCCCGCGGCAAGGTGCTCGGCGAGCTTGTAGCCGTAGTCGGGATAATCGACCGAGGCTTCGCCGTTGGTGCCGAGGTCCGCGACCTCGTGACCGAGACCCGCGAGCCACTCGGCAAGCTCGGTCTTCAGGGCGACGGCGGCGTGGTCCGAGGCGATCGCGATCTTCACTTGGGTGGTCTCCTTGGCAGCGCACATAGTGCGTGCCCCGCCGCGGTGCCACATCAATTGGGCTTTGTCCCCAAGCAGAGTCACTTTAATAGGCGGTGGAGAGCGTCTCACGGGGGGAGAAGGCGCATGGACCTGCTTCGCTCATCCAGTGCACCGTTCGTGATCGCGGCGCTGCTGTCGATCCTCGGCTGGCATATCGGCACGCTGACCAAGGACATCCGCGACACGCGATCGGTGGTCTACCAGGTCGAGGACCGCGACCCGGACGGGCTCGGGTCGATCACCGCGGTCATCACCAACGTGTCCAAGTCGCAGATGCTCGAGCAGGCGAACTTCGCGCTCGTCTGCGAGGATCTCGATCCGTGCCTCGACTACGACACGCGCAACGTGGTGATCTTCCCGCCGACCGCCGACGATTCGCTGCACCTCTCGGGCGACCAGCCGATGCTCGGCTTCACCGTCGACCTCGCCGCCGGCGGCCGGATCGGCGTCACGGTCAAGAGGAAGACCGCGGCCAACGTCAAATTCCTTTTCTTCCCCAAGGGCTTGCCATTCGCCGAGCTGAGCGCCGCCGAGGGCGGGGGCGACGTTGCCGTACCTCCGGGCGCCGGTGCGACGAAGCCCGGCACCAAGGACGTCTACGTCCTCAACGGCGACACGCTGCGCGGCTGGGTCGTGCTGCATTACTTCAACATCGTCCTCGGATCCTTTTTTCTCGTGCTGGCAGTGTTCGTTTTCGGTACTCTGGCGATTGGAATCAGGCGACCGGAGTCGCAGCGCGCAAAGGAGGACGGCGAACACGCCGCCGGCGCGGAGGTCGCGCCCGACAAGGGAGAAGCAGCGTGACCCATTTCCGGACCCTTCGCCGAAGCGTGTTCGGCGCTTGCGCGGTGGCCTTGCTGGCAGCAGCCCTGTCCCCGGCCCCGGCGCTCGGCAGGGTGACGGTGATCGTGCTCAACGAGAACAAGAAGGCCGTGCGCAGCACGGTCTCGGTGCGCGTCGGCCACGCGATCACCCAGTACGACACCGAGAGCGACGGAACCCACGTGTTCGACACGCTCAATTGCACCGACCGGACGCAACTCAAGATCCAGCCGAAGATCACGCTCTACGTCACCGACGACAAGTGGCTGTCGTGCCAGCCGCGCATCATCCTGCGCGTGCGGGCGCAGCGCTTCGGCTAATCCCGGCGCGGGCGGGCGCGGTGTTTGCGTCGACTCGCCCGGCTCCGGTACCATCGCCGCGTGCGCTCACGACTTCTCCGCACACCCCCACAAGGAGAGTATCATGCCCAGGCACGCCCACTCGGTTCTCGCGCTTTCTCCGCTGATGCTGCTCGCCGCTTGCGGCGGGAGCAGCGACACCGCCGCGCCGGCGGACGAAACCGCGGCTGCCACGCCCACGGCCGTCGAAACCGCGCCGGTCGCGGCTGCGACGCCGACCTCGTACGATTGCCTGCCTGCGCACCTGCTCACGGTGGCCTACGACAACAGCGGCGCGACCGCGCGGGCGACGCTGACGCTCGACGGCCAGACCCACGAGCTGACGCAGATCCCGGCGGCGAGCGGCGCCAAGTACAAGACCGATGAGGGCCGCACCGCGGGCAAGACGCTGATCTGGTGGAACAAGGGCGAGAGCGGCATCCTCGTCGAAGGACCCGTCGGCGGGCCCGAAAGCGACGAGCTGACCATCGCCGAGTGCAGCCCCTCGGCCGGCTAGACCGGCGCGGGCCGCCCGCGGATCAGGTCGGCTGCTTTCTCGCCGATCATCATGCACGCGAGGTTGGGATTGCCGCGGGGCAGGGCGGGCATGACCGAGGCGTCGGCCACGCGCAGGCCGTCGATCCCGCGCACGCGCAGCGCGGCGTCGACCACGGCGCCGGCATCGGTGCCCATCCGGCACGAGCAGGCCGGGTGCGCACGGTGCGTCGCGTGGCGGCGGACGTGCTCGGCGAGCTCGGCATCGGTCTGCAGGCGCTCGCCGGGGAGGTTCTCGCGCGCGATCAGCTCGCGCAGCGGACCCTGCGCGTAGATTGCGCGGCTCAGCCGCAGCGAGCGGACCATGCCGTCGAGGTCGCCGGGCGCGGAGAACATGTTGAGGAAGATCCGCGGCGGATCGCGCGGATCGACCGAACGCAGCTTGACCCACCCGCGCGATTTGAGCGGCAGGTAACCGGTGCGCACCGATAGCCGCGAGACCGGCTTGCGGTGCCATCCGGGCACCCACAGGCGCGCGTCACCGCTCAGCGGCAGGCACATCATCTGCATGTCGGGCCGGTCGAGCCCCTCGGTCGAGCGCACGAAGATGTTAGCGACAGTCCCGGTGTAGGCGAACGGGCCCGAACCGTCGGCGAACCAGCGCAGCGCGGCCAGCGCGGCGCGGTCGGCGCGCAAGTGCCGGGTCAGCCCGTGATCGCCGGCGAGGTCGTACTCGTTGATCACCACCGGATGGTCGGCGAGGTCGCGACCGACCCCGGGGAGCTCGTGGATCGGCTCGACCCCGGCCGCGCGCAGCTCGTCCGGGTCGCCGATGCCCGACAGCATCAGCAGCTGCGGCGAACCATAGGCCCCGGCCGAGAGCACGATCTCGCTCGCCGCTGTCGCCGTCCGACGCTTGCCGGCCCGCGAGTATTCGACCGCCACGGCCCGGCCCCGCTGCAGCACGAGGCGCGTGACCAGCGCGCCGGTCTCGACCGTCAGGTTCCTTCGCTGCATCGCCGGCCGCAGATAGGCCCGCGCCGAGCTCATCCGCCGGCCACTGCCCACGGTCGATTCCATCATCGAAATCCCGTCCTGCTCGGGACCGTTGGCGTCGTCGCAGTAGGCGATCCCGGCGGCCTCGGCGGCCGCCAGCAGCGGCTCCCACAGCAGGTCGGCGCCTTCCATGCGCGAAATCCGCACCGGCCCGTCTTCACCGTGCCACTCGCTAGCGCCCCGCCAGCTCGCCTCGAGCCGTTTGAAGTAGGGCAGCACCTCGGCGAAGCTCCAGCCGTCGAGCCCGAGCGCGGCCCAGTCGTCGTAGTCGCGCCGGTTGCCGCGCACCGCGATCATCGCGTTGACCGAGGAGGTCCCGCCGAGCGTGCGCCCGCGCGGGATTCCGAGACGCCGGCCATGGAGCTCGGGCTCGGGCTCGGATTCGAACTGCCAGGTGCCGATCCGTCCGAGCGCGACCCGCGGGAACGCCAGCGGCATGAGCTGCAGCGGATGCCGGTCGCGCGGGCCCGCCTCGAGCAGGAGCACCGAGACGCGCGGATCCTCGCTCAGCCGCGCAGCGATCACCGCGCCCGCCGAGCCCGATCCGACGACGATGTAGTCGTACCCCTCCATTGCGACGAACCTGCCCCAGCCGGCGCCAAAGCAAAAGCCCCGGCGGCGCTAGGCCGTCGGGGCTCCTGAAAACATCCTCGAAATCTCGTGAATGTCTCATGACCGAAGGATTTTCATCGTTCGGTAATAGGGGAAACGGCCTGGGCGAGCGGTGGTTCCCGCACCGCGTAAAAAAATCGTCAGCCCGTCACCGCCTGCCATGCAAAGGCGACTGCGGTCGCGACGATGCCGATCAGGAACGTCCGGTAGGCTTGCGCGAGGTAGCGGTACTTGTGCCGCTGGAGGATCGAGCCGTTCTGGTGGAGATCGCGCGCCATCATCCGGTAGGCGCGTTCCTCGGAGCGCATCGCGTCGACCACCTTGTCGACGAACTCGTCCTCGGGGATCCGCGCGAACACGCCGAAGAACAGCGGGTTGGGCTTGCCGCTCTTCGACTTGCCGCCGATCTCGGGCAGCACCGTGAGCACCGACAGCACGGTCGCCGCGAACGAGAACGCGCCGAGCAGCAGCATCGGCAGCGAGACGTCGTTGCGCTGCATGTCGCCGATGGTCAGCGAGAACACCACGAACGAGGCGCCCATCAGGATGCTCGCCTTGCTGTCGGCCATCGCGCTGAGCTGCACGTGCGCCGACTGCGCGGCGACGAGCATGTTGTGCACTTCCTTGGGAAACTCGTAGTCGTCTCCGAACTCGACCTGTTCCGTCATGATGGGTCCTCCTGCTGGCGCCGTTGTGCCGTGCGCGCGCGCAAAGGGGAACCGCCTTATCGGCGCACCTCGTGCCGCAGCGCGACCATCCCGCTGGTGTAGGCTTTCACCTCGACGAGATGCAGCGCCACGTCCCGCTCCAGCCCTTGGAAGAACGGGATCCCGTCGCCGATCAGCACCGGCGCGATCGTGTAGGCGACTTCGTCGGCCAGCCCCTCGCGCAAGGCCTCGCCGGCGAGCGCGCCGCCGCCGGCCAGCCAGATATTGCGATGGCGCGAACGGAGCTCGCCGATCAAGGCGGCGAGGCCGTCCGCGTGGAACTCGACGGTCCCGCGCGAACGCGGCAGCTCGCGATGCGTGAGGACGTGAACCGGCTTGTCGCCATAGGCCCAGCCATGGCCCTGGGCCTCGAAGCCGAGCGCGGTCTCGTAAGTGCGCGCGCCCATCACATAGCAGTCGATCGCGGCGAGGAAGTCGCGGATGAACTCGGGGTCGAGCGTCGCGCCGGCTTCGTACCGGTCGCCGGTCTCGAGCCAGTCGGTGCTGCCGTCGCGCCGCGCGATGAACCCGTCGAGGCTCGCCACCATGTGGATCGTCACGCGTGTGTCCATCGGCTTTCCCCGTCGCCTGGCTGCACGCGCAATCTATCGCGCGCCTCTGCCGGCGTCGCAGGAAAAAGCGGTCGCGCAAGGCCCTGGCCCTCGCTTATGCTGGCCGGTGTCCGTGACCAGGGGGAACGCGCATGTTCGAGGGGTGGGGCGAATTCTATCTGATGGCCGGATCGTCGGCGGCGGTGCTGATCGGCCTGATCTTCGTGGTGGTCACGCTGATGCACGACCAACCGCGCTCGACCGTGCTCGAGGGTGCGAGGCTCTACATGGGTCCGGTGGTGCTGCAGGTCAGCTTCGTGCTCGCACTCAGCGCCGCGGCGCTGGCCAAGGGCGTGACGCCCGGCGCGATGGAACTTGTCGCGGTGCTCGTGGCGCTCTGGGGCCTCGTGCGCGCGGTGCAGTCGGTCCTCGGCATCCGCGCGCGCCGTGGCAGCCCGGCCGACAACCCGCACTGGACCGACCAGTGGTTCTACGGGATCATCCCCGGCGCGCTCTACGTGCTGCTCGGCGGCGTCGCCCTCGCGTTCTGGCAGGCGCGCGAGTGGGCACCGCAGGCCATGGCCGTGGTGATCACCGCGATGCTGCTCAATGCCATCCGCAACGAATGGGACCTGGTCACCTGGCTCGCGCCACAGCCCGATCAGGTGGACGCGGGCGAGAACGAATAGCGCCACGCGGCCGCTTTTCAGCAAATGCTCACGACTTGCTCATGACCGCCGGGCGTCGATGCGCGACATGCCGGACACCGACCGCCACCGGAAAGTCCTGGTCATGCTCGCCCGCTCGCCCTCGAACGCCGCCGACATCCGCCATCTGAAAGCCCGCTCTCGGCGCCAGTCGCTGGCGCTGGCGCTGGCTGCGAGCGCAGGCTCGGCGGTGGCCCTCGG
>CBHWED010000212.1:0-6024 GCA_966112795.1 uncultured bacterium
TTCAGCCAGCGCCACGCGATCTGGGTCTGCCAGGAGACCGAGCGCAAGTTCATCCCGCTGTGCCAGCTGCCGCACGGCAAGTTCGAGGTCTACGACAGCCCGCTCTCCGAATACGGCGTGCTCGGCTTCGAATACGGCTTCGCCAGCGCCGATCCGAAGACGCTGGTGCTGTGGGAAGCGCAGTTCGGCGACTTCGCCAACGGCGCGCAGATCATCATCGACCAGTACATCGCCGCGGGCGAGGCCAAGTGGCTGCGCGCCAACGGCATCGTCCTGCTGCTGCCGCACGGCTTCGAGGGCCAGGGGCCCGAGCACTCGTCGGCCCGGCTCGAGCGCTTCCTGCAGCTCTGCGCCAACGACAACATCCAGGTGTGCAACATCACCAGCCCGGCCAACTACTTCCACGTGCTGCGCCGGCAGATGAAGCGCTCGTTCCGCAAGCCGCTGGTGATCATGACGCCCAAGAGCCTCCTGCGCCATCCGATGGCCAAGTCGAGCGCCGACGAGTTCACCGCCTCGGCGCACTTCAAGCGCATCCTTTCCGACCGCAAGGACATCGCCGACGACAAGGTCCGCCGGCTCGTGCTGTGCTCGGGCAAGGTCGCCTACGACCTGATGGAGGCGCGCGAAAAGGAGCGGCTCGAGGACGTCTCGATCGTCCGACTCGAGCAGCTCTACCCGTTCCCCGGCGAGCCGCTCGCGGCGCGCCTCGCCCGCATGACCAACCTCAAGGAGGTCGTGTGGTGCCAGGAAGAGCCGAAGAACAACGGCGCCTGGTTCTTCGTCGAGAGCCAGATCGAGGATGCGCTGAGCGAAGCCGGGCACAAGGGCATGCGCGCGAGCTATGCCGGGCGCGATGCCTCGGCCTCGCCGGCCACCGGCCTCGCCAGCCGGCACAAGGAACAGCAGGAAGAGCTCGTCGCCGAAGCGCTGGGTCTCAATTCGTAGGGTGATGCACGATGGCCGTTGAAGTGAAAGTCCCCGCGCTCGGGGAATCGGTGACCGAGGCGACGATCGGCGAGTGGCTCAAGCAGCCCGGCGATCCGGTCAAGCTCGACGAGCCCGTCGCCAGCCTCGAGACCGACAAGGTCGCGATCGAGGTCCCCGCGCCCGCCGCCGGGGTCATGGGCGCGCACGCGGTGCAGGTCGGCGACACCGTCGCGGTCGGCGCGGTGATCGCGACGATCGAGGACGCGCAGCAGGCCGGCGAGACCGTCCAGGTGGCCGAGCGCGAGCAGCCGCAGCCCGTCGAGCAGGCGCCCCCGCCACCCTCCGCGCCGCCGGCCGCCCCGGCTGCGCCGACTGCCGAGGACGAGGACCACACGACCACGCTGTCGCCCGCGGTGCGCCGCGCGGTGCTCGAGCACGGCGTCGACCCCTCGTCGATCAGGGGCTCGGGCAAGGACGGCCGGCTGACCAAGGAAGACGTGCTCGCCGCGGCCAAGGCCAAGAAGGAGGCTCCGGCCCCGTCGGTCTCGGCGCCGGCACCGAGCCCCTCGCCCGCCCCGGCTCCGGCCGCCGCCGGCGAGCGCCGCGAGGAGCGGGTCAAGATGACCCGCCTGCGCCAGACGATCGCCCGTCGCCTCAAGGGCGCGCAGGAAGAAGCCGCGCTGCTGACCACCTTCAACGACTGCGACATGAGCGCGGTGATGGAGGCGCGCGAGGCCTACAAGGACCTGTTCGCCAAGAAGCACGGCATCAAGCTCGGCTTCATGAGCTTCTTCGCCAAGGCCGCCTGCCTCGCGCTCAAGGACGTCCCCGCGGTCAACGCCAAGATCGAAGGCGACGAGATCGTCTATCACGACTACGTCGACATCTCGATCGCGGTCAGCGCCCCGAACGGCCTCGTCGTGCCGGTCGTGCGCAACGTCGACGCGATGAGCTTCGCCGAGATCGAGCAAGCGATCGCCGGCTACGGCCAGAAGGCCAAGGACGGCACGCTGACGATGGCCGACATGCAGGGCGGTACGTTCACGATCTCCAACGGCGGCGTGTTCGGCTCGCTGATGTCGACCCCGATCATCAACCCGCCGCAGGCCGCGGTGCTCGGCCTGCACCGCATCGAGGAGCGCCCGGTGGCGCGCAACGGCCAGGTCGTCATCAAGCCGATGATGTACCTCGCGCTCAGCTACGACCACCGCCTGATCGACGGCCGCGAGGCGGTCACCGCGCTCAAGATCATCAAGGAAGCGATCGAAGACCCGATGCGGCTGCTGATCGATCTCTGATCGATCCGCTTCCCGCCTCTGATTGTCCGCTCCTCTGTCCACCTGATCCTCCTCGCCACCCCCGCGAAAGCGGGGGCCCCGCTTTCGGGGGGATGACGAGGTAGGGGGAAACATCCGCGGCAGGGTCGCGTTGATCGGGCGATGACCGCCCCTCCGCCCCGCAAAGGCATGCCCTCGCCCCGGCTCGACGAGAGCGAGTTCCGCGCGCGCTATCTCGAGCGCTTCGCCGATCCGGCGTTCGATCCGTTCCGCGCCGAGCTCGACGCGATCGCCGGCGCGGCGTGGGACGGTTACGCGAACAGCCGCAAGTCGCCGCACACGCGCAAGGCGGGGCCGGGGTTCGCCGATCCCGGCTACGATCTTTCGACCGACTGGCTCGCCGCGCGCGACGCGATCCTCGAGGCGCAGCGCGAGCACGATGACCACGACGAGCCGCCGTGCATCCTGATCGTCAACTGCTCGCCGCGCAGCGAGCACACCTGCCCCGGCGAGATGTCGAAGACCTGGCGCCTGCTCGAGATCGCGCAGGAGATCTGCGGCGTCGAAGGCACCCTCGTGCGCACGCTCGACCTGTCGCGCCTCGCCTCCGAGTTCGGCCGGCACATCCACCCGTGCAAGGCATGCTATTCGACCGCTGCCGCGCTCTGTCACTGGCCGTGCAGCTGCTATCCGAACCACTCGCTCGGCCAGGTCCAGGACTGGATGAACGCCATCTACCCGCTGTGGGTCCGCGCGCACGGGATCATGCTGATCACGCCGGTCCACTGGTACTCGCCGACCTCGCCGCTCAAGCTGATGATGGACCGGCTGGTCTGCGCCGACGGCGGCAACCCCGACCCGACCAGCACCCACGGCAAGGATGCGGCCAAGGCCAAGCAGCTCGAGCTCGCCGACTGGCCCTACCCGCGCCATCTCGAGGGTCGGGTATTCTCGGTCGTGGTCCACGGCGACGTCGAGGGCGCCGAGAACGTCCGTCGCTCGCTCGCCGACTGGCTGCGCTTCATGAAGCTCAAGCCGGCCGGGCCGACCGCCGAGCTCGACCGCTACATCGGCTACTGGAAACCCTACGCGACGAGCCACGAGGAACTCGACGCCGACCGCGACGTGCAGGAGGAAGTGCGCAACGCCGCGCGGACCCTGCTGCGCGCGGTGCAGGAGCAGCGAAGCGGCAGGCTCATCGATGCCGGCGAGGGCCTCGACCAGGTCCGGCAGAAGTAGGAAGGACTGGACCCTATCGCGCCGCCACCGCCGCCCGGGCCAGCTCGAGCGCCTTCGCCAGCGCCTGCTCCGCCGGCACCACGACATCGGGCTGCACGCCGACGCCTTCCCAGTTGGTCCCGGTGATCGGATTGATCGACGTCCCCTCGGGCAGGTCGAGCGCGAAGTGCGGATGGATCCGCCGGTACTCGAACGGATGCGCGCCGCCGCCGGTCACTTCGCCGACGACGGTCGCGCGCCCGAGCGCCTGCAGGTTGTAGGCGAATGCCTCGGCCGCCGAGAAGGTGCGGCGCGAGGTGAGGATATAGAGCGGCTTCTCGCTGCCGAAACGCCGCCCCGGCACCCACACCGGCGAGCTCGCGTAGCGGCGGGTGTCGCTCGGCCGGTCGTAGCTGCCGGTGAGCGGACTGCCGGGCTCGACCAGGTAGCCGGTGAGCAGGTCCGCGGTCTCGGCCCCGCCGCCGTTCTCGCGCAAGTCGATGATCAACGCGTCGCCTTGCGCGACCACCGTCATCGCCGCGGCGAAGACATCGGCGCCCATCTCGACCGGCGGGAACACCCGCAAGTCGAGCAGCATCACGTTGCCGTCGAGCCGCTCGATCTTCTCGACGCCATGGTTGAGCTGCGGCCCGTACCACTTGTCCATCTCGGCGGCGGAGAACTGCGCCTCGCCGCCCTGCTCGGGAATGGGCTCCTCGCTGTAGCTGAGCCCGAGATGGCCATCGCCCGACACCGTGCGGAACCGCTGCGTCATCTCCCGCGCGAAAGCCTCGCCCTCCTGCGGCGCGCGGCGCTCGCGGGCGAGGCGTTGCAGCTCGGCGGCGATGGCCCGTGCCTTGTCGGGATCGACGTAGCGTGCCTCGATCAGCGCCGCCGCGGCATCGATCACCTCGGCCTGCTCATCGGGCGAAAAGTCGCGCGCGGCCGCGGGCGACGCGAGCAGCAGCGCGAGCGCGAGGAGCCGTTTCATGGCCGCTCCATCGCCGCGCGGATGCGGGCCGCGAACGGTTTCTCGGCGAGCCGCGCGAGCGCGACCGCGATCGTCGCGCCGAGCGGCGCGGGCAGCTCGCGGTCGAGGTCGGCCGCCGCTGTCGCGACCGCGCGCCACATGGGCTCGAGCCGGTCGCACAGCGCCTCGCCGGTCTCGCTCAGGCACACGCGCCGGCCGGGTGTGTCGGTTGCCAGCAGCCCGCGCGCGCGCATCTCGGCGAGCGTCTGGGTCATGGCCGGCTGGCTCACCCCGGTGCGCGCGGCCAGCCCACCGACGGTGCTGCTTCCATATGCCCGCAGGGCCTGCACGACCGGGTAGAACCGCGGCCTGAACGGCTCGCCTGCCGCGTCGTAGAGCTGCTGCACCTCGCCATCGAGCGCGGAAAGCAGCAAGCGCAGCCGCGTTCCGAGCCCGATCTCCTCGAATCGGCCTTCATCGTCCATATATAAGTGCTTATATCGCGCTCCACCCGAGTGCAATATTGCCTTCGACCCGCCAGTCTCTATGTCGCTGGCGACGCGAACGCCCCGAGGATCCCTATGGCTGACTATGACTACGACGTGCTGGTGATCGGCTCCGGCCCCGGGGGCTACGTCGCCGCGATCCGTGCGGCGCAGCTCGGGCTCAAGACCGCTTGCGCCGAAAGCCGCGAGACGCTCGGCGGCACCTGCCTCAACGTCGGCTGCATCCCCTCGAAGGCGATGCTACACGCCTCGGAGTACTTCGAGGCCGCGGCTGACGGCGCGATGGCCAAGCTCGGGGTCGAGGTCACGCCCACGCTCAACCTCGGGGCGATGCACGGCCAGCGGCTCGACGCGGTCAAGCAGCTCACCGGCGGGATCGAGTTCCTGTTCAAGAAGAACAAGGTCACCTGGCTCAAGGGCCTCGCCACCTTCAAGGACGCGCACACCGTCGAGGTCGCCGGCCAAGCGGTCACCGCGAAGAACGTGGTCATCGCCACCGGCTCCTCGGTCACTCCGCTGCCGGGCGTCGAGGTCGACAATGCCAAGGGGATCGTCGTCGATTCCACCGGCGCCCTCGAGCTCGCCACGGTGCCGAAGAAGATGGTCGTCATCGGCGGCGGCGTGATCGGGCTCGAGCTCGGCTCGGTCTGGCGCCGCCTCGGCGCCGAAGTGATCGTGATCGAGTTCCTCGACGCGCTGCTTCCCGGGATGGACGGCGAGGTGCGCAAGGAAGCCGCCAAGCTGTTCAAGAAGCAGGGCATGGAGATCCGCCTCTCGACCAAGGTCACCGGGGTCGCCGTCAAGGGCAAGACCGCCACGCTGACCGTCGAACCCGCCGCCGGCGGCGCCAGCGAGACGCTCGAGGCCGACTGCGTGCTGGTCTCGATCGGCCGCCGCCCGAACACCGAGGGCCTCGGCCTCGAGGCGATCGGCCTCGAGCTCAACAAGCGCGGCCAGATCGAGACCGACCACGAATTCCGCACCAAGGTCGACGGCGTCTGGGCGATCGGCGACGTGATCCCGGGCCCGATGCTCGCGCACAAGGCCGAGGACGAAGGCATCGCGGTAGCCGAGAACATCGCCGGCCAGACCGGCATCGTGAACCACGCGGTGATCCCGAGCG
>CBHWED010000213.1:0-5987 GCA_966112795.1 uncultured bacterium
GCGAGCAGGAACTTGCGCAGGTTCTCGGCCGCACGCTCGTTCTCGGGCAGCTGCTCGATCTTGCTGAGCTTGGTGACCCCGTCGACGAGCTTGGCGACGTCGGGACCGAAGTTCTTCTCGATGTCCTCGATCGTGACCAGCGTGTCCTCGACCGTGTCGTGGAGCAGCGCGGTGACGATCGTCTCCTGGTCGAGCTTGAGGTCGGTCATCAGGCCGGCGACCTCGATCGGATGGCTGAAGTACGGGTCCCCGCTCGCGCGCTTCTGCGCCCCGTGCTTCTGTACGGTATAGACATAGGCGCGGTTGAGCAGCGCCTCGTCGGCGCCGGGCTCGTAGGCCTTCACTCGTTCAACAAGTTCATACTGACGCAGCATCGATACGAATGTGCGGTGCAGCATCGGCCGGGGCAAGGGGAAAGGGGTTAACGAGGCAAGGCCGGCGCTCCGCCTGTGTCCCGCATCCCACGCCAAGCGTCGAACTTGTTGCTTTTACATAACGATTGATCTATTTGACGAACATGGCTGCGAGAATATACAACCGAATCGCGGTCTTCCGCGCCGAGGCCCGGATGACCCGCAAGGACCTTGCGGCCAAAGTCGGCGTCAATCCGCAGACGATCGGCTTCCTCGAGCGCGGCGACTACAACCCGAGCCTCGAGCTCGCGCTGCGCGTCTCGCAAGTGTTCAAGGTGCCGGTCGAGGTGCTGTTTTCCTTCCGCGCGTTCCCGAGCGTCGCCGAGGCGCTGCTCGCACAGGAGAGTGATAATGCCCTATCAGGGTGACCCGATCGCCGAGAAGCTCGACAGGATCGCCGAGGCCACCGGCATGCCGCGGATGCAGCGGCAATTGGCGCAGGGCTCGGCACTGCGGCTGCGCTACTTCCCGCTGACCTTGCTGGCCTTCGCGATTTCAGGGCTCGCGGTGCAGATCGCGCTATCGGAGATCTTCGGCTTCTGGATCCTGGTCATGACCTGGACGATGAGCGTCACTCTGCAGCAGGTCGGACCGCTGTGGAAGCCGAAGGGCGGTTTTGACGAGCGCGAGGCGGCCCTCGTCCGGCACGGCCACCTCGTCGGGCTGATGTGGGCGTTCGGCGTGACGGTGCTCGGCTCGCTGGCCATGGGGCTCGGCAAGATGGGTGCGCAGATCAGGCTGTGGGACATCTGGACCCCGATCAGCGGGTTCGACTGGCTAGCTGTCACCTTCTTCCTGCTCTCGCTCGAACTCAACGTGGCCGTGCTCGCGGCGAGCAGCGCGACCCCCGAACCGCTCGACGACGAAGACGAATGACCGCCGCGACCACCACGATCTTCGAGCGCATGTCGGCGCTCGCGCGCGAGACCGGCGCGATCAACCTCGGCCAGGGGTTTCCCGACTTGCCCGAGCCGGCCGAGTTGCTCGAAGCCGCCCAGCGCGCGCTCGTCGGGCACTCGAACCAGTACCCGCCGATGCGCGGCCTCGCCGAGCTGCGCCGCGCGGTCTGCGCCTACTACCGGCGCGAGCAGGGGCTCGAGCTGCGCGAGGACGAGGTCATCGTCACCTCGGGTGCGACCGAGGCGCTCGCCGCGGCGATCCTCGCCTTCGTCCGCCCGGGCGACGAAGCAGTGGTGTTCCAGCCGTGCTACGACGCCTACATCCCGCTGATCGAGCGCGCCGGCGGCGTCGCCCGGACCGTGCCGCTCGAGCCGCCGCGCTGGACCATTCCGCTCGACACGCTCGAGGCTGCGATCGGGCCGAAGACGCGGCTGCTGATCCTCAACACGCCGAACAACCCGACCGGCACCGTGACCGACCAGGCGACCCTCGAGGCGCTCAGCGAGCTCTGCGTTCGGCACGACCTCGTGCTGCTGTGCGACGAGGTTTGGGAAGGGATGATCTTCGGCGGCCTGCGCCACGTCTCGCCGCTCGCGATCCCCGCGCTGCGCGAGCGCGCGGTCAAGGTCGGCTCGGCGGGCAAGATCTTCTCGCTGACCGGCTGGAAGATCGGCTGGGCCGTCGCCGCCCCGCCGCTCGCCGAGGCGATCGCCCGGCAGCACCAGTTCCTGACCTTCACCACCCCGACCCCGCTGCAATGGGCGGTGGCCGAAGGGCTCGCGCTTCTGCCTGACTGGCACGCCGCGCACCGGTCGCGCTACGAGGCCGGCCGCGAGCGGCTCGTTGGCGGCCTTACCGCGGCCGGCTACGTCCTGCTCCCGGCGGACGGCACCTGGTTCGTGACCATCGACCTCGCCGCCTCAGGCCTGCCCGCGGACGACGAAGCCGTCTGCGAGCGCCTGCTGCGCGAGGCCGGCGTCGCCTCGATCCCGGTCTCGGCGTTCTACCGCGACGCGCCCGAGACCGGCTACCTCAGGCTCTGCTTCGCCAAGGAGAACGCCACGCTCGACGAGGCGATCGGCCGGCTCGCGGCGTTCAGGTCGAAGGGCTGACCACCTTGTCGACGCTCCCCTGCGTCACCGCATGATACCCGCTGCGCGTCTCGGCGTAGATCCGCCGGGCGATCGGCTGGCCCCATTCGCCCTGCTTCATCAAGGTCTCGAACAGCGGCTGGACGAACTTGCGCCGCCCGACCGTCCCGAGGAACTTTTCCGCCACCGGCACTGCCGGCTCGTAGCGGTTGGCGAGCGCGAGCTCGAGCCAGGCGAACAGGATCTCGGCATTGCCCGACTGCGACAGGCCGAGGTGGCCGTCGAGCCAGTCGAGCTGCTCGGTGGTCAGCGTCTTGGGAAGCTTGGCGATCAACCGCAGCCGCTCGGCGGTGGTCCAGCCGGCCCACAGCTCGGGGTCGACCTGGTGCGAGTGCGCATACTCGGTCGCCGCCGCGTCGACCGCGGCAAACGCGCTCGGCAACAGCTCGGCGACGTTCGCCGGCAGCCCGGGCTGGTAGACCCATTGGTCGAGCAGGAGCTTGCGCTCGAGCTCGGCGTCGCCCTTGATCAGGTTGGCGCGCATGTCGGCGAGGATCATCGCCGAGGTCGCCGGCTGGAACGCGTGGCTGTCGAACCAGCTGCGCAGCCAGGCGTCGAACCGCTCGCGGCCGACCGTGGTCTCGACCGTGCGCATGAACACCGCGCCCTTGTCGTAGACGATCCCGCTCTCGCCGCCGTCGGGCTTGGCCTCGGCCGGCGGCAGGTGCAGCGCGGTGACCGGCGCGTCGCGCCCCTTCTCCTCGAACACCTCCTCCATCTCGGCAAAGCTCAGCGCCGCCTCCTGGCTCGCCCGGTGCGAGCCGTAGAGCGCCTCGATGATGCGGTTCTCGAAGTACGACGTCACGCCTTCGTTGAGCCACGAGTCGGCCCAGTTGGCGTTGGTCACGAGGTTGCCCGACCACGAATGCGCGAGCTCGTGCGCGACGAGGCCGACGAGGCTGCGGTCACCGGCGATGAACGTCGGCGTGAGGAACGTCAGCGTCGGGTTCTCCATCCCGCCGTACGGGAAGCTCGGCGGCAGCACGATCATGTCGTAGCGGCCCCAACGGTAGGGGCCGTAGAGCGTCTCCGCCGCGGCGACCATCTTCTCGGTATCGACCAGCTCGCGCGCCGCCGCGTCGAGCATCGACGGCTCGGTCCACACGCCGGTGCGCGGGCCGAGCTCGCGGAACGCGAGGTCGCCGGCGGCGATCGCGATCAGGTACGGCGCGACCGGCTTGTCCATCGCGAAGCGGAACGCGCGCTTGTCGCCGAGGTCCTCGGTCTCGCCCTGCTTGAGACCCGACATGACCACCGTCAGCGGCTTGGGCGCGACAATGCGCGCGTCCCAGGTCTGGCGGATGCCCGGGCTGTCCTGCGTCGGGATCCATGTGCGGTTGAGCGTCGGCTGGCCCTGGCTCAGCAGGTACGGCAGCTTGCCGCCGGCGGTCTGCTCGGGCGCGAGCCACTGCAGCGCCTCGGCATTGGCCGCGGTGTAGTGAACGATCACCTTGCGCGCATTGCCGAACACCACGGTCAGCGGCGCGCCCTTGCCTTCGACCGCCTCGCCCACCGTGAAATGCAGCGGGTTGCCGAGCACGTCGGTGACCTTGCTCACCGCGAGCCCCTGGCTGTCGAGCACGACCGTGTCGGCTCCCGGCGCCGCCTGGATGTCGAGCGCCGCGGTGCCGCCGACGGTCTTGGCCTCGAAGTCGAGCGCGAGGTCGAGCGCGACATGGGTCACCCGCGCCACTTCGGGCTGGGCAAACGTCCACGGGTCCTGCGCATCTGCGCTGGTCAGGATCGGCGAGACCAAGGGCGCCTCCGTTTGCTGGGCGGCCACGGGAATAGCGACGGCGAACGAGGCAAACGCAAGCAGGGCAGCGGCGAGACGCATCAAGGGCTCCGAACGATGCAGGGAGGTTTCGGCTGTAACGATACGAAGCTGAACGAGGCTTGTCATCCTCCCCGCACGGGAGGCTAGCCCTTGGCCTTGAGTCCGACCGCTTCGATCGCCGCCAGCGCGCAGGCTTCGTCGTTGTCGCTGGTGTCGCCGGTCACGCCGACCGCACCGAGCACGGTGCCCGCATCGTCGCAGGCGATCACCCCGCCCGCGACCGGGACCATCCCGCCCGCGCCGAGCTCGCGCACCGAGGCGACGAAGTGCGGCCGTTCCTCGGCCATCTTGCCGATCGCCCGGCTCGACACCCCGAGCGCGAGCGCCCCGGCCGCCTTGCCTTGCGCGAGCGCGACGCGCACGTTCGAAGCCGTGTCCTGCCGCTGCGCGGCGATCAGGTAGCCGCCCGGGTCGAGCACCGCGACAGTCAGCGGTTTGAGCCCGAGCTCGGCACCTTTGGCGAAGGCGGCTTCGATCAGGGCATTGGCTTGGGTGAGAGTCAGGCGATGCATGAACTAGTCCTCAGTGGTCGAGTGGAAGAAATCGCGGGCGAACAGCAACCAGCACAGGCCCGACAAGGCTCCGACGGCCGAGCCGTATTCGAGGAACCCCGGCAAGGCTGGCGAGAATCGGTCCATGTCGAGCAACCAGGTCAGCAGCCGTCCGACAAGCCCGCCAGCTGCGAGGGCAACGACGGGCAACCACGGATTTCTTGACTGGCCCCTGAGGCCGTAAGCCAGGGGAACGCCGAAGATCGCGAGCGCAAGGACGGCCAGCGGAAGCACCACGACGTGCGCAAGAACCAGCGAGCCGAGCACGGCTTCGAAGAGTCCGCCGGCCGAAGTGTCCGCCACAGTGCCGGCGAGGCCGACCAGCAGCGTTCCCGACACGCTCCCGACCCACGCCGCGAGGAGCAGCGGGACGATCAGGCTGCGCAATGCTGTCCGTGTCACATCACCTCGGAAGGCAGGATTGTCGGGCTCGCCGCGATATTGCCGCCGGTCTTGCGCTCGAACAAGCTCTCGCGGCCGCAATCCGGCCGAGCCCTCGAGCTGCCATTCGAAAACCTGTTCATCGAGGCACCGTCGGCCTATGCTCGCACCGCTCGCCGCGCGACTCATCCGCGACGACGAGCCTCACAAATCGGAAACCAGTCTTCGGGCCGCACCTCACCCCTTTTTCGGGAGGATGTGCCATGCCGACGAAGATCGTAGACTTGTCAGCCCGCTCCGAGATCATCCGCGACGAGCCGTTCCACGTGCACTTCTGGGAATGCACGCCCGACGAATATCTGAAGTTCCTCGGCCAGCCGCGGAAGTTCCTCAAGGCCATGGGCATCAGGATTCCCGCCGACTGCCGCATCGAGACGACGATCGAGAACCACGACTGGATCGGCAAGAACGCGCCCGGCATGCGCAGCAGCAACGGCACGATCATCTGCAACGTCGGCGGCGGCAACGTCGCGCGGCAGGTCTACCGCATCGTCAGCTACGGCCACGACGAGTCCACCGTGGGCAAGTTCAAGAAGGACCTGCTGCATAGCCCGAAGGAGCAGGAACTGAGACAGTAGTTCCCTTCCCCCCTTCCGGAGAGAGGCGACAGGCTCAGCTCAGCTCCACTTCACCTCGGGTGGCAGGCTCATCAGGATCGCGTCGATGTTGCCGCCGGTCTTGAGGCCGAACAGCG
>CBHWED010000214.1:0-5865 GCA_966112795.1 uncultured bacterium
CTGCAGCTCCTCCTTGCTGGTCTCGAGCTCCTCGGCGGTCGAGCGGTACTCCTCGTTGACCGACTGCAGCTCCTCGTTGGCGATGCGCAGCTCCTGGGTCGAGCTCTCGTGCTCGCGGCGGCTTTCGCTGAGCCGCTCCTGCGCGTTGCGCAGCTCGTCGCGCAGGCGGCGGATCTCGCTCGCCCCGCCGGCGCCTTCGGCATCGGTGTCGGCCTCGGCGTCGCCGTCGATCGCCCCGCCGTCGAGGAACAGCACCAGCGCCAGCGGTGCGGTGTGCGGGTCGTCGGGGGCGAGGGCGACGTACATCAGCACCCGGTGGCGGCTGCCGTCGAACGCGACGCTGGCGGGCAGCGTCAGGCACGGTTCGCCGGTGGTGAACGCGCGATGCAGCGCGCTGCGCAGCTCGGCGCGCAGCTCGGGACGGACGATGTCGGGCAGCTCGAGGCTCAGCGGGCCGGCGGGCGGGGTGACGAAGCGGCCGGCGCGGGGCGAGAGATTGACGATGCGGTGCTGCTCGTCGACCAGCACGCTCGGCGGCGTGGTGCTTTCGAGCATCGCCGCGTGGACCGCGACCGGCGACCGGTCGCGGCGAGTCTCCGGGCGCAGCGGGGTGAGGTCCTTGCGGTGCTCGCGCGGGAGTTGCTTGAGCAGGTCGACCGAGCTCGTGCTGCGCGGCTTGGCGGTGTAGATGCGCGCCTCGCGATCGTGCGGCACGAACAGCTCGGCGCGCGCGTCGGCGCTCTCGGCCGAGCCGAGGAACAAGTAGCCGCCCGGGCGCAGCGCGTAGTGGAACAGCGCGAGCAATTCCTTCTGCAGCTCGCGCTCGAGATAGATCAGCAGGTTGCGGCAGGCGATCATGTTGAGCCGCATGAACGGCGGATCCTTGAGCGCGCTGTGGTGGGCGAACAGCACGCAGTCGCGCACTTCCTTGCGCAGGCGGTAATGCTCGACCTCCTCGACGAAGAACCGGAGCAGCCGCTCTTCGCTGATGTCGGCCTCGATCGCGCGCGGGTAGCGGCCGTCGCGCGCGGTCGCGAGCGCGCCGTCGTCGAGATCGCTGGCGAAGATCTGGATGTTGGGCGCGACGTTGCGGCGCTCGGCCTCCTCGAGCATGAGCATGGCCAGCGAATAGGCCTCCTCGCCGGTCGCGCAGCCGACCACCCAGACGCGGATCGGGCTGTCGAGCGAGCTGCTGTCGAACAGCGCCGGGATCGCTGTCTCGGCGAGCCTCGCGAACGCCTCGCGGTCGCGGAAGAACGAGGTGACCGAGATCAGCAGGTCGGAGAACAGCTCGTGCGCTTCCTCGGGGGTCTCGGTCATGTAGCGCGCGTATTCGGCGAGGCTGCGCTGGCGGGTGACCTGCATGCGCCGGCCGATGCGGCGGCGCACGGTGGCGCCCTTGTAGCTGGCGAAATCGTGCCCGGTGCGCGTGCGCAGGAACGCGAGGATGCGGGCGATCTGCTGCTCGGTCTCGTCGCCGCTGGTCTGGACCAGCGCGACCTTGCTCTGCAGCGTCTCCTTGATCCGCTCGACGAGGCCGGCGACCGGCTCGACGAAATCGGCCACCCCGGTGGCGATCGCGCTGTGCGGCATCATCGCAAATTCCGCTTCGCGCGGATCCTGCACGAGGATCAGGCCGCCGGCCTCCTTGACCTTGCGGACGCCGACCGCGCCGTCGGCGCCCGCGCCCGACAGCACGATCGCGAAACCGTCGCCGCGCGCCGCCGCGATCGAGCGGAAGAACATGTCGATCGGCGCGCGCTGGCCGCGCGGCTCGGCGAACGGCCGCGCGTGGATCGCGTTGCCATCGATCACCAGCTCGCGGTCGGGCGGGATCACGTAGACGCAGTCGGGCTTGAGCTCGGGACTGTCGGCGACCTGGTGCACCGGCATGCTGGTCGACTGGGCGAGGATCTCGGCGAGATGGCTCGGGTGGTCGGGCGAGAGATGGATGATGACGACGTAGGCCAGGCCGAGGTTGGGCTCGAGGCCGTCGAAGAACGCCAGCAAGGCCTTGATCCCGCCGGCGGACGCGCCGATCGCACAGATCTGGGTGAGGCCCTCGACCACCCCCGCCGCTTCCTCGTTGGCATTCGGCATGGATGGCTCCTTGTCGAGGCGTGGCGCCCCGCCGCTACAACGTTTCGTGTGAGGAAAATGCGCCGGGACCATCCTAGTTTATAGACGATCGGGCGCGATGCTCCCTAGCGACACATCGGCCACTTTCGTTTCCATGGCTAGGCAAGACCGCGATGCCGCTCTTTTTCTTCCACTACTGGGACGGCGAGACGCTCCACCACGACGAGACCGGGCTGGACCTGCCCTCGGCCGAGGAAGCCCTGTGCCAGGCGGCCGCGGCGGCGCGCGCGATGATGCCCGAGCTCATCGCAGAGCGCGTGACCGTGAACTGTTGCGCGTTCGAGATCAGCAGCGGCGAAGGCACGGGACTCTTCCGCCTCGAGTTCGCGGAACTGCTCGGAAGCGAACGCACGTTGCCCGCGCCGGATTCCTCACCCTTGCACCGCGACTTGATCGATACCCACCAGCGGGCGCGAAAAGCCCGCTCGGCCGTGCGCGAGCTCGTCCGCGAGGCACGCGAGTCGCTGAGCGAAGCGCTGTCGTTGCTGGAGCAGTTCGACACCATCGCGCGCCGGCCGACGACATCCGCAGCGCAGGGCGAGACGCCTTCCTCCACCTGAGGCCGCATTAACCTGCATTGTGGAGCAAGGCGGTGCGTTGTGCTTTCAAGGCCGGCGCCCTTGCTGCGATGCATTGGCGAGTTGCCCTCTCCGGCTGCGCGAAAGTCTCGCGATGTCGAAGCGGCGTGCATCGCCAGCGGTGCTGCTGGGAGAGATGCGATGGAAGCCCTGGTCTCGACACCGACGGCCCGCAACGCGATCCAGCGTCTCCGAACCCTCGCCGATCTGGACGCCGCTGCACTTTCGGCCATCGAGCAAGCGGCCGCCGCAGCGGTCCGCTTGCCGGCGCGTGCGGAGCTGCTCGCCGAGGGCGAGGAGATCAAGTCGCCGCTGCTGGTGCTCGACGGCTGGGCCGCCCGGGTGCGCATCCTGACGGACGGCCGGCGCCAGTTGCTGAGCCTGATATTGCCCGGCGAACTGATCGGCCATTGCGCGCACGAGCGCCCGCTCGCGCTGTCGACGATCGCCGCGCTGTGCCCGCTCACCGTCTGCGACGCGCCCGGCGACAGTCCCGCGCTCGCGCGCTGCTACGCGGTCAGCGCGGCGTTCGAGGAAGCCTATCTGCTCGCGCAGATCACCCGCCTCGGGCGGATGAGCGCGCTCGATCGCCTTCTCGACCTGCTGCTCGAGGTGCGCGAGCGCCTGGCGCTGAGCGGAAACGTCCGCAGCGGCGCGTTCACCCTCCCGCTGACCCAGGAGCTCCTGGCGGACATCCTCGGGCTGACGCCGGTGCACGTGAATCGCATCGTGCAGCAGGCCAGACACCTCGGCTGGCTCGAGTGGCACGCCCGGCGCGCGACGATCCACGATCCGGAGACCCTCGCCGCGAGGCTCGGGCGCGCGCCAACGAGGGTCCAGGCGCGGGGCTGAGCCGCGCCACGCGGCAGTCCCTCTCGATTTGCCTCCTGCGGCGGCTGGAACCGGACGCCAAGTTGCGTGTTGCGCATCGGGGCAAATCGTTGAAAAGCTGAATCGATGTCGCGCGAGCTCACCGTCCGTACACGCTTGCGCGCGGCCACTGCCGACGCACACGAGCGGGTCGACCGCGCGTTCTCGCGGTTCGACTGGACGCGGCGCGAGGACTATGCGCGGTTCCTGCAGGCGCAGGCACGCGCGCTGCTGCCGTTGGAGCGCGCGCTCGATGCGGGAGCCGGGCCCTCGCTTGCGATCGGATGGGCAGAGCGCAAGCGCGGTACGGCCTTGCTGGCGGACCTCGCGGCGCTCGGAACCACCGCTCCGAACGGCGACAATTTGGCACCGATCGCTGCGCGTGCCGCGGCGCTGGGCACCATTTACGTGCTCGAGGGTTCCCGTCTCGGAGGTTCCCTCATCAAGCGTTCGGTGCCGACTGAGTTTCCGGCTGCGTTCCTGGCCCCTGGGCCGGAGGGCGGCTGGCGCGCGCTGCTTGCGGTGCTCGAGGCACGGCTGGCCGACGAGGGAGCGCTGGCGGAAGCGACCGGTGCGGCGCGCGATGCATTCGCGCGGTTCGAGCGCTCGGCCGAGCTCCATGCCTTGAGGACTGCCTGAATGACCACGGTCGACCTGACCAACTGCGATCGCGAGCCGATCCATTTCCTCGGCGCGATCCAGCCGATCGGGTTCCTGCTCGCGCTGACTTCGGACTGGATGGTCGCGCGCGCCTCGGCCAACCTCGCCGAATACCTCGGGGTCGAGCCGCTCGAGGCGATCGGCCAGCCCGTGAGCGCGCTGCTGCGCGGGCAGGCGATCCACGACTTGCGCAACCGCACGGCGATGCTGCGCGGGCCGGACTCGGTCGAGCGGGTGTTCGGCATGCAGCTGGTCGAGGGCGGGCCGCCGTTCGACGTCGCGGTGCACATCGCGGGCGGCACGGTGGTGCTCGAGGGCGCGCCGGCGGCGGCGCAGCCGGGCGACGTCTCGGGCACGGTGCGGGCGATGATCTCGCGGCTCGACCAGTGCGCCGACTTGCCGGCGTTCTTCAACGAGGGCGCGCGGTTGGTGCGCTCGCTGCTCGAATACGACCGGGTCATGGTCTACCGCTTTGCGCCCGACGGCTCGGGCGAGGTCGTGGCCGAGGCGGCCCGGCCCGGGATCGGCCGGTTCCTCGGGCTGCATTACCCGGCGAGCGACATCCCGGCGCAGGCGCGGGTGCTGTACACGCGCAACCTGCTGCGGGTGATCGCCGACGTGCACCAGGTGCCGGTGCCGGTGGTGCCACAGCTCGACGGCAAGGGCGAGCCGCTCGACCTGTCGCTGTCGCTGCTGCGCTCGGTCTCGCCGATCCACATCGAATACCTGAAGAACATGGGCGTCGACGCCTCGCTGTCGATCTCGATCGTGGTCGAGGGCAAGCTGTGGGGGCTGTTCGCCTGCCACCACTACGCGCCGCGGCTGCCGAGCCTCGAGCGGCGCGCGACCGGCGAGCTGTTCGCGCAGATGTTCTCGATGCGGCTCGAGAGCCGCGAGCGCAAGGAGACGGTCGAGTTCGAGCGCCGCGCGCGAGACATCTCCGACCAGCTCCTCGGCGCGGTCGCCTCCGACGAGACGCTGCTGCGCGATCCCGACTGGCTGGCCGACATCCTGACCCAGGCGATCCCGGCGGACGGTGTCGCGGTGTGGCTCGCGGGGAACTATGCGTTCTCGGGCTCGACCCCGTCGAGCGGCGACTTCCGGCGGATCGTCCGCGCGCTCAACGCGGCGGCTGCCGGGCGGGTGTTCGCGACCGACAATATCGGCAGCCTGGTCGAAGGCGCCGAGGACTTCGCCTCCGAAGCGGCAGGCCTGCTGGCGATCCCGATCTCGCGGAGCCCGCGCGACTACGTGGTGCTGTTCCGCTCGGAGCTGATCCGCTCGGTGCGCTGGGCGGGCGATCCGCACAAGCCGGTCGAGTACGGCCCCAACGGCCCGCGGCTGACGCCGCGCGAGAGCTTCGAGGAGTGGAAGGAGCTGGTTCGCGGGCGCTCGCAGCCGTTCTCGCTGTCGGAACAGCGGGTGGCCGAGACCTTGCGCGCGACGCTGATCGAGGTCGTGCTGCGGCTGGCCGACGACGCGACGGCCGAGCGGCAGCAGGCGAGCGAGCGGCAGGAGCTGCTGATCGCCGAGCTCAACCACCGCGTGCGCAACATCCTCGGGGTGATCCGCGGGCTGATCCGCCAGGCGGTGTCCGACGACGACGAGGTGCAGAAGT
>CBHWED010000215.1:0-5842 GCA_966112795.1 uncultured bacterium
TTCCACTCGCCCGCGTAGAGCGCGATGTGGCGGCCCTGGTGGGTCTGGTCGCCGTTGAGCAGGCGGCCGGGAATCCAGGCCCCGTTCTCGAAGTGCCCTTCCCAGGCCTTGTCGATCCCGGCCGAGCCGCCGTTGACCGGCTCGAAAGTCACGGTGACGCCCTGCCCGGCGATCAGGTAGTCCTCGGGGCCGGTCTGGATGATCATCGCGCCGTAGCCCGCGGTCTGGGACTGCTGGGTGGTGCCGTAGCTGACGGTGAAGCGGTAGTCGCCGATCGTCGCCGTGTCGGGCGCGAAGTCGAGCGATTCGTCGTAGGCCTGGCTGGGCTTGAAGCCCATCATCCGGCCGGTGCCCTGGGCTTCGAGAATGAACGGCGCGAGCTGGTCCAGCATCGCGTATGCACTCTTGAGCGCGCCGGGGTTTTCGTCGATCGAATCGATCGAGAACGGCGCGAAGCCGAGCGCGTCATGCGCGCCGATGGCGTAGACCGCGTTCGCCGGGACCACCGGGTTCTCGGCGTTGTGGCCCTCGGGGATGAACAGCGGATTGTCCGGCCGGTGATAGCGGTCGACGATCTCGACGAAGTTCGGGAAGTAGATGTCGGGCGCGATGAAATCGAGCGTGGGCGCGCCGGCCTTCCAGACGTCGAGCAGATGCGGCAGCGGGCCCCCGCTCGGGTACTCGCCGGGTGCCCGGCCCGGGCGGTTGAGCGCGACGTTGACGTACATCGGCAGCGCGTATCCGGCTTTGCCGGCCTGGGTGAGCTGGTCGGCGAAGCGGGCGAAATGCCACGCGGTGAACACCTCGGCGGCCGCATCGCCTTCACCGAACAGCTCGGCCCACGAGCCGGCGGTGCGCGCGCCGCGGTCGAGCCACATGCGCTGCATGCCGGGCACGAGGGTGTCCTTGTGCGCGACGAGATAGTCGACGAGCTCGCGCGGGACCGGCTCGGCGAACGCGGCGTTGGCGGCCGGGCTGTTGTCGCGTGCCACCGGCAGCATGCCGATCTCGTTCTCGACCTGGACCATCAGCACCGTGTTGGCCTCGCCGTCGACCTGCCGGAGATGCGTCATCAAGGCGGCGAACGCGCGCCGATCGGCGGCTAGCGTCTCGGCGCCGAATGGGGAAAGAATGTCGACGCCGCGCCCGTCGGGCAGCGCCGCGCGCGGGAAGCGCGCCTGGTCGCGCTTGACCCACGAGGGCGCGTAGGTCGACATCGAGTTCTTCCACGCCCCGAACCACAGCAGCACGAGCTTCAAGTCGTTGGCCCGCGCGGCGCGCAGCATCGAGTCGAGCGAGCTCCAGTCGAAGCGGCCCTCCTCGGGCTCGACCAGCTCCCACGAGACCGGCGCCAGCACGGTGTTCAGATGCATCGCCCGGAGGCGCGCCCAGTGGGGCGCCATCCAGGCCTCGCTCGACGCGGCCGAATTGCTCAGCTCGCCACCGATGATCAGGAACGGCTGGCCCTGGACCACGAGCTGTTTCGCGCTGCCCTGCTGGCGCAGCTGCGGTGTTTCGGCCTGGGCGGAAGCACCCGTCGCGAGCGCTGCGGCAAGGAGCAGCGCCCGCGCGACGCGCATCACCGGACCAGCTCGGGCAGCAGGTCGTCGACGCTGCGCGCGGCGAGGATCTGCCGGAGCCAGGCGGCGACGCGCGCGCCCGCCTCGGGCCAACGCTCGGCGAGGTCGCCGAACACCTCGCGGATCGCCAGCAGGCGCGCGGCGGCGCTGTCGGCATCGGGCGCGATCGCCCACGCCATCGCCGTGGTCTCGGCCATCGGATCGTCGACCGTGAAGTGGTTGTCGTGCATGTCGGCGCCGCGCTGCCACGCCATCCAGGCGGCGACCGCGAGCTCGATCGTCGGCGCGGCGAGTCCGCGTTCGAGCCGCGCGCGCCACGGGGCGACGAGCCGCTGCGGCAGCTTCTGCGAGCCGTCCATCGCGATCTGCATGGTGCGGTGGCGCAAGGCCGGGTTGGCGAAGCGCTCGAGTAGCGCCGCGCGATAGCCGGCCACGTCGATCCCGGCCGCCGGGTCGAGCGTTGCCGCGCTTTCGTCCCACAGCCGCTCGATCAGCGCGCGGCGCTCGGCGCTGGCGACGAATTCGTGCACGTGCGCGATTCCGCTCAGGCCGCCGAGATAGGCAATCGTCGAATGCGCGCCGTTGAGCAGCCGGAGCTTGGCCTCCTCCCACGGCGCGACATCCTCGGCCAGCGTGACGCCGACCGCGGCGAGGTCGGGCCGTTCGCCGGCGAACCGGTCCTGCAAGACCCACTGGCTGAACCGCTCGGTCTCGACCAGTGCCTCGTCGCGGTAGCCGTGCTTGGCGGCGTGGGCCGCGATGGCCTCGGGCGTGGTGGCGGGCACGATCCGGTCGACCATCGACGAGGGGAAGGCTCCGTACCCGGCGATCCATTCGGCAAGGCCCGCGTCGTGCGCGCCCGCCATCGCCAGCACCGCGTCGCGCAGCAGGGCGCCGTTGTCGGGCAGGTTGTCGCAGCTGATCGCGGTGAACGGCGGCAGCCCGGCGTCGCGCCGCGCGTTGAGCGCCGCGACGATGAAGCCGACCGCGGTGCGCGGCCGGCCGAGGCTGGCCATGTCGGCGGCGACGCCGGGGTCGCTGGCATCGAGCTCGCCGCGATCGCGCGCGAGGCCGTAGCCTTTCTCGGTCACCGTCACCGTCACCAGCCGCACCGAAGGCTGGGCCATTGCCGCAACCACCGCGCCGGGCGCCTCGGGCGCGACCAAAGTGCGCTTGAGCGGCGCCATGATCCGCGCGCGCTCGCCGGCCGCATCGCGCTCGACCAGCGTGTAGAGCCCGTCCTGCGGGGCCAGCGCATCGCGCACCGCGGGCGAACGCAGCGAGACGCCGACGATCCCCCAGCGCATGTCGCCACGCGCGGCCACGGCGTCGAGATAGGCCGCCTGATGCGCCCGGTGGAACGCGCCGAGGCCGAGGTGGACAACGCCGTCGGCCAGCGCCGCCCGGTCATAGGCCGGCCGCTCGATCGCTGCGGGCAGCGTAGGCAGCAGCGCCGGCGAGAGGCGCTGGGTCACAGCTTGTAGGCCGCCTTGGCGAGATTGTAGGCGAGGTCCGCAGCGAGCTCGTGCGCCTCGTCCTCGTCGAGCCGGTGCTCGGCGACCAGCCGGGCGAGGAACGCGCAGTCCATCCGCCGGTCGACGTCGTGCCGCGCGGGGATCGACAGGAACGCGCGGGTATCGTCGTTGAAGCCGACGGTGTTGTAGAACCCGGCAGTCTCGGTGACCCGCTCGCGAAACCGGCGCATGCCTTCGGGACTGTCGTGGAACCACCACGGCGGGCCGAGCTTGAGCGCCGGATAATGCCCGGCGAGCGGGGCCAGCTCGCGGCTGTAGCTGTCCTCGTCAAGCGTGAACACGATCACGCTCAGCCGCGGGTCGTTGCCGTGGCGGTCGAGCAGTGGCTTGAGCGCGGCGACGTAATCGGTCGCGATCGGGATGTCGGCGCCCACGTTCGGGCCGAAGCGGTCGAACAGCGCCGGATTGTGGCTGCGGTGCACGCCCGGGTGGATCTGCAGCACCATGCCGTCGTCGAGGCTCATCCGCGCCATCTCGACCAGCATGTGGCCGCGGAACAGGTCGGCTTCGGCCGGGGTGCAGGTTCCGGCGAGGGCCTTGGCGTAAAGCGCCTCGATCTTGGAGCGCTCGAGCCAGGCGGTGGTCGCGTGGACATGGCCGTGGTCGGTCGAAGTCGCGCCGAACGCGCGGAAGAACGCCCGGCGGTTCTCGTGCGCCCGCAAGTAGCCGGCGAAGCTGACCACGTTCTCGCCGGCGAGCTCGCCGAAGCGCGCGACGTTGTCGGCGAAGCCTTCGGCCTCGGGGTCCATCACCGGGTCGGGGCGATAGGCGGTGACCACGCGGCCGCTCCAGCCGCTGTCGCGGATCGCCTGGTGGTGGATCAGCTCGTCGGTGGGGCCTTCGGTCGTGGCGATGACCTCGATGCCGAAGCGCTCGAACAGCGCGCGCGGACGGAAGGCGTCGGTCTTCAGCGCGGCGTCGATCGTGTCGAAATAGCTATCGGCGGTCGCGGCATCGAGCGCGACGTCGAGCCCGAAGGCCTCGGCGAAGACCCAGTCGAGCCACATCCGCGAGGGCGTGCCGCGGAACAAGTGGTAGTTCGCGGCGAAGCGGCGCCAGATCGCCCGCGGGTCGCGTTCGACCGGCGTGCCGTCGCGCGTCGGAATGCCGAGATCCTCGAGCCGCACGCCCTGGCTGTAGAGCATGCGGAACACGTAGTGGTCGGGGACGATCAGCAGGCTCGCCGGGTTCTCGAACGGCTCGTTGTACGCGAACCACGCGGGATCGGTATGCCCGTGCGGACTGACGATCGGCAGATCCTTGACCCCGCCATAGAGGCTGCGCGCGATGCCGCGCGTGCGCGCCTCCGCCGGGAACAGCCGGTCGGGATCGAGGCGCAGCGGCCGGGTCATGCGTGGTCCGCCATCCTCACCGGCTCATAGCGCGGATTGATCAGGTGGGTCACCACCAGCGCGGCGAGATAGGCGAAGCCCGAGACGACGAAGATCGGCGTGTAGGTGCCAAGGTTCTCGAGCACCTCGCCCGCGTACTTGCTCATCAGCATGCCGCCGGCCGCGCCGGCGAAGCCGCCGAGGCCGACCACCGCGCCCTGCGCGTAGCGCGGGAACAGATCGCCGGGCATCGCGAACAGGTTGGTCGAGAACCCTTGGTGCCCCGCCGTCGCGAGGCCGATCAGGATCACCGCGATCCACATCGAGGGCGCCTGCGCTGAGAAGGTCACCGGCACCACGATCAGCGCGCACATCAGCATCGCGATCTTGCGCGCCGGGCCCGTCGCCCAGCCGCGGCCGAGCAGGCGCGAGCTGGTCCAGCCCCCGGCGATCGCGCCGACGTCGGACATCAGATAGATCGCCACCAGCGGCGGCCCGAAGCCGGCGAGGTTGACCCCGAACTGCTTGGAGAAGAAGTCCGGCAGCCAGAACAGGAAAGTCCACCACACCGGGTCGATCAGGAAGCGGCCCGACATGTAGGCCCAGGTCTGCTTGTGCCTGAGCGCTGCGCGGATCGACGACTTGCCGGTGTCGACCGCGGGCTCGCTCTCGATCCAGGCGAGCTCGTCGGGCTTGACCCATTTGTGCTCGCGCGGCTTGCGGTAGATGAACCACCAGGCAGCGAGCCAGACGAGGTTGAACAGCCCGGTGATGATGAACGCCGACTGCCAGCCGAGCGAGAGCGCGAGCGCGGGCACGAGCAACGGGGTGATGATCGCGCCGAAGTTGGCCCCGGCGTTGAAGATGCCGATGGCGAGCGCACGCTCGCGCAAGTTGAACCACTGCGACGCGGCGGCCAGTGCGGCCGGATAAGTCCCGGATTCGCCGATGCCGAGCGGGATGCGCATAAGCATGAACTGGCGCGTGGTGGTCATGAATGCATGGCCGATATGCGCGACGGTCCAGATGCCCATCGCCAGCAGATAGCCCCACCGCGGGCCGATCTTGTCGATCAGCCGGCCAAACAGCAGGAAGCCGATGCCGTACGATGCCTGGAACACCAGCGCGGTGTCGGCATAGCCGCTCTCGGTCCAGCCGTAGAGGTCGGTCAGCGTCGGCTTGAGCACGCCGATGACCAGGCGGTCGATGTACGAGAGGATCACCGCGAGGAACAGCATCCCGCAGATGATCCAGCGGACGCGGCCTTTCGGCTTTGGCGGGCTCCCCGCCTCGAGTGCCTCGCTCGCCATCCCCTCGCCCCTCACCAGTTGTACATCGTGCCGTCCTCGAGCCGGTTCACCGGCAGGTAGGCGCGGCTGTATTCGTGCTTCGCGGC
>CBHWED010000216.1:0-5837 GCA_966112795.1 uncultured bacterium
CATTCGACTGTTAATCGAATGGCCGTAGGTTCGAATCCTACTCGGGGAGCCACTTCCATCATCACCGGATAGTCGTGCCGCCCGGCACCCCCGTTCACGCGAGGATGCCGGCGACCGAATGGACTTCCGCCACCTGGGTGGCGAGCGTGTTGGCGAACAGCAGCGCGGAGATGGTGAGAGCACCGATTGCGGCGAAAGCGTGCTGGGCGAAGTTCGAAAAAACCGTCATTTCAATTCCCCTTGGTCTCCTCGGCGGGTCAGTCCGCCGATGCACACTGCATTGCAGGAGCCGTGCCAAATCGAGAAAATGGCGGAATTGCGCGGTTTTCGGATCGCGACAAAGATTTTGCCAAGTGCGCCATCGCCGCAAGTTGGGAAATTTTCCCAACTCGCGGCGAAGTCAAATCGCGTTCTAGCGTGGGTCCTTCGGGAAGCCTTCCCGAAAGCGGCGCTTCAGCCGGTCTTGCGGAAGCGCAGGGCGAACTTCTCGGTCTCGCCCTGGATCGACGGATCGCGCACGCCTGCGGTCTTGGGATCGGCCGGATTGGCGAGCACGTCCGACTGTCCGTCGAGCGCGAAGCCCGCGCTGCTTACCTCCTCGATCACCGCGGCGGGTTCGATCCGGTGCAGCGTCGAAGTCACCGTGGTGCCTGCCCCGGCCACCGCCGCGTGGTCTTCGACGAAATAGATCCCGCCAGGCTTGAGCGCGCGGAAGGTCGCATCGTTGACACCCGCGAAGCTCGGGGTCGGGCCGTTGTGCATGTCGTGGTAGTTCTCGCTGGTCCAGGCGAGGTCGACCGGCTCGGGCAAGTTGAAGTTGGTGAGGTCGGTCGCAACCACCGTGACGTTGCCATATTGCGCGGCCAGCGCATTGAGCGCGTCGAGGCCCCCCGGACGCTGGGCGAAGCCTGCCGGAACCAGCGCGTAGACATGCCCCTGCGGGCCGACGGCCTTGGCGAGGATCCTCGTGTAGTATCCGCCGCCCGGGAGGAATTCGGCGACCTTGTCGCCCGGCTTGACCCCGGCGAAAGCGACGATCTCGGCGGGCTTGCGATGCACGTCGCGCGCCTTGTCGGCCTCGGGCCGGCCGGCGTCGGCGACGGCCGCGGCGATCTCCGCAGGCACGTCGCCCTGGGCGATCGCAGCCGCTCCGGCAAGCGACAGGCTGGCAATGGCGACGATGCTGGCAAGTCTACGCATGATCTCTCCTCAAATCCACGCCGCGCTAGAGCGATGCCGCGCGCCTGAACTTCTCGGCCGCCCGCAGCGCTCCGGCCTTGTCCTCCTCGCCGCAATCGCTGCCGACGAGTTCCTCGATCTTTTCGGAGGCGCTTTCGAGCAGTTTTTGCAGCGCCTTCTTCTGCTGCACCACGTTGGCGAGCTCGTGCTTGAGCTCGTTCTCCGTTTTGTCACTACCTGGCATTCGCACGACCCCTCTTTGTCCGTCGCGTGCAATCTACCCGCTCGGCGGGGCGCTGACTAGGGAGGGGGGCCGCGCCGTCAGGCGCACCGCCTGCAACGCGACCAGCACCACGAGCCCGATCATCGCGGCTCCCGTGTACCACGGCGCGTCGTGGCCGACCTTTTCATAAATCAGGCCGAACAGCGGTGGAGCGACGATCCGGCCAATCGCGTTCGACGCCATCATCAGCCCCATCGTGCTGCCCTGGCGCTCGGGCGGGGTATTGCGCGAAAGCAGCGCGCCGGCAGACGGGAACGCCAGGCTATGACCGACCATCAGCAGGCCCATCAGGAGGACGCCCGAGGCAGGCTGGCGGATGATCGGCTGCAGCACCATCGACAGCGCGAGGCAGACGAGCCCGATGACGATCACCCGCGCCTCGCCGTAGCGCGCCGCGAGCGGGCCGATCAGCACCAGTTGCGCGAACAGTCCGCCGCCGCCGATGGCGATGAAGGCGAAACCGAGGTCGTGCGCGCTCCATCCGAACATGGCTTCGCTCCACAGCCCGTAGATCGCCTCCATCGAGGCGAACATGGCGATGCCGCAGAACGAAATCACGAACAGCCGCTTGAGCAGCGGCTGTCCGCCGACGAAGCGGAACGCCTCGCTGTACGCGGGCAACGGCGCGCCCTTGCCCTTCGGCGCAACGGCGTCGCGCAGCACGGCGAAGCACCAGGCCGAAGCGAGCAGCGAGAGACCGCCGGCGATGAAGATCGGCAAGCGGAAGCTGGCCGCGGTCACCTCGTCACCCGCGAACACGCCGCCGAGCACCGGGCCGAACGCGAAACCGAGGCTGAACGCGGCCCCGAAGTAGCCCATCGTCTTCGCCCGCCGCTCGGGCGGCGAGACGTCGGCGATGAAGCCTTGCGCCGTGCTCAGCGTGCCCGAGAAGAACCCGCTGACCACCCGGATCGCGATCGCGGCCCACAACGTGGGCGCATAAGCGAACGCGAAATAGCTGAGGCCGGCGAGGAAGGTCGTCACCACCAGGACCTTGCGACGGCCCCACAAGTCCGACTGGCGGCCCCAGTGGATCTCGCCGAACACGTTGCCGAAGCTGTAGGCAGCGAACAGCAGCGCGATCTCGAACGGCCCGGCGCCGAACACCTGGCCGTAGAACGGCAGCAGCGGCAGGATCAGGCTGAACCCGGCGATGTTGATGAACACCGCGACGAGCAGCGGAGGCAGGCGCTTATCCACGATATCTCGGCTCCGGCAGGCCGCGGACGCCGAGGCCGTCGATGACATAGTTCCAGCCGTCCGCCTCAGCCGGCTCGCGGCCGAGGAACGACGGGTCGATCGTCGGCACGAACAGCCGGTCGCGCTCTTCACCGAAGAACATCACGCTCGCAGGCAAGCGCGTCGGCATGGCGATCTCGCGCAGCACTTCGCCCGCCGGGCTGAGGCACAAGACCACCCCGCCCTCGCAGATCGCGGTCCACAAGTTGCCGTCGGCGTCGACGGTCGCCCCGTCGGGGATCGGTCCCCAGGGCGAACTGTCGAAGAACGGGCGGCGATTGGTCGCTGCGCCTGTCGCGAGCTCGTAGTCGTAGGCATAGATCAGGTGGCGCATGCTGTCGGCGTGATAGAGCGTGCGGTTATCGGGCGACCAGCACGGGCCGTTGCCGAGGAACACGTCGCCGTCGAGCCGCTGCAGCGCGCCGTCGACGCCGAGCGAATAGAGCCCGCCGCGCGGCTCCTTCATCGTCCGGTGACTGGAGCCGAAGACGAACCGCCCCGCCCGGTCGACCTTGCCGTCGGCCAGCTGCACCTCGGGATCGGGCGGGTCGAGCAAGGCGAGCGGTGCAACTTCGCCGGTCGCGAAATCGAGCGTGTGGATGCCGGTGCCGAGCGCCACCACCGCGCCGCCCTGTTCGCGCAACGCCATCGAACCGATGATGTCGGGCACGTCCCAGTGGCGGTGATCGCCGCTAGCGGGGTCCCAGCGAAACACCCGCTTCGCGAGGATGTCGATGTAGTACAGCGCCTCCTCCGCCTCATCCCACACCGGCCCCTCGCCGACGCTGCAGCGAGGGAGCGGCAAGCGCGTGATCTGCATTCCCGGCTCCCTGTTCCCGGCGCGATCCTAACAGGCGTTACGATTGAGGCAAGGCGCGCTTGATCGGCCCTGCTCCCTGGGGCAGTCACGCACGAGAGCTGGGCTGCCGCCGGGGAGAGCGGGATGAGTCGAAGCGCGTGGTGGCTGCCGGCGATCGTCGCCTTCACGGCGTTGCCGGCCTTTGCCCAAGGCCAACCGGCTCCGGCGCCAGATTCGGGCGAACCCATCGTCGTGACCGGCGCGACCGAGCCGCCGCCGCGGCGCGAGGTGTTCGACCAGGCGCTCGAGGTCAGCCGGCTCGATCCAGGCAAGATGTACGACGAAGCGCTGGCGCGCCTCACCGCGCCGCTCTGCGCCGATGTCGTCGGTCTCGATGACGCGCTTGCCGGCGAGATGGTCGCGCGCATCCGCGCCAACGCCGCGCTGCTCAAGCTGCGCGTCGCGCGCGGCCGTTGCGTGCCGAACCTGCTCGTCGCTTTCGCCGACGACGGCCGCGAGCTTCTCGCCGAGCTGACCGGCAGGCATCCAAAGATGCTCGATCTCGTGACCGAGGAAGAACGCGGCGAATTGCTCGCCGACGACGCGCCGGTGCGCGTGTGGAACGTGGTCGAGACGAAATGGTCGAACGGCGCGCCGTTGTCGTATCGCCGCGGAAAGCCCGAAATACCGAATTTGTCCGGGCGGCGCGGCATGTTCCTGCCGACCCGCAAGGACATCGACTTCGCGCTGATAGTTTACGACCGCGAAGCCGTTCTCGGAATGTCGATCCTACAGCTCGCCGACTACGCCACCATGCGGGGGCTCAGCCACACCCGGCCGGCGAGCGGCGAGCAGTCGATGGCGACGATCCTCGCGCTGTTCGACGAGCAGAGCGATCTCGAACCTGCCGAACGCGAGCCGGCCGAGCTGACCAGCTTCGATCTCGGCTACTTGCGTAGCGTCTATTTCTGGCGACCCGACCGCTCGGTTCCCGCCGTCGGCCGCCTTCTCGGCGTACGCCGGCGGGCCGGAAACGCGATGGAAGAGGCGACGGAGTAGCCCCCTCCCACGCATGGGAGGGGATCAGGCAGCCCCGTGGCAGTGCTTGTACTTCTGCCCCGAACCGCACGGGCACGGCGCGTTGCGGCTGATCTCCTGGCCGGCGAAGGGATCGCCTTCGGGCCGCGCCATCGTGCCCACAGCCGCGCCGCCGAGCGAGCCCATGATCGCTTCCGCTCCGGTCATGCGTCCCGGAGGCGGGCCGTCCTCGGCGCCGAACGTCGGGTCGATGTGTCCGGTAAGGAAGTCGGGAAGCTCGGGCAGGTTGAACTCGGGCGGCGGCTGCGGCGCGCGGAACTGCGCGGTCATCAGCACCTTGGTGACGTCCTCGCGGATCATCTCGAGCATGCGCTCGAACAGCCCGAAGGCCTCGTGCTTGTACTCGTTGATCGGCTGCTTCTGCGCATAGGCGCGCAGGAACACGACCTGGCGCAGCGCGTCGAGCGTCGCGAGATGCTCCTTCCAGTGGTGGTCGAGCCGATCGAGCAGGATGCCCTTCTCGACGTCGCGCCACATTCCCGGATCGATCCCGGCGGTCTTCTCGGCCATCTTCTGCTCGGCCATCGCGACGAGGCGTTCCTCGATGAGCTCGGGCTCGACCGCGTCCTCGTCGAGCCAGGCCTCGATCGGCGCGTCGATCCCGGTGACCTCGAGCACACGCTCCTTGAGCGCGGCGACGTTCCACTGCTCGGGATAGGAGCCCGGAGGGCACGCGGTGCCGACGATCGCGTTGAGCGTGTCGACACGCATGTCGAGCACGACATCGTCGACTGCCTCGGCATCCATGATCTCGGAGCGCTGCTCGTAGACCACCTTGCGCTGGTCGTTCATCACGTTGTCGTATTCGACGACCTGCTTGCGCGCCTCGTAGTTGCGCGCCTCGACCTTCTTCTGCGCGGTCTCGATCGCCTTCGACAGCCACTTGCTACCGATCGCCTCGCCGTCTGCGAGGTTCGAGTTCATCATCTTGGCGAACAGCGTGTCCGGCCCGAAGATGCGCAGCAGGTCGTCCTCGAGGCACAGATAGAAGCGGGAGAGGCCCGGATCGCCCTGGCGGCCCGAGCGGCCGCGCAGCTGGTTGTCGATACGGCGGCTCTCGTGGCGCTCGGTGCCGAGCACGAACAGGCCTCCGGCGGCGAGCACCTGCTCGCGCTCGGCTGCGACCTCGGCCTTGATCCGGGCGATCTCGGCGTCGCGCTTGGGGCCCTCCTCGAGGTCCTTGAGCTCGTCGTCGACGCGGAACTCGACGTTGCCGCCGAGCTGGATGTCGGTGCCGCG
>CBHWED010000217.1:0-5801 GCA_966112795.1 uncultured bacterium
CGTCGACGCTGGCGCCGAACACCCCCACCCTACCCTCCCCCTCAAGGGGGAGGGAATTTGCCCGGTGACGATGCGAGATTCCGGCTACCAGGCCCTTTTCCGCAGGTCGTCGAAGCTGTGGCGGACGAGCAGCTCGCCGTTGCGCCAGACCGGCTTGAGCAAGTCGCGCTCGGGCTCGACCTCGTCCCGGCGCCGCGCCACGAGGCGGCCGCCTTCCTCGACCACCGCCTGACGCCCGGCCTTGCTCGCCTTGCCCAGGTCCGTCGCCGGGCGCTTAGAGACGTCGTGCCACAGGCCGTCGGCGTCGCGCATCGCGTTGGCCTTCATCGCGAACCGCAGCGTGTCGCGGTTGACCTGCTGCAGCAGCCCGCCACCCATGCCGAAAGCGATGTTGTCGATCGCGAAGCCGTCGACCACGAGCCGCCCGACGAGCCGCTCGATGCTCTCGACGTTCATCCCGTCGCCCTGGATCACCCGCACGTGCGGGTCGAGCACGCGATAGCCCTTCGAATTGACGGTCCCCCCGAAGGCTTCCCACAGCCGCGCCAGCGTGCGCGCCGGGGTCTCGACCGGATCGCCGCTGTCGGGCCGGACGACGAGCGTGCCCTTGCGCGCCTGAACGCGCCCGCGCAGGTGCTCGCCCCAGATGTGCTCGACCGCGTTGTCGAGATCGTAGCTGTCCGAGACCACCGCGACCAAGGCCCCTTCGCCATCGAACCGGTCGAGCATGTTGGCGTAAGCCGCTTCCTCGCGCGCGCGGCCCCAGGCGGTCATCGTGCTGTGCTCGGCGGCCGGGATCGAGAACCCGGGCATGTCGGCGCCGTAGTAGCGCCGCGCCGCGAGGATTCCCTCGAGCGTGTCGGTGCCCGAGAAGTTGACCAGGTGCGCGAGCGCGCCGAGCCCGGCGCTCTCGCCCGAGCTGACCCCGCGCGCGCCGAAGTCGTGCAGCTTGAACGGCAGCTGCGCGGCCGCGTTGTCCGAGGTCTTGTCGAGCCCGGCGGCGATGATCGTCTTGCACTTGCGGCTCAGCGTGCCGACCGTCGTCGCGTACCACACCGCGCGCAGCAGTGCGGTTTCGACGAAGGTCGTCAGCCACGGCATGCGCTCGTCGGTGTTGGCGACCTGGAACAGCGGCACCCCGGTCGGTGCCACGGTGCCTTCGGGCAGCGCTGCGATCTCGAGCGGCAGGAAGCCGCCGTGGTCGGCGACGATCGCCTGCCACCCGGCGCGGTTGAACGGCACGCCGTGCGCGGCGCAGATCGCCTCGGCCTCGTCGATATCGCCGGCGGTCACCGGGCGCGCGAGGTAGTCGAGCAGGTAGGGCTGCAGGCCGAGGAACAGCACCTCGTTCGAGAAGGGGTTCGGGCGGCTTTCGCCGTACGCAGCGATCACGCGCGCTTCGGGCGGGTACTGCAGGAAGTGGCTGTGTTTGTAGCTGTCGGTCGCCAGGATCAGGTTGGTCATGCTGTGAGCTCCTCACATGCTGGGATGGACCGGGCGGGGCTCCCCCGCCGCGGCATCAAAGGTCGGCCATCTGCTCGATGATCGACCAGTGATCTTCGAAGAACATCTCGGGCCTGAGGTCGCCGAGACGGTGCCATTGCGCGTGCGCGGCATCGTCGCCGCCCTTGACCGTGAACAGCTGGCGCCGTTCGGGCAGGCGGAACAGGAACGCGTGGGTGATGATCCGCCCGCGCAGCGAGCGGTTGGGCGCGTCGAACACGCGCGTCGCGCTGTCCTCGATGAAGCTCGCCAGCATCGCCGGCGGGATCTGTCCCTTGGCGTCGGCGATCCCGGTCTCCTCGCGAAGCTCGCGCACCGCGGCGTCGCGGATGCGCTCGTGGCGGTCGACGAACCCGCCGGGCAGCGCGAGCAGGCCCTTGCCGGGCAGCGCGCCGCGCTCGACCAGCAGGATGTGGCCCGACTGGATCACCACCGCGTCGGCGGTGACGAACGGGCCGTTGCCCCACTGCTTCGGGTAATCGGCGAGGTACTCGGTCTCCTCGAGCAGGTCGCGGAACGGCGGCGTGCGCTTGAACTCGTCGAGCTGGGCGACGACGCCGTTCGACAAGGCCGAGGCCGGGACCTCGGGCAGGCGCTGGAAGAAGCGCGCGCGGATGTCGGTCGCGTGGAACGTCGCGTAGGGACTGTCGACCTGGATGTTGTCCCATTCGGGAAACAGCTTGAGGTAGTACGACGAGGCGTCGCTGCCGTAGCCGGTCAGCGCGACGCGGAAGTCCTTCAGCGGCGCGTTGCGCAGGCCGTGGTGGTTGCCGGCGTCGAGGATGATCGCGTTGACCCGCCGCTGGACCTCGGTGACCCAGGCGGTGTCCGAATAGAGGTGATCGTTGAGCGGCTCGGCGATCAACCGGCCTTCGGCCATGTCGAGCCGGAACGCCGAGCGCAGCATCGCCACCCGCTCGTCGTAAGTGAACGGGTTGCGCGGGTTGCGCGCGATATTGGCCGAACCGACCAGCACGATCAGCCGGTCGACTTTGCTCAGGGCGTGGCGGATGGTGTGTTCGTGGCCGAGGTGAAGCGGCTGGAAGCGTCCGATGAAGACGCCGAAATCGGCTTTGCTAGCCATGATCGAGACTCCCTCGATGGTATGTTGGGAACCCGGACTCCCCAGGTTCGCGATAGTGCGTGCGCCTCTCGCGGGCGCGCGTCAAGCGCTTCGTCGGGCGCCGTTAGGCTGGCGCTAACCAGCTTGACAGCGACGCCCCCGGGCAGGGACAACCGCCCGAAACGGGGGAGGGATCCGGATGAGCAAACCCACGGTGCGCGCGGCGTTCGTCGCGGTGACCACGCTGTTCTTCGCCTGGGGGTTCATCACCTCGCTGATCGACCCGCTGGTGGCCGCGGTGAAGGGCATCTTCACGCTGACCAACCTGCAGGCGCAGCTTTCGGCGTTCGCGTTCTTCATCGCCTATGGCGTGGTCTCGTTCCCGGCGGCGGTGCTGCTTGGGCGGCTGCGCGCGGTGCCGACGATCCTGCTCGCGCTCGGGATGATGGCGGTGGCCTGCCTGATCATGCTCGGCGCGGCGAACCTCGCGGTCTATTCGCTGGTGCTGCTCGGACTGTTCGTGCTGGCGAGCGGGATCACCGTGCTGCAGGTCGCGGCGAACCCGCTGGCGGCGGCGCTCGGCGAGCCGAAGGGGAGCCACTTCCGGCTGACGCTGTCGCAGACCTTCAACAGCCTCGGGACCTTCCTCGGCCCGCTGCTCGGCGCGGCGCTGTTCCTCGAGGGGGTCGAGGTCAAGGAAGGGACCGTGGTCACGCGCGAGGTGCGCGCGGCGGCGCTGGCCGGGATCGACCGCGCCTATTTCTGGATCGCCGGGCTGATCGTGCTGCTGCTGGCGTTCTTCTGGCTGAGCCGGCGCACGGTGGCCGCGGCGGCCCCGGCGCCGCCGGGCGGAAAGGGCATCGCCACGCTGATCGGCGAGGCCTTCGCCTCGCGCTGGGCGCTGCTCGGCGGCGCGGCGATCTTCCTCTACGTCGGCGCCGAAGTGGCGATCGGCTCGCAGATGGCGCTGTTCCTCAATTCGGATGCGATCTGGGGACAGTCGGACGCGCCGTTCCGAGTGCCGCTGCTCGGGCGCGCGATGGGCAGCGACGGCGTGCCGGGGGTGAGCCTGCAGGAAGCCGGCAAGGCGGTCGCGTTCTACTGGCTCGGGGCGATGGTCGGGCGCGCCGTCGGCTCGGCCTTGCTGGCCTGGTGCAACGCGGCACGGCTGCTCGCGCTGTTCACCGCGGTGGCCTGCGCGATGTGCCTCTACGTGGTCGGCGTCGGCGGGGTCTCGGCCGGGTTCGTCGCGCTCATGATCGGGCTGTTCAACTCGATCATGTTCCCGGTGATCTTCACGCTGACGCTCGAGCGTTCGAGCGCGAGCGCCGAGGCGACTTCGGGGCTGCTGTGCACGGCGATCGTCGGCGGGGCGTTCGTGCCGCTGCTGGTCGGGGCGCTGGCGGATCAGGCGGGCTACGTCACCGCGCTGGTGGCGCCGGCCGCGTGCTACGCGCTGCTGTGCCTGTTCGCGCTTTCGGCAGCGCGGGCGCCAGTGGTCGCGCAGGCGGAGACAGCGACGTTCCACTGATGGCCTGCGGGCGCGCCGGTGCTATGGGCGGGCGATGCTGAGCAGGCGAGCGGCGATCGGAAGCATCGGCGGGCTGGCGGCGGCGCTCGCGCTCGGCCCGGCGCCGGCGGCAGGACCGGTCTCGCGCAGGCCACCGCGGTTGCAGCCGGGCGACACCGTCGGCCTGATCGAGCCCGCGGGCTTCAGCGATGGCGAAACGCAGATCGAGGCGGTGAAGTACACCATCGGCGGGATGGGACTGGTGCCCAGGGTCGCGCCGCACGTCGGGACGCGGTTCGGCTACCTCGCCGGCACCGACGAGCAACGCGCGGCCGACGTCAACGCGATGTTCGCCGACGACGAGATCAAGGCGGTGTTCGCGGTGCGCGGCGGATGGGGATGCGCGCGACTGCTGCCGCTGCTCGACTGGGAGCTGATCCGCGCCCATCCGAAGCTGCTGGTCGGCTTCAGCGACGTGACAGCGCTCCACCTTGGGTTCGCCGCGCGCGCGGGCTTTCCGAGCATCCACGCGCCCAACGCGGCGAACACCTGGGCGCGGACGAGCTGGGAGAGCTTTTGGCGGCTCGCCTTCGCGGGCGACACGCCGGTGCTCGGCTTGCCCGAGAGTTCGGATTCCGCAGCGCCGGGGCGGCTGGGCTTCGCCACGGTGCGGCCGGGCACGGCGCGCGGCCGGCTGCTGGGTGGCAACCTATCGGTGCTCAGCGCGCTCGTCGGCACGCCGTGGCTACCCGACTTCGACGGCGCGATCCTGTTCCTCGAGGACGTCGGCGAGGCCGAGTACCGGATCGACCGGATGCTGAGCCAGCTCGCGCTGTCGGGCATCCTCGGCAAGGCGGGAGGCGTGGTCTTCGGCCAGTGCTCGCGCTGCACGGCCGGGGTGCCCGACTACAGCGGCTTCACCGTGCCGCAGCTGCTCGAGCAATATCTCTCGCCGCTCGGCGTTCCGGCCTTCGGCGGCGCGAACATCGGCCATGTCGCCGACCAGTTGAGCTTGCCCGTGGGGGTGGCCGTCGAGATCGACGCCGGCGCGGGGACGATCCGCGTGCTCGAGCCGGCCGTGGCCTGACGCGAGGCTGGAGCGGGTAGCGGGAATCGAACCCGCCTAGCTAGCTTGGAAGGCTAGTGCATTACCACTATGCTATACCCGCATGCGGCATGCCGCTTGCCACCGGTCGAGGCCCCGCGTCAACCGTCGGCGGGATCGCCAAATCGGTAGTGTTGCCGCCCGCGGTTGCCTAACATCGGCGCGATCCGCCCTGCCGAGGTGCCGCGCATGCATGTTACCGGCCGCCACGTCCTGCTCTGGACCATGCTCGTGCTGGCGCTGTGGACCGCGCAGGCGTTCCTGCTGCCGCTCGCGTTCGGGGTGATCCTCGCGGTCGCGCTGTGGCCGCTCAACCAGCGCTGGACGGGGTCGGGCGGACCGTGGCGCGCCCGCTTGCTCGCGCCGCTCGGCGTCACGCTCACGATCGCGCTGGCGGTGGTGCTGCCGCTGACCGTGCTGCTCGTCGAAGGCGCATTCCAGGGCCAGGCGCTGCTCGACTGGCTGGCAAAGGCCCAAACCTCCGGTGTCGCTCCGCCCGACTGGCTCGGCGGGATCCCGGTGTTCGGCCACCGGGCGCTCGCCTGGTGGAATGCGCACCTGCTGCAGCCGGGCACGCTGAGCAACGGCATCACCGAATCCACGCTCGGCACCGCCGCCGA
>CBHWED010000218.1:0-5756 GCA_966112795.1 uncultured bacterium
GTTGTCGCCCTGGCGCTTCTCGTTCTGGACCACGCCGCGCTGCTTATCGAGCTTGTCCTGCGTGACCGCGCCGAGCAGGTGGCCCATGCGGTCGCTTTCCATGAACAGCGCGAGATCGAGCGCGCCGGTCGGCACGGTCTCGATGTAGTTGGTACGGTCGAACCAGGTCGAGCCGTTGGTGCTGGTCGAGCCGGCGGCCTCGAGCGGCACGTCGAAGTTCTCGACGTTCTCGCTGCCCCCGAACATCAGGTGCTCGAACAGGTGCGCGAAGCCCGTGCGGCCGCGCGGCTCGTTCTTCGAGCCGACGCGGTAATAGATCGTCACCCCGACGATCGGCGACTTGCGATCGGTGTGGACGATCGTGGTCAGGCCGTTCGGGAGCGTGAACGTCTCGTACGGGATGTCGACTTCCGAGACGAGCGCGGACAGCGGCGCGGGTTCGGCCTGCTGGGCCTGGACCGGGATGCTGGCAGTGAGAGCGCTGGCAGTGAGGGAAAGGGCGACCGCGGAGGCGACGAGACGGAATGGTTTCATCCGATCCGAATAGCACGCCGGGCGCAGCAGGATAGCTAGGGAGTCGGCGGTTGGTCGAGCCGCATGAGCGCTTCGCCCATCCGGATGCCCCGGCCTTCGGCCAGACCGGCGACCGGGACGTGATCGGGCGGAGCAAGGACCACGATGGTCGAGCCGTGCTCGAACCAGCCCATTTCCTCGCCCTTGGCGAAGCGGGTGGCCGGATGGACCACGCGTTCGCCCTTGCTGCGGACGCTGGCCTCGGCGTCGAGCCACGGCAGGCGGATGCTCGCGACCAGCACCGCGGCCACGGGGACCAGCACGAGGCGGCTGCCGCTGGCCTCGATCCGCACGGTGAGCGGCGCGCGCTCGTTCTTGCAGAACAGGCGCTCGACGCGGCGAAGCGCGGGCGGGTTCACGTTCCAGGTGTCGCCCGAGATGTAGCGCAACTGCTCGACGGTGAGATCGTGCGGGGCGTGGAAGCGGTGGTACATGCCCGCGGTCAGCCGCAGCGTGACGTACCAGCCGCCTTCGAACAGGGCCGCTTCCTCGGCCGAGCCGAGCAGGTCGGCGATCGGGTAGGGCATGCCCTTGACCTGGAGGGCTGTCCCCGCCGCGATCCGGCCGAAGGCGCCGACGAGGGCGTCGCACGGGCTGGCGATCACCGCCGGATCGGAATCGACGGTGCGCGCGCCCGGACGCAGCTCGCGGATGAAGGCGGCGTGGAGCGAGGCGAAGCGGGTGTCCTTCGCGTCACTCATGTCGACGTCGCAGAGCAGCCGCCACAGCGCGATCGAGGCGGCGCGTACGGGGGGCAGCTCGACCTTGCTGAACCAGCCCATGAACCGGGTCAGCGCGTGGCGCGGGATGCGGTTGGTGAGCAGGAAGTTGACATGTCCCTGACCCAAAACTGTCCGAAGGGAAGCACGCGCGCTCATCGGGGGGCTCGCAACGAGAAGGGACGGGAATGGCGGAGGAAACCTGGCTGGCGGGTCTCGCGGGGGCCGCCGTGGCGGTGTGGGCGGCGGGCAAGGGCGCGCGCCGGCTGCGGCTGTCGCGGGCCAAGGCCAAGGGGCCGGCGGGCCACGTGCGCATGGCCAAGCGGATGGCCGGGCTGATCCCGTTCTACGAGTTCACCGGCGATGCATTCTTCGCCGCCGACGACGCGCCGGCCGAGGTCGTTGCGGCGCGAAAGGCGGGATTCGAGCGGCTCTCGGCGCTCTACAAGCAGCGCTATGCGAAGACTGCGGCGCTGACCGCCGAAGTGCGCGACAGCATTCCCGACATCGCTTTTACCGGGCGCTACCGGGTGCCGTTCCAGTTCAGCCGGACGGTGCGCGAGGGCCTGCCGTCGGGAAGCTTCTACGAGGCCTCGGACGGCGTCATGCTGACCGACCTCGACGGCAACCGGTTCTACGACCTGACGGGCTCGTACGGTGTCAACTTGCTCGGCACCGATGCCTACAAGGCGCTGATCGCGGAGGGCGCCGCGACGATCGCCGATCTCGGCCCGCTGCTCGGCGGGCTGCACCCGGTGACCGCGGACAATGTGCGCCGCCTGAAGGCGATCAGCGGGCTCGACGCGGTCAGCTTCCACATGAGCGGCACCGAGGCCGTGATGCAGGCCGTGCGTCTGGCGCGCTACCATACCAAGCGCACCCACCTCGTGCGCTTCGCCGGCGCTTACCACGGCTGGTGGGGCGACGTGCAGCCGGGGATCGGCAATCCGATCCCGGCCGACAGCACCTACACGCTCGCCGACATGAGCGAGGCCACGCTCAAGGTGTTGGCCACGCGCAAGAACATCGCCTGCGTGCTGGTCAATCCGCTGCAGGCGATGCACGTCAACAAGAGCGCGCCGAGCGACAACACGCTGGTGGACTCGAGCCGCAGCGCCGGGGTCGATCGCGAGGCCTACACCGCGTGGCTCAAGCGGCTGCGCGAGACCTGCACCAGGGCCGGCATCGTGCTGATCGTCGACGAGGTGTTCACCGGCTTCCGCCTCGCCGCGAAAGGGGCATGCGAGTATTTCGACATCCAGCCCGACTTGGTGACGTACGGCAAGACGCTCGGCGGCGGGCTGCCGGTCGGCGTGCTGTGCGGCCGGGCCGACCTGATGAAGCGCTATCGAGACGACCGGCCGGCCGACATCTGCTTCGCCCGCGGCACGTTCAACTCGCACCCTTACGTGATGGGCGCGATGGACGCGTTCCTGCGGCATATCGAGACTCCCGAAGGGCAGGCGCTGTACGACGGGGGCGATGAATTGTGGAACGGCCGCGCCGCGGCGCTCAACGCGCGGCTCGAGGCCGAAGGGCTGAGCCCGCGGGTGGCCAATCTCGGCACCGTGTGGAGCACCGACTACACTGTGCCCTCGCGCTACAACTGGATGTTCCAGTACTACCTGCGCGCCGAGGGGCTGGCGCTCGGCTGGATCGGCACCGGGCGGTTCATCTTCAGCCTGGCCTACGGCGATGCGGAGTTTGCCGAGGTGGCGGATCGCTACGTCGCTGCGGCCAAGGCCATGCAGGCCGACGGCTGGACCTGGTGTGCCGAGGGCACCGAAAACAAGGCTCTCCGCCGACGCGTGCTGCGCGAGATGTGGGCGCATCGAAAAGGGCAAAGCTGACAACGCTGGAGTGCTCCTGCCCCTCCCCCTTGAGGGGGAGGCTGGGTGGTGGTGCTCCAACGTTGGCGTTGACGCGAGGCCTGTCGGCCTCGCTCCCCCACCCCCTAACCCCCTCCCCGCCGGGGAGGGGGAAAACGAATTACCCTCGCGCCGGGCGCCAGGCGATCGCCTGTTTGGCCAGCCTGGCCGGCGCAGCATGGTAGAGCTTCATGTCGTGGAACGGGTCGGTGAGGATCTTGGTCGCCCACACGAGCCCGGTCTCGACGTCGCGGATGAAGAACAGCTGCACGGTGCGGAACAGCAGCCCGCCGATCCCGATCACCAGCCACATCTCGCCCAAGTGCTGGAAGAAGCCGAGCCAGGTCGTATGCGGGGTGAAGATCCCGAACAGCGAGGGGTCGAGCAGCAGCGGGATCGGGCTCAGCGCCCACAGCCCCATCAGCACGACCTTGCGCGCGAGGTTGTAGCCGACCTTGATCTCTTCCTTGTGCTCGTGGGTCGCCTGGTTGACGTGGTCGTAGCCCTTGGGCTCGAAGAAGAAGTGGCCCGCCTGGCGGCTGGTCATCGACACGCCCCAGCCGAGCAGCGCGGCCAGCCACGGGAAGTTCCACGCGAGCAGGTACGAGATCACGAACGTCGTCGCGCTGACGAAGTGCAGGCTCTGGTTGACCGTGCTGTGGTGGTAGTAGCGATGATCGTCCCAGCGCTGCTCGGCGAGCTGCTCGCGAAATCGGCCCATGACTTCAACTCCGTCCCTGTAATCCAGACCCCCGGGATGCGATGTCAGCCCGGCTTCTTCCTGTAGCGAACCAGCGAGAAGTGCCCGAGCGGCGGCAGCGGCCGGTTCTCGGCCAGCTCGACCCGCCCGTTGGCGGCGGCCCAGGCCTCGTAGCGTTCCCACGGGAATTCGGTGCGCCAGCCGAGCTTGCTGGTGATCGGCATCAGCGTCTTCTCGATCCCGCCGCGCAGGCCCTTGCCGGCGCCGATGCGGGTGGTGATGACGATCTCGCCGCCCGGGCGGACCACGCGCACGAACTCGTCGAGCGCGGCCTCGGGATTGGGCACCGCGGTCACGACGTATTGTGCGACGACGACGTCGAAGCTGTTGTCGGGCAGGTCGAGCGCCTCGGCGTCCATCACCGCGATCTTCTCGACGTTGTCGAGCCCGAGGCGGCGCACGCGCTCGCAGGCCTTCTTGAGCATGGCCTCGGCGATGTCGACGCCCACGAGGCGTATGTCGCGGCTGTATTGCGGCAACGAGATGCCGGTGCCGACACCGACCTCGAGCACGCGCCCGCCGACCTTCTCGGCCGCCTCGATCGATTCCCGGCGACCGGTGGTGAACACCTTGCCGAAGACCATGTCGTAGATCGGTGCCCAACGGTCGTAGGCCGCCGCCACACCTTCGGTCGCCATTCCGGCGGTTGTCGCTCGTGATGCCATGGCGAGCGGTAATGCTTGAGCTATGTTTCAGGTGCGCGACAGAACCGGGTCAGGGAGATGTTATCCACAGGTGCGGTGTGTCGGGAACGACCGCCAGCGGTGGCTGCTTCCCCTTGTGCGTTGCGACGCTACACCCATCTCAAACGCGCATAAGGATCCGAGGGGCTATCCATGAATCTCGAGAAGTTTACCGATCGCGCAAAAGGGTTTCTGCAGGCGGCGCAGACCGTTGCCGTGCGGCTCAATCACCAGAGGATTACTCCCGAGCACCTGCTCAAGGCGCTGCTCGAGGACAACGAGGGGATGGCCTCCGGACTGATCCAGCGCGCCGGCGGCGACGCCAAGGCGGCGGTCGACCGGGTCGACGCGGCGCTGGCCAAGATTCCCGGCGTCTCGGGCTCGGGCGCCGGCGCTGCGCCGGGTCTCGATACCGATCTCGTGCGCGTGCTCGACCAGGCCGAGCAGGTCGCCGACCGCGCGGGCGACAGCTACGTGACCGTTGAGCGCATGCTGCTGGCGCTGACGCTGGCGACGACCACTGCGGCCGGGCAAGCGCTCAAGGCGGCGGGCGTGACGCCGGAGAAACTCAACGAAGCGATCGTCCAGTTGCGCGGCGGGCGCGAGGCGCACTCGGCGAGCGCCGAGAACGCCTACGACGCAATGAAGAAGTATGCCCGCGACCTGACCGAGGCGGCGCGGGCGGGCAAGCTCGATCCGGTGATCGGCCGCGACGAGGAGATCCGCCGCACGATCCAGATCCTCGCCCGGCGGACCAAGAACAACCCGGTGCTGATCGGCGAGCCGGGCACCGGCAAGACCGCGGTGGTCGAAGGCCTCGCGCTGCGCATCGCCAATCGCGACGTTCCCGACAGCCTCAAGGACCGCAAGCTCATGTCGCTCGACATGGGCGCGCTGATCGCCGGGGCGAAGTACCGCGGCGAGTTCGAAGAGCGGCTCAAGTCGGTGCTCGACGAGGTCAAGGGCGCCGAGGGCGACATCATCCTGTTCATCGACGAGATGCACACGCTGATCGGCGCGGGTGCTTCGGAAGGCTCGATGGACGCCTCGAACCTCCTGAAGCCCGCGCTTGCGCGCGGCGAGCTGCACTGCATCGGGGCGACCACGCTCGACGAATACCAGAAGTACGTCGAGAAGGACGCCGCTCTCCAGC
>CBHWED010000219.1:0-5756 GCA_966112795.1 uncultured bacterium
ATCTCCTCGATCTGCGCGTCGGTCAGGTGCTCGATGCCGATGAACTGGCCGCGCGCCTTCTCGAGCGCGCGGATCAGCTCGTCGAGCTTGGCCTGCATCGCCGCCGCGTCGCGGTTCTGCGAGTTCTGGATCAGGAACACCATCAGGAAGGTGACGATCGTCGTCCCGGTGTTGATCACCAGCTGCCAGGTGTCGGAGAACTTGAACAACGGTCCGCTCACCGCCCAAACGACAATGATCGTTATCGCCAGCAGGAACGTGGCCGGACGTCCCGCCAGCCAGGCGATATGCGACGCGATCCGGGTGAACAGCCGGTCTGCCCGCGCCGAGAGGGTGCCCGGCTGCAACCGCGCCGGCTCTTCCTTGCCGTGCGCGGCGCGCGTCATTGCCCGCCCTCGCCCGCCTGCTGGTACTCGAGCGCGAACGAGGGGTCGCACTCGTAGGGCATCACGTATTGCCCGTCGTGCTTGTCCCACTGGATGAACCGCACACCGTTGTTGTCGAGCACTTCGGGATCCTCGAACCACTGGGTCGCCATCAGGCGCTTGCCGTCGGCGCTGAGCCTGTAACGCTCGACCATGTGAATCGACCCGCTGTGGTCGAGCCCGTTGTTGGTGATCGTCGAAGGCGCGATGTGGGTCGTGTCGATGACCAGCTCGTCGCCGTCCCAATGCCCGATCGAATGGCCCATTTTCGAATGCGGCGCATCGGCCGGCGGATGGCCGCGGCCGTCCATGAACACCAGCCGGGTCTGGTCGAAGTATTCGTACTTGAGCACGATCAGCTGCGGCGTCTGGTAGACCTCGAACGGGAACGGGCCCTGGACCGCGTAGACGATCGACGGCGGCAGGCACACGCGCTGCAGCGTCATCTCGTCGGCCGGCTTCCACGCCTGGGCATGCGCGAGCGCATCGGGCTTGAGCTTGAGCCCGCCGTACTCGTCCTCGGGGAACTCGACCACGCCGGTGTCCTTGACCAGCACCGTGTTCGGCGGCAGCTCGGCCATCATCGCGGCCGGCGGATCCGAGGTGTCGAACGACAGGTTCCAGAAGCCCGTCAGGTCGGGTTCGGCCGCAGCCGGGGCGGCGAGCGCGACCAGCGCGGCAGCAGCAAGCGCGAGCCGCATCAGCCGGCGTCCGTCGTGCCGAACGGCGCCGTGCCGATCAGCCGCCCGTTGCTGTCGAGCGCGCGGCGCAGGCGCATGTACGGTCGCCCGTCGCGCGACGCCCAGCCCTCGATGGTGATCGTGTCGCCGGGCTTGACGATGTCCTTGGTCCAGCCGCGCCGGACCAGCACCACCGGGGCGTTGGTCTCGGCGCGCCACTCGGTGACCTTGCCGTCGGCACCGGTCACGTCGAGCGCGATCATCCCGTGCGGATTGGTGAAACGGAACGCGGTCACCTTGCCGGTGACGGTCACGTTCTTCGCCGGATCGAAATAGACGGCGAACGAATGGTGCGCCTGCGCGGCAGGCGCCGCCAGGCACACGCCCGCCACAACGGCCAACGCCAAACGCAAATCCATCCCGACCCTCTCCAGCACGGCTTCTGCGCCGTAGCTAGCACCGCAACGGCCCGGCGGCCAAGAGTTGACCGCCGGGCCTCCGGCTCGCCACCAGCACTTTCCCCGCAGTTACTGGCGGTTCGCGCGTCGTGCTGCCGCCTGGACCGCCTCGGTCGCCGGGTTGCCGAGCGAAAGCTGGCGCCCGTCGGGGAAGGTGATCTCCGACGCGCTGGCCCGCGTGTCGCCATCGCGCGAGGCGAAGCCATTGACGCTGATGCTGGTGCCCGCCGGCAACGAGTTGCGGTTCCACCCGCGCCGCAGCAGCGCGCTCGGCGCCCCGCCCTCGACGCGCCAGGTCTGGTGCGCGCCGGTGCGCGCGTTGACCACGTCGATGTGGATCCACGAGTGCGGGTTGACCCACTCGAACTTCACCACCTTGCCCTGCAGGGTCATCGGCTTGGTCGAATCGAATTCCTGCGAGAACGAATGGTGCGCCAGCGCCGTCCCGCCGGCGAGCGCCGCGCCACCCGCGAGCGCGACAAGCAAATACCTCGTATGCATCATGTGCTCCTGTCCCGGCCGGGCGGAGCGCCCCTTCCCGCATCCCGGCCATGGTCGGGACTAGGGCATCGGCGGCAATCGGGCTTTGACCGCGCGCAAACGGCGCTGCGTCTCTTCAGTCGAGCGGCACGCCTGGCTCGTTCTTGGCCGTGCGGATGGTCAGCGAGGTCTTGACGCTGGCGACGTTCGGCGCCGGGGTGAGCTTGCTGGTGAGGAACTCCTGGAAGCTCTGCAGGTCCTTGCTCACGATCTTGAGGATGAAGTCGATCTCGCCGTTGAGCATGTGACACTCGCGGACCTCGGGCAGGCCCTTGATGTGGTTCTCGAACCCGCGCAGGTCTTCCTCGGCCTGGCTCTTGAGGCTGACCATCGCGAACACGGTGATCGCGAAGCCGAGCTTCGAAGCGTCGAGCTCGGCGTGATAACCCTTGATCACCCCGGCCTCTTCGAGCGCGCGCACGCGGCGCAGGCATGGCGGCGCGGTCAGGCCGACGCGCTTGGCCAAGTCGACGTTGGTTACGCGCCCTTCTTCCTGCAGCTCAGCGAGCAACATGCGATCGATGCTGTCGAGCGTCGCCATGGCAATTCCCCGCCGTTGTAATTTAGCGCTGCCCGCTTGGGCTTATCTCGAAATATTATTGTTTATGGCGGCAATTGTCCCGCTTTGCAACGCACCTTCGCGACCCCGTTCCGCACTTTCTCACAACGGCTATTGCCAGCCTGCGGGCAAGTGCGCCCGTGGGCCGCAACTGCCGGAGATTCGATGCTGTTCGACGACCGTCTCGCCACCGTGCTGCGCTACGGCGCGCGGAGCGAGGCGGCTGCGCGCACGCAGTACCGCCAGCTGCTCGACCTGCTCGGCTCGATGCCGCCGGGCACCGCGAGCGTGCTGGTCGAGGTCGCCTACGACCGCCTCGCCGAGCTCGCCGGCGAGCTGCCCTCGACCGTGCAGTCGGCGATCCTGCGCGCGCCCGGCCTGCGGCTGCGCAATCCCGCGCTGGTCGCCTGGCTCGCCGAAAGCGACCCGCAGGCAGCGGCCGCGGCGATGGCCACGGCGCAACTCGCCGAGAGCGACTGGCTCTACCTGATCCCGCGGCTGCCGATGACCGCGCGCGGGTTCCTGCGCCACCGGCGCGACTTGCCGTTCAGCGCGCGCCAGGTGCTCGAGCGGCTCGGGGTCAAGGATCTCGTGCTGCCCGAGCCGGCGGGCAGCCCGCGGACCGCGCCGCCGGACCCCGAACCCGAGCTGCCCGCCGACGCCGAAGCGGGTATCGGTGCGCTCGTCCGGCGGATCGAGGCGTTCCAGCGCGCGCGGCGCGAAGGCGGCACGGCCCCGCGCCTGCCGCTCGGCGATACGCGCGAGGCGGACCCGGTCCAGCGCACCCGCGGCTTCGACTTCGCCACCGATGCCTACGGCACCGTGACCTGGGCCGACCCGGCGATGGCGCCGCTCGTCGTCGGCCTCACCCTCGGCCCGCCGCGCCCCGGCGCAGTCGCGCTGCTCGACGATGCTTCGGCGCGTAGCTTCCAGCGCCGCGTGCCGTTGCGCGGCAGCCTTGTACGCCTGGCCGGGTCGCCCGACATCGCCGGCACCTGGCGGATCGACGCCGCACCGGTGTTCGCGCAGGGCCGCTTCGCCGGCTACGAGGGCCGCATGCGCCGGCCGTCGCCGGCCCCGCCGCGGCCGCGCCCGGCTCCCGGCGGCAGCGACCGGATGCGCCAGCTGCTGCACGAGCTGCGCACCCCGGTCGGCGCGATCCAGGGTTTCGCCGAGCTGATCCAGCAGCAGCTCTACGGGCCCGCGCCCAACGAATACCGCGCGCTCGCCGCCGCCGTGGCGGTCGACGCCGCCCGGCTGCTTGCCGGGTTCGACGAGATCGACCGGCTTGCCCGGCTCGAGACCGGCGCGGCGGTGCTCGAACCGGGACGCTCGCAATGGGACGAGGCGGTGACCGACATCCTGCGCCGCGTCGAAGGCGTGCTGCGCCCGCGCAGCGCGCGCATCGAGCTCGCCACGCACAGCGAATCCTTCGCCGTCGGGCTTAGCGAGAGCGACGCGCGGCAGCTCGCCTGGCGCCTGCTGGCGACGCTCGCCGGCGCGCTCGCTCCGGGCGAAGTGATCGACCTCGTGCTGACGAGCGACGGAACCGAACTCACTCTCGTCGCCGACCTTCCCGCCGCGCTGCTCGACGACGGCGACTTGTTCGCGGCGACCGCGCCGGCCCAGCAGCGCGCGCTGTCGGCCGGGATGTTCGGCACCGGCTTCACGTTGCGCCTCGCCCGAGCCGAGGCAGCCGCGGCCGGTGGCTCGCTTGCGCGGGTCGACGACACGCTGCGGCTCGCGCTGCCGGTCTTGACCGCCTCCCCGGGGGCCCATACCGTCGCGCAACTGGGCAGAGGCGGCCCGCCAGCCGCCTGAAAAGGAAAGGGAAATGGAGGCGATGCGATCGTTGGCCGATCCGCCGCCACGCGCGGCGCTGGCGCGCTTCGCTCCCGCCTTCGGCCAGCGATTCCTGCTTACGGTCGATACCGAGGAGGAGTTCGACTGGGACAAGCCGCTGACCCGCGATGGGCACGGGCTCGACCATGTCCCGCGGCTGGCGAAGTTCCAGCAGTTCTGCGAGAACGAGGGGGTCGTCCCGCTCTACCTGGTCGACTGGCCGGTGGCGCGCTCGCCGCGGGCGGCCGAGATCCTTCGCGAACCGCTCGCAACGGGCAAGGCCGAGATCGGCATCCAGCTCCACCCGTGGGTCAATCCGCCGTTCGACGAAGAGGTGACGCCGTACAACTCGTTCGCCGGCAACCTGCCGCGCGAGCTCGAACACGCCAAGTTCCGCAACTTGCGCGACGAGATCGAACGCAACTTCGCGGTGTCGCCGGCGAGCTATCGTGCCGGGCGCTACGGCGTCGGGCCGAACTCGCCGGCCATGCTGCTCGAGGGTGGGGTGGCGATCGACAGCTCGGTGCGCGCCCGGTTCGACTACAGCGCGGTCGGCGGTCCCAACTTCCGCCATCATCCGCTGGTGCCTTACTGGCTCGACGACGAGAAACGGCTGCTCGAGCTGCCGCTGACCACGGTGTTCTGGGGCCTGCTGCGCCGGCAGGGCGAATGGCTCTACCCGGCGATGTGGCGCGTGCCCGCGCTGCGCGGGCTGCTCGCGCGGATGGGGCTGCTCGAGCGCATCCCGCTGACGCCCGAAGGAGTCAGCGTCGACGAGGCGATCCGCGGGATCGACATCGCGCTCGACGACGGCCTGCCGCTGCTGGTGTTCTCGTTCCACAGCCCATCGCTGCGCCCGGGCCACACGCCCTACGTCCGCAGCGAGGACGATCTCGACGGCCTCTACGACTGGTGGCGCCGGGTGTTCGCCTACCTCGAGCTGCGCGGCGTCGCCCCGGCGACCGTGCGCGAGGTGATGCAGGCGGTGGCGCGCTGAGCCTGGCGCGACCTTGCCATTGTCCCGCCCCGAGGCTACCTCGGCGCCCGCGCAAGCGGCGAATGGGGTTTCCAGGGGGCCTGTAGCTCAGCGGTTAGAGCTGGCCGCTCATAACGGCTAGGTCGCGGGTTCGAATCCTGCCGGGCCCACCACCCCGGGCCGAAACCCGAGGGCCGCTCGCGCAAGGTCCGCCCGCGGATCGGTCGGGGAGTAGCGCAGCCTGGTAGCGCATCTGCTTTGGGAGCAGAGGGTCGC
>CBHWED010000220.1:0-5706 GCA_966112795.1 uncultured bacterium
TCGAGCACGGTCAGCAGATTGAGGTCGACGCCGCGTAAATTCACCATGTGAATTTTCTATCATACCAATCATCATTTCGACGAATGGAATTCGGCCGCCCATAACGGCCTCCGCAAGGAGACCCGCAATGAGCAAGACCCTGATCTTGAGCTTCCACCCCGACCCCGCCAAATCGCGCGCCAACGCCGCGCTCGCTGCGGCTGCCTCGCGGCTGCCCGGCGTCGAAGTGGCGACGATGGCCGCGGAGCGAGACGGCGAACTGTTCGATTATGCGCGCGAGGTCGAGCGTCTCGCGGCGGCCGACACGATCGTGCTGCAGTTCCCGGTGTACTGGTATTCCGGCCCCTCACTGCTCGCCGACTGGCTCGCGCAGGTCCTCACTGTCGCCTTCTATGTCCGCGCGCAGGAAGACGGTGCGCGAATCGAAGGCCGGCGGCTGCTGGTCGCCGCGGTCGCGGGCAACACGCCCGAGAACTACCAGCCCGGCGGGCGGATCGGCATCCCGCTGCCCGAGCTGCTGCGGCCCTACAAGGCGGTGGCGCTGCGCTGCGGTCTCGAATGGCACGAGCCGTTCGTCATGTTCCGCTCGGGCCACCTGACCGACGACGAGCTCGCCTGGGAAAGTGCGCGCTATCGTGCCCGGCTCGAAGGGTTTGCCGAGCTTCGCGCGCTCGCTGCCTAACGCCTTCCCAACGGCCTGTGGGGTCTGCTAGCAGGCGGTGCGGGCACACGCGGACGCCCGTTCAGACGCTTGCCGTCCAAGCTCCGCTCCCCGAGGGCCGTGCCCGTCGCACGGCTTGGCAAGGAGCTTGTATGTCGGCCACCGAACCCGCCGCTGCCCCGCCCCGGCTCACGCTTCCGGCGCTGTTTCTCAAGTTCCTGCGCTTCGGCTGCCTCGCCTTCGGCGGCCCGGTGGCGCAGATCGCGATGGTCCGCCAGGCGCTGGTCGACGAGGAGCGCTGGATCGACAGCGCGCGCTTCAATCGCCTGCTCGCCGTGATGCAGGTCTTGCCCGGGCCCGAGGCGCACGAGCTCTGCGTGCACATGGGGATGACGGCGCGCGGGCGGATCGGCGGCCTGCTCGCCGGACTCGGCTTCATGCTGCCCGGGTTCGTCCTGATGCTCGCCTGCGCCTGGGCCTATGCCGAATGGATCGCTGGACAGGCGGGGTTCGACGGCGTGATGCTCGGTGCGCAGGTGGCCGTCCTGGCGGTCATCGCTCGTTCGGTGCAGCGGATCGGCGAGCATATCCTCGCCGGCTGGCTTCTCGCGGGCATCGCGGTGCTCGCCGCCGCTGCGACCCTCGCCGGGGTGCCGTTCTGGGTCCCGCTGATAGCCGGCGCCTTCGCTTACGGCCGCGCCGCCGAGAAGCCCGCGGCCGCACTCGCGCTGGCCGCGGTCATCGTGCTCGCCGGCTGGCTGCTGCTGCCGCACGGCGATGCTGCCCCGCTCGTGCCCGCCGGCACCGCGCACGAGCCGGCGGGCACGCTCGCGCTGTTCGTGGCCGGGCTCAAGGGCGGCCTGCTGACGTTCGGGGGCGCCTACACGGCGATTCCCTACGTCCGTGCCGACACGGTCGGCCGCGGCTGGCTGAGTGACGGCGCGTTCCTCGACGGCGTCGCGCTGGCCAACCTGCTCCCCGCGCCGCTGGTGATTTTCGCCACTTTCGCCGGCTATCTCGCCGGCGGCTTCACCGGTGCATTGGCGATCACCGCTGGCATGTTCCTGCCGGCCTTCGGTTTCTCGCTGGTGTTCTTCGAGCGTCTCGAGTCGATCGTCGAGCACCCGCGTCTCCATCGCACGCTCGACGGCGTCGCGGGGGCGGCAGTCGGCATCATCGCCGCGACGCTGATCCAGCTCGCGCTCGCCGCTGTCGAGCGGATCGACCGCCCGCTGCTGGCCTTGCCGATCTTCGGGCTCGCAGCCCTCGCCGCGTGGCGGATCAAGGGTACCTGGGTCACACCCGCGATCGTCGCCTTCGGCGCCGGTGCGGGAGCGCTCCTGCTCGGGTGAAATGTCATATCTCGGTCACGACCTAATATGACAATTTCGTTGCGGTGGGCTATAGGATTATTTTAACTCCCGTCGGCGAAAGCGGGCTCTCGTGTCGTCCAGACGGGACCTGGTCATGTCCGAAGCCGAGGCCTGTTCGTGCATTGCCGAAGCCCGTCAGGTTGATTTCGCCTATCAGCCGATCGTCAGCACGTCGTCGTTCGACGTGCACGGCTTCGAAGCGCTCGCCCGGCCCGTGTCGCAGCGGTTCGCCAACGTCATCGAGCTGCTCAACTGCGCGCACGAGGCCGGCGAGCTGCGCGCCGTCGAGGGCGTCCTCCTGCGCAGCGCGATCCGCAAGTTCTCGGGCCTGCCCGACCGCGCCGGGGTCAAGCTGTTCTGCAACGTCGACAACCGCACTTACGACGGCTCGCCGCTCAGCGAGGAAGCGCTGACCGATCTCGCCTGCAGCTCGGGCATCGCCCCCGACAGCCTGTGCATCGAGATCTCCGAGCGCCAGCCGGTGACCTCGTTCGACAACTTGCGGCAAGTCACCGACGTGCTGACCGATCACGGCGCGACGATCGCGATCGACGACTTCGGCATCGGCAATTCGGGCCTGCACATGCTGCTCAAGCTCGAGCCCAACTACGTCAAGATCGACCAGTTCTTCATCGCCGACATCGCCACCAACACCCGCCGCCAGGCGATCGTCTCGAAGCTCTGCGGCCTCGCTCACGCGCTCGGCTTCCGGACCGTCGCCGAGGGGGTCGAGAACGAAGCCGACTTCCGCATGGCGCGCGACCTCGGCTGCGACATGGCGCAAGGCTTCCACATCGCCCGCCCGACCGTCGAGCTGCGCCGGCTGTCGGGCTCGTACCGGCGGATCGTCCGCCGCAGCGACGTGCGGATCATGGAGCCGCGCGTGGCCGAGCGGCTCGTGCCGATCGTGCCGGTGCGCGTCGACCAGCCGATCGCCAGCGCGGTCGAGGCCTTCAAGCAGCAGCCCACGCTGCGCCTGCTGCCGGTGGTCGACGCCGAGGACGCGGCGCTCGGGGCGGTTTACGAGGACGACGTCCGCCAGCTCATGCTGAGCGACTTCGGCCGCTCGCTGCTGGCCAACAAGGGCATGGATTCGCGCGTCGGCCGCTTGCTGCGCAAGTGCCCGGTGGCCGATGCCAACGGCACCATCGAATCGATCGTCAACAGCTACGTCGCGGCCGAGACCTCGCACGGGCTGATCCTGATCCACGACGGTCGCTTCGCCGGCTACCTGAGCAACAACTCGGTGCTGCGCCTCGCCGCCGAGAAGGAGGTCAACCAGGCCCGCGAGCAGAACCCGCTCAGCCGCCTGCCCGGCAACAAGTCGATCGAGGCGCACTGGGACCACCTCGCACGCTCGGCGGGCATGCGCTCGATCGCCTTCCTCGACTTCGATCACTTCAAGGCGTTCAACGACGCCTACGGCTTCGCGCTCGGCGACCGCGCGATCCTGCTGTTCGCCGACCTCTTGCGCAAGCTCGAGGCGCGCCACGAGGCGTTCGTCGGCCATATCGGCGGCGACGACTTCCTCGTCAGCCTGCCGCTGCCGGCTGCCGAGGCCGAGCATGTCATCCGCAACCTGCAGGGGCGCTTCGCGTCCGCAGCGGAAAGCCTCTACACCGCCGACGACCGCGAGGCCGGCGGGATCACCGCGATCGACCGCTTCGGCGTCGCCCGCTTCTTCCCGCTGCTGCGCGCCTCGGCCGGCATCGTCCACTTCCCCGAGCACCGGCTCGGTCTCTCGCGCGAGGAGCTGTTTGCTTACCTCAACGCCTCGAAGGCGGCCGCCAAGCGTTCGGTGGACGGCTTCGCCAGCGCGACGGTGGACGATGGTGATGCCGGCCAGCGGGTCGGCACAGCCGCCTAGAACCGCCCCCGCATCGCCTGGTAGGCCGCCGCGGCAACCGTGTTCGCGAGGTTGAGCGAGCGGATCTTGTCCGAGCGCATCGGCAGGTGGAACTGGCGCCCCGGCCAGGCGCGCCAGATCGCCTCGGGGATGCCCTTGGTTTCCTGCCCGAAGACGAGGATCGCATCCTCGGGATAGTCGGCGTCGTAGAACGAGGTCGAACCGTGCTCCTCGAACAGGAACAGCTGATCGGCGCGCGGCTGCCGCTCGGCGACGAACGCATCCCAGCTCGCGAACTCGGTCAGCCGCACGTGCGGCCAGTAGTCGAGCCCCGAGCGCTTGACCCGCGCATCCGAGATCACGAACCCGAGCGGGCGGATCAGCACCAGCTCGGCACCGAGCGCCACGCAAGTGCGCCCGACCGCGCCGGTGTTGCCGGGAATCTCGGGCTGAACGAGGACGATCGTCAGCGGCAAGGCCCGCTCAGCCCAGCTTGGCCTTCAGCACCTCGTTGACCACCTGCGGGTTGCCCTTGCCCTGCATGGCCTTCATCGTCTGCCCGACGAAGAACCCGAACAGCGCTTCCTTGCCGCCCTTGTACTGCTCGACCTTGTCGGCGTTGTCGGCGAGGACCTTGTCGACCGCGGCCTCGATCGCGCCGCTGTCGCTCTCCTGCTTGAGCCCCTCGCGCTCGACGATCGCCGCGGCGCCGTCGCCGGTTTCGAGCATTGTCTCGAGCACCTGCTTGGCGATCGTGCCCGAGATCGTGCCCTTGCCGATAAGCGCGAGCAGCTCGGCCGCCTGCGCATGGCTAACCGGGCTGTCGGCAAGCTCGTGGCCGGCCTTGTTGAGCGCGCCGAAGAACTCCGAGATCAGCCAGTTGGCCGCCTGCTTGGCGACCTCGGCCTCGCTTTTGCCCTGCGCCGCGGCGGTCTCGCCGAGCAGCGCCTCGAACCACCGCGCGGTGTCGACCTCGGCAGTCAGCACGCCCGCGTTGTAGGCCGACAACCCCAGCGCATCGATGTACCGGCGCCGCTTGGCGTCGGGCAGCTCGGGCAGGCTCGCCCGGCATTCGGCGAGGAACCCGTCGTCGAGCTCGAGCGGCAGCAGGTCGGGATCGGGGAAGTAGCGGTAATCGTGCGCGTCTTCCTTGCTGCGCATCGAGCGCGTCGTCCCGGTGCTCGGATCGAACAGCCGCGTCTCCTGCACCACCGTGCCGCCGTCCTCCAGCAATTCGACCTGGCGCCGCGCCTCGTGCTCGATCGTCTGCATCACGAAGCGCACCGAGTTGACGTTCTTGGTCTCGGTCCGCGTGCCGAACTCCTCGCCCGGCTTGCGCACGCTGACGTTGACGTCCGCGCGCATCGAGCCTTCTTCCATGTTGCCGTCGCACGAGCCGACGTAACGCAGGATCGAGCGCAGCTTGCGCACATAGGCCCCGGCCTCGGCCGGCGAGCGCATGTCGGGCCGGCTGACGATCTCCATCAGCGCCACGCCCGAGCGGTTGAGGTCGACGTAGCTCATCGACGGATGCTGGTCGTGCATCAGCTTGCCCGCGTCCTGCTCGACGTGGATCCGCTCGATGCCGATGCGCTTGTCCTCGGGAATCCCGGCCTTCTCGTCGGCCTCGATCTCGAGGTGCCCCTCGCCGACCAACGGGTGATACAGCTGGCTGATCTGGTAGCCCTGCGGCAGGTCGGCGTAGAAGTAGTTCTTGCGGTCGAACCGGCTCCACGCGTTGATCTTGGCCTCGATCGCCATGCCCGTGCGCACCGCCTGGCGGATGCACTCCTTGTTCGGCACCGGCAGCATGCCCGGCATCGCCG
>CBHWED010000221.1:0-5701 GCA_966112795.1 uncultured bacterium
AGGATACGGAGGCTTGGCAGCTTGCTGCCTAGCCGGAGTTGGATGAGGGCTCCTGTTCTCGCGCCCGGTTTCGGCGGGCGAATCCCGATTAAGCACCGTCCACTTGACATTTTGAACCATATAGGTTATACGAACTATTCCTCCGCACATCGGGACGAGGCGCAATGGAGCATTCGCGTCACGAAACCGCGCGATCGCTCGCGCCTTCCTTTGCCGGTTCTCCGGAAAAGACTCGCTCGCGCCACACGGGTGAGCGGATCAGGGACGCGTCAAACCCCGCGGAAGGTCGCATTCCGAGGGGGACGTGCCGTGAACTTACTGAACTTCCGCCCGGCCGCGACTTTCGCGAACACCCGCACAACCGCGAACATTGGGACCATTCGCGCCGTCGCGCTGCTGCACGCGAGCGACAGTTCCCCATCCGTTCACGTTGCCAGCCCCACGCCGAGGCCGTAGCCAGCGCAGCCATGTCGCGCGCTCCTTACGCCGCCGATCCGGCCCAGTCGCGCGGACGCGAGTTCACCCAGCAGCACGAAGGCAGCCGCGGGCCGAGGAGCGCGTTCCAGCGCGATCGCGACCGGATCATTCATTCGATCGCCTTCCGCCGCCTCGCCGGCAAGACCCAGGTGTTCATCGCCCCCGACGGCGACCACTTCCGCGTCCGCCTGACCCACAGCCTCGAGGTCGCCCAGATCGGCCGGGTGATCGCCCGCGCGCTCGGGCTCGACGAGGATCTCGCCGAGGCGCTGTGCCTCGCGCACGACATCGGCCACCCGCCGTTCGGCCACTCGGGCGAGAAGGCGCTCGACGCGGCGCTCGCCGGGTCGGGCGGGTTCGACCACAACGAGAACTGCCTGCGCGTGCTGATGCGCCTCGACAGCCCGTATTGCGGCTTTCCGGGGCTCAACCTGAGCTGGGAAGTGCTCGAAGGCCTCGCCAAGCACAACGGGCCGATCGTCGAGCCGGGCTGGGCGCTCACCGCGCTCGATGCCGAGTTCCCGCTCGATCTCGGCCAGTGGCCCTCGCTCGAGGCGCAGATCGCCGCGCTCGCCGACGACATCGCCTACGACAACCACGACATCGACGACGGGCTGCGCTCGGGCTTCCTCGAACTCGACGCGCTGCTCGAGCTCGACTTCGTCGCCCAGACCTGGCGCGGCATCGAGCGCCGCTTCCCGGGCCAGCCGCACGCCACCCTGCTGCGCGAGCTGGTCCGCGAGCAGATCGGCGCAATGGTCAACGACTTGCTCGAAACCACGCGCGGCAACCTCGCGGGCGTCGGCTCGATCGACGAGGTGCGCGGGGCAGGGCGGGCGCTCGCCGCGTTCTCGCCGGCGATGGCGGCACACGAGCGCCAGCTCAAGACGTTCCTCTACAAGCACCTCTACTACCACGACGAGCAGCGCGCGACCGCCGAGCGCGCGCGCACGGTCATCGCCCGGCTCTACGCCGCCTACCACCAGCAGCCCGAGCTGCTCCCGCCGGCCTGGCGCGAGCGCCTGCCCGAGGCCGATCCCGAACGCAGCCGCCACATCGCCGACTTCATCGGCGGGATGACCGACCGCTACGCGATCGAGCGCTACCGCCAGGTCTTCGGCGAGGTGCCCGGGGTGCTGTCGAATGTCTGAACCGCGCCGCGTCGTGCTGCTCGTCGGGGCGAGCGGCCTCGTCGGCACTTGCGCGATGCAGGTGGCGCGCGAGCACCCCGCGCTACGCCTCGTCGCGCTGACCCGGCGCGAGGTGCCGATCCCGCGCGGCACGCGGATGGAGATGATGGTCGCCGATCCCGCGGGCTGGCCCGAGGCGGTCGCCACGATCGCGCCCGAGGCGGTGATCTGCGCGCTCGGCACCACGCGGCGCAAGGCCGGCAGCGAGGACGCGTTCCGCGCGGTCGATCACGACCTCGTGCTGGCGCTCGCTGGCGCGGCGCGTAAGGCCGGCGTGGCGAACTTCGTGCTGGTCTCCTCGGTCGGCGCCAACGCGATGGGCAAGGCGTTCTACTTGCGCGTCAAGGGCGAGGTCGAAGCGGCGCTGACCCGGCTCAAGTTCCGCCGCCTCGACATCCTCCGCCCCGGCCTGCTGCGCGGCAAGCGCGGGCAGGACCGGCGCCCGCTCGAGCGGCTGGCGATGCTCGCCGCGCCGGCCGCGAACCTGCTGCTCCATGGCGACAAGCGGCGCTACCGCTCGATCGACGCGCGCACGGTTGCCGCTGCGGCGATCCACCTGACCCGCGAGAAGGCCGCCGGGCGCTTCGTCCACGAGAACGAGTCGATCGTCCGCGCGGCGCGGCGGCTCGAGGGAGTGTCCTGAACCCCGCGGGGGCTGGCAATCGCGCGCCACGGGCCTATCTCGGTGAGGTCGGCGGCTTCGAAGGGGGATGCAAGATGGCCGGTCTGGTCAATGCGGACGAGGACAGCGCGAAGGTCACCTTCCCGCCGCCGCTCATCTACCTCGGCACGCTGCTGCTCGGATTGCTGGCGGACTGGCTGCTCGGGCTGTCGCTGCCGATGTCCGCGCCGCTGCGGGTGGCCGCGCTGATCATCCTGCTCGTCGCCGGCGGTGCCTTGCTGCTCGCGGCGCAGTCCCACTTCGCCCGCGCCGAGACCGACGTGAAGCCGTGGAAGACCAGCAGCGCGGTCGTCAGCCGCGGGATCTACGCGTTCACCCGCAACCCGATGTACCTCGGCATGGCGCTGATCTACCTCGGGCTCGCGATCGCGTTCGTGAGCCTGTCCGCGCTGGTCCTGCTGCCGCTGCTGTTCGTGGCGGTGCAGACCCAGGTCATCGCCCGCGAGGAGCGTTATCTCGAAGCCAAGTTCGGCGACGAATACCGCGCCTACAAGGCCCGCGTGCGCCGCTGGCTGTGAAGCGCCACGCCCCTGCCGCCGAGCGCAACCGCGAGCCGATCTCCGCGGTCCTGACCGAGGAGCTGCCGGCCACCGGCCTCGTCCTCGAAGTCGCGAGCGGGACCGGCGAGCATGCCGTGCACTTCGCGCGGACCTATCCGCGCCTCACCTGGCAGCCGAGCGATCCCGATGCGGACTCGCGCGCCTCGATCGCCGCCTGGCGCGAGGAGGCCGGTCTGGCGAACCTGCTGACCCCGATCGCGCTCGATGCCAGCGCGCCGCCGTGGCCGATCGCCCGGGCCGACGCCGTGCTGTGCATCAACATGGTCCACATCAGCCCGGTCGCCGCGACCGAGGGGCTGCTGGCCGGCGCCGCGGCGCTGCTGGCAACGGGCGCGCCGCTGATCCTCTACGGGCCCTATCTCGAAGCCGGGGTCGAGACCGTGCCGTCGAACCTCGCGTTCGATGCGAGCCTCAAGGAGCGCAATACCGAATGGGGACTGCGCTCGGTCGAATGGCTCGATGCGCTGGCCGCCGCGCATGGCTTCGCGCGCACGCGGCGCGAGGCGATGCCGGCGAACAACCTGACCCTGGTCTACCGCCGGAGCTAGAGCAGGCTCGTGCCGTGGCGCAGGACCATGTCGCAAGCCTGCGTCTTGAGGCTCGACGGCAGCGAACCGAGCGAGACCGGCGCGGCACCGTCGCCGGCGATGATGTTGCCCGCCTCGCCCGCGCGGAAGTCGGGCGACGAGGTCACGCCCGGCTTGCCCTTGAGCCCGTCGATGACCGACGCGGCTCCCGAGGAGCCGAGGACCTTGTTCTTGACGCAGTACCCGAGCACGCCGGCGACGTTGGGCACGCCCATCTTCGAGATGTCGGGCAAGCCGCCGAGCGCGGCACCGCCGGGAAGCCGCGGCATGGTCTGCGCCGCAAGCGGCGTGGCCGCGACGCAGGCGAGGACGAGCGGCAGAAGGATGCGATGGCGCATGGTTCGGTTCCTTGTGGGGTGAGAAACCGGCGCCCGAAATCGGCCACCGCGGGCCTGCGGGCAATCGGGTCATGGCCCGACCAACCCCAAAGCAAACGCCCGCCGGATTGCTCCGACGGGCGCCTTGCGACCCTCAAGAGGGGCTCGGGAGGAAAGGCTTAGAGCGCGTCGTCGCCCGCCTGGCCGACCGATTCGATGTCCTGCCCGGCACCCTTGACGGTGTTGCAGGCAGCGGCGGTCAGCGAGAGCGCGGCGATGCCGAACGCCAGGATCAACTTGCGAACCATTGTTGTTGTCCTTTCGACTGGTCCTTGAACGAGTGGTCGATCGAAAAACTGCCCGTTTCTCCTCAGGTTCCCTCGGTCCGGGCGACGTCGCGCGCAGTTGGTCGCGCGAGCCGGTGCTCGCGCCAGGCGATGACGAGGCCGGCGACCACGATCAGCGGCGCGCCGAGCCAGGTGCTCGGCGGCGGCAGCGTGGCGAACAGCAGCCAGCCGTAGAGCGTGGCCCAGAACAGCCCCGAGTAGTCCATCACGATCACGCTCGCGACGGTGCCGAACCGCAGCGCCGCGGTCAGCAGCAGCTGGCCGAGCGCCCCGGTGAGGCCGATCGCGAGCAGCAGCAGCCAGCCCGTGGCGTCGTGCGTTGTTGCGACGAACGGCAGCGAAACCGCGGTGAGCGGAGCGCTGAACAGTGCGAAGTAGAACACGATCGTCAGCGGCTTGTCGGTCCGGTTGAGGTCGGCGATCTGGATCGAGATCAGCGCCACCATGAACGCACCGCCGAGCGCCACCAGCGCGCCGTAGAGCGGGAAATGGTCGCCCGCGGGCCTGGCGATGACGAGGATCCCGGCGAAACCGAGCGCCACCGCCGACCAGCGCCACACGCCGACCTTCTCCTTGAGCAGCACGATCGACAGCAGCACCGCCCAGATCGGCACGGTGAAGTTGATCGTCGTCGCTTCGGCCAGCGGCAGCAGGATCACCGCGCCGAAGTTCAGCACCATGCCGATCGTGCCATAGAGCCCGCGCAGGAAGTGCGTACCCGGTCGCCGGGTCGCCAGCGTGCCGATACCGCTGGTCATCAGCACCCACCCGAGCACGATCGGCAGCGTCAGGAACTGCCGCCAGAACATGATCTCGAGCAAGTGCACGCCGTGCTCGGCGGCGAGCTTGATCAGCGCCGACATCGTCGACAGCGCAGCGATCGCGCCGAGCCGGATCAGCAGGGCGAGGAGAGGGCGGTGGGCGGGGGCTGGATGCACGCTGCTGCCATAGGCACCGCGGCCTCGCGATCAAGCGCCTGTCCGCGCGAAAGCCGGGATTGCGGGGCTGGCGCGAGCCGCCCATATCGCCCGCGCGATGGCCGAGCCCGAATTCCTCCGTTTCGCGAGCGACGCGACGCTGGCCGGGATCGCCGGTGGCGTGCTGCTGCTGCTCGCGGCTGTCGCAGGTCTGGCCGAGCGGCGCAGGTTGCGGCGCAAGCATATCGACGCCGTCGGCTGGGTGCCGTGGACGACCGTGTCGTTCCTCGCTGTCTTTCCCGGCGTGATCCTGCTGGCGCTGGCCGCGAAGGGCTGGCTGGCCGGTTAGAGGCAGGCCTCGAGATAGGCCTGGTCGAAGCCGAACTGGCGCGCCTTCTCGAGCGTGTAGGGGCGCAGGCCCGACGAGCGGTGCTCGCCGATGATCTTGCCGTCCTCGCTCTCGTCCAAGTACTCGAACGCGAACAGCTCCTGGGTGACGATCACGTCGCCTTCCATGCCGATCACCTCGGTGATGTTGGTCGTGCGGCGCGAGCCGTCGCGCAGGCGCTTGACCTGCACGATCAGGTCGACCGATTCCGCGATCTGGCGGCTGATGGCTTCCTT
>CBHWED010000222.1:0-5605 GCA_966112795.1 uncultured bacterium
TCGCGCAGATGCTCGACGGCGCGGCGCTGCCGCGGCCGGGGCCGGCGATCTTCTGGCTGCAGGCCCTGCTGGTGATCCTCGCCGCCGCGGTCACCGGGCTGCTCGAGCTGCGCACGTGGAAGATGATCCCGCTGATGCTGGTCCAGCTCGCGGCGATCCTCGGGCTGCCGTTCCTGCTCCAGGCGCGGGGCATCGACACCTACCTGTTCCCCTCGGTCGGCCCGGCGCTCGGCTGGGTCGTCGCGCTGGCCGCGGTGACCTCGGCGGTGCGCGCCTCGACCGCGGTGCAGCGGCGCTTCGCGCACGGCGCGCTCGGCAAGTACCTGCCCCGCGAGATGGCCGAGGAGATCATCGAGCACCCGGAACGGCTCCAGCTGCACGGCGAGAAGAAGGACATCTTCGTGCTGTTCAGCGACCTCGAGGGGTTCACCAAGATGAGCCACGCGATCCCGCCGGAAATGGTCGCCAGGCTGCTCAACCGGTACCTCGACATGCTCAGCGAGGTCGTGCTCGCGCACGGCGGGGTGATCGACAAGTTCGTCGGCGACGCGGTGGTCGCCTTCTGGGGCGCGCCGATCGCGCGGCCCGACGACGGCGAGCGCGCGGCTCGGGCCGGCTACGCGATCTGGCAGGCGGGCGAGGCGTTCCGCAACGGGGTCGAGCCTGGGGTGCCGCCGATCGGCAAGACCCGCGTCGGGCTGCACTGGGGCGAAGCGGTGGTCGGCAATTTCGGCGGGCAGAGCCGCATCCAGTACACCGCGCTCGGCGACTCGATGAACACCGCCTCGCGTCTCGAGGCGGCCAACAAGGCGCTCGACTCGTCGGTCATGGCCAGCCGCGAGTTCGCCGAGCGCTCGGGGCTCGACTGGTGGCGGCCGATGGGCCGGGTGGTGCTGCGCGGGCGGGCGAGCGCGGTCGAGATCTTAGAACCGGCGCCCGACTTCCCCCCCGAGGACCGCGCCGCGCTCGGCGAGGCGATGACGCTGGTCGAGAGCGACACGCTCGCCGCGGTCGCGATCATCGCCGCGCTCGTCGACAAGCATCCGGACGACGCGGCGCTGGCGAACCTGCTGCACCGGACGCGCAACCTTTCGCCGGATCGTGCGTTCGTGCTCGGCTGATTCGCCGATTCCCAGCTTGCCTGACACGCGGCGATAAGTCTGGTAGGACCCCGGTGGGTCCTCGTTAGGGGAGAAAGCCAATGTTTTCGCCACGGAAGCGGCTGGCCGCCGCGGCCCTTGCGGCCGCCGCCTGCGCTCTGGTTCCTGCCGCGGTTTCGGCAGGCGTCGTGGTTTCGGCCAGCGGGCCTTCGGCCGGGAGCTACCCGGTCGGCAAATCGATCGCCAACAGCGACCGCATCGTGCTGCGTGCCGGCGACACGCTGACCGTGCTCGACGGCAACGGCACCCGCGTGCTGCGCGGCGCGGGCACCTACACGCTGAGCCAGCAGTCCGGCGCGAGCAAGCGGACCGAGTTCGCCTCGCTGACCCAGCGCCGCACGGCCTCGCAGGCGACGACCGGCGCGAGCCGCGGCGACAACCCGCCGCGGCCCGAGCGCCTGTGGTACGTCGACGTCAGCCACCCGGGCACCGTCTGCGTCACCCCCAGCGAACGCATGCGGTTGTGGCGCCCGGAGACCGAAGGCGAAGCGACTTACACCTTGCGGGGGGCCAGCGACGGTGCGGGCCACCCGGTGACCTTCGGCGACGGCAACCGGCTGGCGACATGGGACACCGCGGCGCTGCCGGTCAGCGACGGCGCGCGCTTCGCGCTCGCCGGCCCCGACGGCGCGGCGGCGGGCACGCTGACGCTGGCCGTGCTCGACAGCGTGCCCGAGGAGCCCGAGGCGCTCGCGCAGCAGCTGATCGCCAGGGGCTGCACTCAGCAGCTCGCACTGCTCTCGGCCGAGACGATGATCGATCCGGCGGCGGCGGGGTCCTAACCCCGCTCGGCGGTCATCGCGCGGATCATCGGCTGCAGGTGCTCGGTGTAGCGCGCGATCGCGTGCCAGTCGCCGGCGCTCTCGTAATGGGTCGCGAGCGCGGTGCCGTCCCAGCGGTGCAGCGCGTAGCCGGGCGGCTCGGTGGTGATCAGCTCGCGGTCGTCGGGCCGCTCGGGATCGGTCGGGCGCAAGTCGAGCGCGACCAGCGGCGCGACCGACGGCGTGACGTGGAGCGGAATGCCGCGGAAGCGCGTCGCCAGCGGGCGGTGCAAGTGGCCGCAGTGGATCGCGAGCACGTTGCCGCGGCCTTCGACCGCCGCGCCGAAGCGCTGCACCCAGCCCTCCGCCGGATCGGGGTCCATCCAGTCGATGCCGCTGACCACCGGCGGGTGGTGCATGAAGATCAGCGTCGGCGTGTCGGGCGCCTCGTCGAGCCGCGCGGTCAGCCAGCCCTGCCGCGCCTCGCAGAACGCGCCGCCGTGGCGGCCGGGCTCGATCGTGTCGAGCAGCACGATCCGCAGGCCCTCCTGCTCGAGCACGTAGTGCACGAACCCGTCGTCGGCCGCGTGCACGTGCGGGAACGCGCCGAGCAGGCCCGCGCGGCTGTCGTGGTTGCCGACGATCGGCCACACCGGGAACGGGCACCCGGCGAGCAGCGCCGCGAGCCGCGCGAAGCTCTCGCGATCGCCCTTGTCGGTCACGTCGCCGGTGAGCACGAGCATGTCGGGCCGGCTGGGCGCTTCGTAGAGCCGGTCGAGCGCGGCGCGGAAGCGGCTGTGGTTGAGCTCTTCCGGCTCCTCGCCCGGGGCGAAGCCGATGTGGATATCGGTCATCTGCGCGATCAGCATCGCCCTGCCCCTCCCCGGCGGTCCCTCCCGCCCGGCAACCTATGGCACATCGCCGCGCGCCTTGGCACCACCGCCGTTGCCGCGACGCCTTGCGGGCGCCGCCGCCATGCGGCATGGCCGGGCGCGAAACGCAATCGGAACCGGCCGCACCGAGGCCGGGTTGGGACAAGATCATGGCTCATCTCGCACCGCTCGAAGACAAGCTCGTCGTGCTGATCGGCGGCGGCGGCTTCCTCGGCGCGCATCTCGCGCAGGAGCTGCTGCAACGCGGCGCGCGGCTGCGGATCGTCGAGCGCAACCCGGAACGGGCCTATCGCCTGCGCGCGCTGGCCAACCTCGGGCAGATCCAGTTCGGCCGCTGCAACGTCAAGGACAAGCACAGCGTCGCGGCGGCGCTGCACGGTGCCGACGCGGCGGTCTATCTCGTCGGCACGTTCGGCGACGACCAGTACGCGCTGCAGGCCGACGGCGCCGGCTATGCCGCCGAGGCGGCGGCGGCCGCGGGTGCCGGCGCGTTCGTCTACGTCTCGGCGCTCGGTGCCGATCCGGCGTCGGACAGCGGCTATGCCTCGAGCAAGGGCGAAGGCGAGCTGCGGGTGCGCGCCGCGTTTCCGCAGGCGACGATCGTGCGCCCGTCGATCCTGTTCGGCGAGGACGACGCGTTCCTCAACATGTTCGCCGGCCTGATCGCGAGCCTGCCGGCGATGCCGGTGTTCGGCAGCGACGCGCGCGTCCAGCCGCTGTTCGTCGACGACGCCGCGACCGCGATTGCCAATGCTCTGGCCGATCCCGGCAAGCACGGCGGCAAGACTTACGAGCTTGCCGGCCCCGAAGTGCTGACCATGGACGAGCTGCACCGGCGCATCGCCCGCGCCGAGGGCCGCGAGCGCGCGTTCTGGGCGGTGCCCGACGCGCTTTCGGCGCTGTTCGCGGCGCTGCCGGGCACGCCGATGAACTCCGACCAGTGGAAGCTGCTCAAGCGCGGCAACACGGCATCGGGCGCGCTGCCCGGCTGCGCCGCGCTCGGGGTGCAGCCCAAGCCGCTCGGGCTGTTCCTCGACCGCTGGATGACCCGCTACCGCAAGCACGGCCGCTTCGGCGACAAGCGCGAGGCCGCGTAAGTCCCCGCTACATGTTGGCGACGTGCAGCACGTTGCCGTCGGGGTCCTTGAACCAGACCGCCTTGAACGCGCCCGCGCGGTGAATTCCGCGGTCGATGTCCATGCCGAGATCGGGATAGTCCTCGAACGTCACGCCCTGCTCGCGGAGCTGGCCGGCCACCGCATCGAAGTCGCCGCCTGCATTCCAGACGACCGCATTGGCCTTGTTCGTGCCCGCGAACTCCGACTGGTAGACGACCAGGTGCGTGTCGCCGGTGCGGAAGGTCAGCACGCCCTCCGCCGCTTCGTTGACGAGCTCGAGGCCGAGCGTCTGCTGGTAGAACGCGCGGGCGCGGTCGAGATCGCCGGCCGCGACGATCGCCGAGGACGGCTTGTCTCCCAGCAGCAGCTTCTCCTTGATCTCCATCAGGCATCTCCTCGCGATGGTGCCGGCAAGGACAAGTCGCGCGTCTTTGCCGGCCTATCGCGAACGAGCCCGCAGGCCGGCGGTGCCGGGCCATCGGCCAAGGCGACGGGGGAACGCGGCGAAACTATTCGGCCGGCGCCGGGCCCTCGTCGGGCGGGAGCAGCGTCAGCGGCTCGACCAGCAGGATCGCCCCTTCGCTGCCGCTGACCCGGACGCGCTCGCCGACGGCGATGTTCGGGCCGTGGGCGATCCACTCGCTGTCGCCGAGGCGGATTCGCCCGCTGCCGTGCTCGATCGCCTGGACTACCGTGGCGGTCTCGCCGACCAGCCGCGCGCCGCGCCGGTTCATCAGCGGGTCGACGCTCTCGATCGGCTTGTCGCCGAGGAAGCGCCGCGCCGAGAAGGCGATGATCAGCGACAGGAACACGAAGTCGACCACCTGCATCGGCACCGAGGGGTCGAACACGTAGGCCAGCGCACCGGTGATCAGCGCGGCAACCGCGAGCCAGATCAGGTAGACCCCGGGCACGAGCATCTCGAGCCCGGCGAGGATCAGGCCGAGCGTGATCCAGACCCAGTGCGCTTCGATGCCGCCGAGCCAGTCCATCAGCGCGGCTCGCTCCGCGGCACCACCGGCGACGCCGGCCGGCGCGGCGCCTGCGATTGCGGCGAGGGCAGCGCGACGTTGCCCTGCGCGCCCTTGTCGCCGATGATCTCGCGCGCCAGTTCGCCGATCCCGCCGAGCGTGCCGATCAGCTGGGTCGCCTCGACCGGGAACAGGATCGTCTTGGCATTCGGCGAATCGGCGAACTTGGCCACCGCCTTGGTGTATTCCTGGGCGATGAAGTAGTTGATCGCGTGGCTGCCCGACTGGGCGATCGCTTCGGACACCGAGCGCGTCGCCGCGGCCTCGGCTTCGGCCGCGCGCTCGCGTGCCTCGGCGTCGCGGAACGCGGCCTCGCGCTTGCCTTCGGCCGAGAGGATCGCCGACTGCTTCTCGCCCTCGGCGCGCAGGATGCGGCTCGCGCGCTCGCCCTCGGCCTCGAGGATCTCGGCGCGCTTGAGGCGCTCGGCCTTCATCTGCCGGGCCATCGCCTCGGAGATGTCGATCGGCGGGCGGATGTCCTTGATCTCGACGCGGGTGATCTTGACCCCCCACGGGCTCGTCGCGTGGTCGACCACCGAGAGCAGGCGCGCGTTGATCTCGTCGCGCTTGGAGAGGGTCTCGTCGAGGTCCATCGAGCCCATCACGGTGCGCAGGTTGGTCGTCGTCAGCGCCATGATCGCG
>CBHWED010000223.1:0-5591 GCA_966112795.1 uncultured bacterium
GGCCCCGCGCCGGGCTTGTTCAGGCGGCGGAACAGCCGGCCCTTTTCGCTGAACAGCACCAGCAGCAGCGCCGTGCTGCTGCCGATCAGCAGCGCCAGCGCGAACGGCCGCGCGGTGCCGTCGTAGGCTTGGCCGATGACCAGCCCGACCACCGCCGCGCCGAACATGCGGAAGAACCCCTGCACGCTCGCCGCCGCCCCGGCGATGTGCGAGAACGGCTGCATCGCGATCGAGCCGAAGTTCGCGCCGAGGAAGCCGAGCAGCATCAGGTTCAACGACATCAGCGGCAGGAACCAGGCGAGCTCGCCGTCGCGGTTGTACGCCGCCCAGACCTGGACCACGCTCACCGCGATGAAGATCAGCACCCCGGCATGCGACACCCGCCGCGCGCCGAAGCGCTCGACGATGGTCGAGTTGACGAGGTTCGAGACGACCATCATCGCCGCGGTCGCGCCAAACACCAGCGGGAACCACTCGCCGGCCTTGAAGTGCTCGCCGATCAGCTGCTGCGCGCTGTTCACGTAGCCGAACACCGAGCCGATCAGCAGCGAGGTGCCGAGCACGTAACCGACCGAGCCGCGGTGGAAGAACGCGACGCGCATGTTGTGCAGGATCGTCGGCACGTGGATGTCCTGGCGGTATTCGGGATGCAGGCTCTCGGGCAGCCGCAAGTACGTCCACAGCACCGCGAGCCCGCCGAGCCCGGCGAGGATGATGAAGATCCACCGCCAGCCGGCAAACAGCAGGATCGCCTGGCCGAGGCTCGGCGCGAACACCGGCACGGTGATGAACACGGCGCTGATCAGCGAGAACAGCCGCGCCATCTGGTCGCCCTCGTAGCGGTCGCGGACGATCGCGCTCGGCACCACGAACAGCCCCGAGGCGAGCAGCCCCTGGATGCCGCGCAGCACAAGCAGCGTGCTGAAGTCGTGCACGAAGGCGATTGCCAGCGAGAGCAGCGAATAGCCCGCGATCGACGCCAGCAGCACCGGCCGGCGCCCGAACCGGTCCGCCAGCGCGCCGGGGATCAGCGTGCCGATGCCGCCCGCGAGCAGGTAGGTCGCGACGACCAGCTGGCGGCGGTTGCCCTCGCCCGCGCCGAGCTCGCTGGCAATGGCATCGAGCGCCGGCAGCATGCCGTCGATCGCGAGCGCCTGCAGGCTCATGAGCAGCGCGAGCATCACCACCAGCTCGCGCTGGCCGAGCGTCTTGTCGGAACGGGCACCGGTATTCGTCATGCGCGGCGCCGTAGCCCCATGTTGCGGTGCAACACAACCCCTTGCCCCGCCTTCCCCTTCCCGCTTGATGGGGGAAGGATACGGAGCCCTGGCGCCGCAAGACGCCTAGGCGGAGTTGGATGGGGGTGGAGCGGCAGAACGCTAGCGTCGCGCCAATCACCCCCGCCCAACTTCGGCTAGGCAGCAAGCTGCCAAGCCTTCGTAACCCTCCCCCATCAAGGGGGAGGGGTTTTGGATATCGCCTCGTCAGCCTACCCTAAGTCCATGGCGAATCCCGCCCCGCCCCACGAAGACGAAGAGGAAGCCGCGCTCGGCCTGCGCAAGATCATCCATGTCGACATGGATGCATTCTTCGCCAGCGTCGAGCAGCGCGACCATCCCGAGCTGCGCGGCAAGCCGGTCGCGGTCGGCGGCTCGGGCACGCGCGGGGTGGTCGCGGCGGCGAGCTACGAGGCGCGCAAGTTCGGCGTGCGCTCGGCGATGCCGGGGATGACCGCGCGGCGGCTGTGCCCCGACCTGATCTTCGTCCGCCACCGCTTCGAGGTCTACAAGGAGGTCTCGCAGCAGATCCGCGCGATCTTCCGGGCGTTCACCCCGCACGTCGAGCCGCTGAGCCTCGACGAGGCCTATCTCGACGTGACCGAGGACCTGCTCGGGATCGGCTCGGCGACGCGCATCGCCGAGCTGATCCGCCAGCGCATCCGCGCCGAGACCGGGCTCACCGCGAGCGCCGGGGTCAGCTACAACAAGTTCCTCGCCAAGCTCGCCAGCGACCAGAACAAGCCCGACGGCCTGTGCGTGATCCGGCCCGGCGAAGGCGCGGCGTTCGTGCAATCGCTGCCGGTGCGGCGGTTCCACGGCATCGGCCCGCGCGGCGCGGAGAAGATGGCCCGGCTCGGGATCGTGACCGGCGCCGACCTCGCCGCCAAGGACGTGGCCTTCCTGCGCCAGCACTTCGGCAGCTCGGCCGACTACTTCTACCGCGCCGCGCGCGGGATCGACTTGCGGCCGGTGCGCGCCAATCGCATCCGCAAGTCGCTCGGCAACGAGCGCACCTTCAGCGAGGACCTGTCGAGCGGCGCCGCGTTGCGCGAGGCGCTCGACAATATCATCGACCTGGCCTGGGACGGCATTGCCGAGCGCGAGCTGCGCGGCCGCACGGTCACGCTCAAGATGAAGTACACCGACTTCCAGATCGTCACCCGCGCGCGCTCGCTGCCGCAGCCGGTCGCCGACAAGGCCGAGTTCGCGCGGCTCGCGCGCGCGCTGCTCGACGAGCAGCTGCCGCTGCCGCTGCCGATCCGGCTGATGGGGCTCACGTTGAGCGGGCTCGAGGGCGAACGCGACGAGCGCCCGCGCGACGACGCGCAGCTATCCCTGCTCTGAGTGTGCGGCTGCCCGGCACGCCGCGGCTTGCGCGACCCGCTCGCGCGAGCGGCGGCCGCAGGCTTCGGGGAGCGCGGCGGGATCGAAGAAGCCGACCGCGACGATTTCGCGCATGTCGGGGACCGGCTCGCCAACCACGCTGGCGGCGAACACGTGCTGGCGGTCGAGCGAGCCGGCGATCCGCTCGTCGCTCGCGTCGACAGGGGTGATCTCGGCCAGCCCGCAGCCGAGCTCCTCGCGAATCTCGCGCTCGGCGGCCTGCTCGGGAGTCTCGCCGCGATCCATGCCGCCGCCGGGCAGCGACCACGCCGGCGGGCCATACGAGTGGCGCACCAGCAGCACGCGCCCGGCCTCGTCGAAAGCGACGACGATGACGCTGCTGCGCCGCGGGCGGCGGATCCGCCACCACTGGCGCCGCGTGGTATAGGCCAGGCGGTACAGCTGCCGGTGCAGCGGCGCCGGGATCAGGTGAAGCATGTGACCGGCTGGCGCGCCGCCGCGAGCAGCCGCGCCACCGGCAGGTCGTGCTCGCCGCGCACCGCGCTCTCGAACAGCGCGCGCTTGTCGGCGCCGCGAATCACGAACAGCAGCTCGTCGGAATCGAGCAGCGCGGGGATCGTCAGGGTGACCCGGTCGAATGGCGCCTCGGGCGGCAACGGCTCGGGCGTCAGCCGGCGGATGCGCAGCGGATCGTCGGCGCGCGGATCGGTGTTGGGGAACAGCGAGGCCACGTGTCCATCGCCGCCCATGCCGAGCCAGGCGAGCGCGAAATGCGGCACCTGTTCCATCTCGCTGAGCGCGACGACTTCGGCGCCGGCGGGCTCGAGCAGCGCGCGGATGCGGCCGGTGTTGCTCGCCGGGTGATCCTCGGGGACGAGCCGGTCGTCGCCGGCCCAGACCGTCACCCGGCACCAGTCGAGCGGCGCTGCGGCGAGCGCGGCGAGGATCGGGAACGGAGTCGAGCCGCCGGGAACGGTGATCGCCACCGGTGCCTCATCGGCCTCGAGCGCGGCGTCGAGCCGCCCGCGCAGCCAGCCGGCGATCGTTTCGTCGCCGGCGCCTTCGATGATCTCGACCATGCGGCCGGTGTAGCCGAAGCCCGGCCGCTGTCGAGCCTCACAGCAGGCCGCGCGCGGTGAGACCCGTCGCCAGCGCGGCGGCGAACAGTAGCGCGGCGACCCCGTAGCGCAGCAGCCGGAGCGGCATGCGCGCTTCCCACTCGGTGCCCATCGACCACGCCGCGGTGAACACCGCGCCGCTGCCGAGCGCGCCGCCGGTCGCGGCAAGCCACGGCGCCCCGGTCGCCGCGGCGAGCGCGAAGACCAGGAAGCCGGCGGCCGCGGTCAGCTGCGCCGCGCCGAGCACCAGCAGCACGGCGCCGAACGCGCGCGTCGGCTCGGCCGGCGCGCGAGCCGGGCGCAGGACGAGGAGCTCGAGCGCCGCCGTGAGCAGCGCGATCGCCACCAGCATGGTCTTGACCTCGGGCGCGAGCTCGCCGGCGATCGCGGCGCCGAGCCGCGCGGCGAGCACGCAGGCGATCGCGCAGGCGAGCCAGCCGGCGACGAGCAGCACCCCGCCCGCGCCGAGCGCCGCCGAGAGCCGCGCCACGCGCACCGCTTCACGCCCGCCGAGCGTGGCCAGGGCAGCGGCGATCAGCGCGAGGAAGAACGACGGCATTCTGGCAACTCCCTCCGAGCGCGCAACGCTAGACCATCGGCGGGCGCAGGCGAAGCGTCCGGTGCGCAACTGCAGGCCGGCTCAGCGGTCGGCCGCCTGTTCCTTGCCGGAGGGCGTGGTCTCCATCGCGATGGCCACGGCCCAGGACACCGCGTGGAACACCAGTTGCAGCGCGCCCTGCGCCGCCATCAGCGCCGCGACCTCGAGCGAGGCATCCTCGACCAGGCTCACCGCGAGCGCGGCGAACAGGATCTCCTTGTTGGGGACCGGCATGCGCATGATCACCATGCGCAAGGCGCCGAGCAGGAACCAGTTGTCGAAGCCGATCCCGGGGAGCGCGACGGCCCAGCTGCCGACCAGCAGTGCCTGGCCCGCCAGCACGCGGACCAGGTGCCAGCGGAACGCGAACAGGTTCTCCCTGACCGGCAGGCTCATGACCCGTCCGCGGAAGGCGATGATGCCGATGTTCAGCACGATCAGCCCGACGAAGCTCCACAGCAGCACGCGCAGCGTGCGCGGATCGAGCGCCGCGCTGAGCACCGACGCGCCATCCAGCGAAAGCGCCAGCAGGAGCAGGACCAGCGTCGCGAAATTGCCGGCGAGACCCGAGGTGATCGCCATGTCCTTCACCGCGGCGAACGGGTTCCCGGCCGGGTCCACGCCCGGCCCGCTGCCGCGGCCGAAGATCCGCTGGCGCGGTCCGCCGGGGTCGAACTGGATCCCCATGCGGCGCGCCGCCCACACCAGCAGGTAGGTGTGGCCCGAGTAGCTGAACAACGCATCGTTCATCACCCGCATGCGCAGGAACACGCCGATGTCGCGCCAGCCGAAGCGCCACCAGCGGCGGTAGATGTACCAGTCGACCAGCGGCTGCAGCAGATAGGAACCGACGAACAGCAGCCAGAACAGAATGCTCGCCGGGATCACCGCGATCACCCGATCCCACCCGACTTGCGCGATCGCGCGCCCGAGCAGCAGCAGGATCAGCAGCGAGAGCAGCCCGTTGAAGCCCTTGCGGATCCGCGAAACCAGCGGCGAGCCCGCCCAGGCCTTCGAACGCGAGGCTATTCCCATCAGACGGGCCCAAGGCCGGCTGTCCGTCACGGGAACAGGTTAGCGCGAGGGGTTCACCGCGACAAATGCTTCCCGACGGCGAGAGGCGGCTTCAGGTTTGTGGGATGGAGCGGGTGAAGGGAATCGAACCCTCGTCGTAAGCTTGGGAAGCTTCTGCTCTACCATTGAGCTACACCCGCCCAACGGCGGAAATCTGCGGTTGCGGTGGTCCCGCCG
>CBHWED010000224.1:0-5542 GCA_966112795.1 uncultured bacterium
GGCTGTACCTGTCGGGCGAGATCGAGCCATTCGACCTGGCGGCCTGAGCGCGGACCGAACGAGCTAACGTCCACACCTTAGTCTCGTCATCCCCGCGAAAGCGGGGACCCCGCTTTTGTCCTTGGCGCCGCGCTAGACGCCAAGCGGCGCCCCCGCTTTCGCGGGGCGACGGATTGAGCAAGGCGAAGTCACGGCGCCCGCAACGGGTGGACAGCGGACTTCGGTCAAAAAACCTCGATGTCAGACTGGACCGATCCGGGCGGGGACGCGACAGACCAAACCGCAGCGTCCCTTGGTGCGTGAGCGGCCTGGGCTTCGATGCTGGCGGCATCGGTTTCCTCAGCTTCACTGACGAAAAACGTATGCCCCCCTGCCGACGCCCACCAAGCGTCGAGCCTGCCGATGCGCCATCCGTCGAGGACGGTTAGTTTCAGGCCATTCCCACCATCGGAAAGCGCCGGTCGTTCGTCCCACTCGGTCGAGAGCCGGTCGAGTGTCTTCCTGGCGGCGTCATCGAGGGTCGCGGCTTTGACCGGTCGATTGGTGAAGAAGCCTTCAAAGTCTTCCCTCGGCGGATCCCAATGCCCTCGTATGATCATGCGGAAATGCGGCACACCGCGAAGCTACACCGGGAAAACGGGGTGATCAAATGAGGCTTTGAATGTCGGCAATGGGTCGAAGGCCGGTTGGACGATATCCCGCCAAGGCCAGCAGTGTCTCACCCAAACAGCAGCACCCCCAGCACCGTCACGATCGCCAGCGTGGCGATGAGCCACACCAGCGTGCGCACCTTGGGCACGCCGGTCCCGTACAGCGGCAGGTAGACGACCCGCGCCCCCAGCCAGATCCAGGCAGCCGCGGCGGTCAGCTCGCTCGCCTTGCCGGCAAGCACGACGCCAAGCAGCGCCACCACCGCCACGGGAAACGTCTCGAGGTAGTTCGCCTGCGCGCGCAGCAGCCGCGCGGGCACCGGATCGAGCGGCGGCATCGCCTCGTCGCGCGCGCCCGTGTTCCAGGCGGTGCCGTACTGCCGCGTGCGGTAGTGGCCGGCGAGCAGCACGTGCACCAGCAGCAGGACGGCGCCGAGGCCCAGCACCAGCAGTTCGGTTGGCATCGCGATGATCCTTTCGTAGCGGTCATGGCATGGCTGGCGCCCTGCCTGCGGTGCCAACGTTCGAAACCGAATATCGGGAATTCGGGCTGCGGTCGTCCCCGGCACGACACACGGTACGAAAAGGCTTTCCTACTTGTTCTTTTTATGTTCCATACTCGCCGATGGACGATCCGACTCGCAATCCGCCCCACGAGCCCTCCGCCGATGCGGCTGCTCGCTTCGCTGCCGATGCCGAGCTCGACAGGTTCGAGCCGCCCGAGTTCGAGCCCGCGCGCCCCCGCCCGCGGCTCGACGGCTGGACGCCCAACCGCCAGGTCGCCTTCATCCAGGCCCTCGCCGAGAGCGGCTGCGTGGCCGAGGCCTGCGGCGCGGTCGGCATGTCCGAGCGCTCGGCCTACGCCTTGCGCGCCCGCATCGACGCGATCAGCTTCCGCAACGCCTGGGAGGTCGCGCTCGACTACGCCATCAGACGGCTCGGCGACGCGACTCTGTCGCGCGCGCTGCATGGAGTCGCGGTGCCGGTGTTCTATCGCGGCGAGCAGGTCGGCGAGCGGCGCCACTACGACGAGCGGCTGGCGATGTTCCTGCTGCGCTATCGCGATCCGCTGCGCTACGGCAAATGGAACGACCAGCGCGAGTGGCGCGGCCATCCCGAAGGGCCGGCTTTCGAGCTCAACGAGGCGATCGAAGCGGTGCGCGAGGACGCCAAACTCCACGCGCGCGACATCCCCTTGCGCTTCGTGAACCGCCTCCATGAGCTTGCCGACAAGGTCCTGCGCATCGGGCGAAGCGCGTCCCGCGAGGAGTTTTGAGGGGGTACGTGCCGTGAACTTACTGAACTTCCGCGCGCCCGCCGGCTCGCGCCGCGCAGGTCCCCCGTCGGGCGCTCGTCGAGGACCGAGCGCAGCGCGGTAGCGCATTGCAACCTCACTTACCTCCGCTTTGTATGGTTTGCTTTCATTGCGCAGGCCTTCCCGATCGCCGCACCTCGCGCGATCACGGACAAGAAATGTCTCTGGATTCGGTAGGTCAGAACCATTATGTATGGTTTTCTATCATTTTTGTATGGATCAAGAGATGACGTCCATGGAACTGCGCGACGAGGACAAGCTGGCCTGGATCCTGCGCACCGGCTGGAAAGGGCTCTGCCCGCATTGCGGCAAGGGCCACATGTTCAAGGCCTGGCTCAAGATCGCCGACCGTTGCGAGGTCTGCGGCCTCGACTACCGTTTCGCCGCGCCCGACGACGGGCCGGCGTTCTTCTCGCTGTGCATCGTGGCCTTCCCGCTGTTCTTCTTCGTGGTCTGGCTGCAGGTCGCCTTCGCCCCGCCGCTATGGGTCCACCTGGTCGTCTCGGCGCCGACCCTCGGCTTCGGCTGCGTGCTGCCGCTGCGGCCGATCAAGGGCTGGCTTGTCGCTTCGCAATACGTGAACAAGTCGCAGGAAGCCGGAACCGAGAAGCTGTGGCAGCAGCTGCACGAACGCGAGGAGCAACGCCGTGGACGCCTGGACTCCTGACCTGACCGGGTTCGCAGGCCCGAAGTACCAGGCGGTGGCCGACGCGCTCGCCGAAGCCATCCGCCGCGGCGAGCTCGCGCCGGGCGACCGGCTGCCGCCGCAGCGGCTGCTGGCGAGCCGGCTCGGGTTCGACCTGACGACGATCACGCGCGCCTACGACATCGCCCGCCAGCGCGGGTTGATCGTCGCCAACGGCCGCGCGGGCAGCTTCGTGCGCGATGCCGCGCGCGCGTCGATCGCCGCGGCGCTGCAGGTCGACACCGGGCTCAACACCCCGCCGATGCCGCATGGCGACGTGATCCAGCGCGCGCTCTCGCTCGCGCTGCATTCGGTGATCGGCGAGGGCTCGGTGTCCGACTTCCAGTACCAGGGTTCGGGCGGCTCGGCCGCCGCGCGGCGCGCCGGGTCGCTGCTGCTGGCGCGGATCGGCCTCGCCTGCGAGCCGGACGAGCTCGTCGTCACCGCCGGCGGGCAGAACGCGCTGCACGCGATCCTGAGCGCGATCGCGCGGCCCGGCGATCGGGTCGCCTGCGGCCGGTTCGTCTATCCGGGGTTCGGCGCGATCGCGCGGCGCATGGGGCTCGAGCTCGTGCCCCTGCCCGAGATGACCGGCGCCGCGCTCGAGCAGGCCTGCCGCGAGGGTGCGATCCGCGCGCTCTACCTGGTCCCGACCAACGACAATCCGACCACGGCCACGATTTCCCTCGCCGAACGCGAGCGCCTCGCCGCCGTCGCGCGTCGCGAAGGCGTGCAGATCGTCGAGGACGACGCCTACGGGCTGCTCGCGCCGCAGCCGCTGCCGCCGGTGGCGAGCTTCGCGCCCGAGCTCGCGTGGTACGTGCTGAGCACCTCCAAGATCATCTCGCCGGCGCTGCGGGTGGCATTCGTGCGCGCCCCGGGCGTGGCGCAAGCGCTCGCGCTCGCGGCCGACGTGCACGAGACCGCGGTCATGGCGCCGCCGCTCAACGCCGCGGTCGTCGCGACCTGGCTCGGCAACGGCACGTTCGACAAGCTCGTCGCGGCGGTGCGCAGCGAAGCCGGCTGGCGGCTCAAGCTCGCGCACGGCGTGCTGCAGGACGTGCCTTTCGACTGTCATCCGAACGGCTATCACTTGTGGCTCGGCCTGCCGCCCGGCGTCGAGGCCAGCGAGCTGTCACACACGCTCGCAACCGCGGGCATCGGCACGATCCCTTCGAGCCGGTTCGCGGTCGGCGCGAACGACAGGCAGGCGCTGCGCGTGTCGCTCGGCGGCGTGGCCGAGCGCGAGACCCTCGAAGCTGCGCTGCGCTCGCTCGCCGGGCATCTCGGCGCGTCGCTGCGCAAGCCGCATCCCGTGATCTGACCCCGTGATCCGACTATGGCCTGCGCACGCTCAGTCCGCGATGACCCAACGTCCCTCACGAAAGCGGTAGACGTTCGGCGACACGCAACGCGCCTGGCTTTCGCAGTCCGCACGCACGACCTGCTTGAACGCCTCGAGGCCCGGCCCGTCGGGCATCACGCCTATCCACATCGCCATGTCCGAAGAGGCCGTCACGAACAGGTCGGGGCCTGCCAGTCGGGCGATGTCGCGCCAGCTTCGAATATCCGCCAGCAAACTTGGCAGGAGGTCGTAATCCTCGATGCCGACGACATGCTCGGCAAAGTCGACATCGCGCGGAAGCTCCGGCAGCATGGCCCAGGTCTGCTCCATCCCCAGCCGCCACATCGCGGCCCCGCCGAGCCCGAGCGAGCGCAACTGCTCAGGCCTGGCGAAGGCGATCGCCTTGTCGTCGACGAAGGCGAGCAGCACGAACAGATCGTCGCCGATCTGGCGCGACAAAGGCTGCTCGTCGCGCGGCAGCTTCTCGCGCAGGGAGGCGAGATACGCGGCCTGCCGCACGACGACCCGCAGGTTCTCCACGATCGGCTCGGGCGGCGCCGCGCTCAGGACCGACACGTAGTCGTCGAGGAACAAATCGCACTCCTCGGCCGTCAGCCGGCTGCAGAAGGCGTGGACGCGGTGAAGGTCGAATTCGCCGTCGTTCCAGTCGCCCTGGTCTTTCATCTCGATCACCATCGGGTCGTCCGCGCTGATGTGCAGCTCGACGTCCGGCATCGCGGCGTGCATCCGCGCGAGCATGCCCGCGGCAAAGACGCTGTCGCCCGCCGCCAGCGGAGAGGTTGCAACCACCAGCCAGACGCCTCCCGCGATCAACCAGCGAATCATGGCGATCCTCCTTTCGGCGTCGCCATCCTCGCTCCCGGGAAGTCGAGAACAAAGCCGGACTGCGTCCGTTTCGGAGGCATCGCATTCCGGCGATTCCCCCTTCCCCCGGCGCCGTGGTTGCGGCACCCTCGCCCTTGAACTGCGTGTCTTGCCTGCCTAATACAGTAGGCAACTGCCGGAAGGGGACAGCGAATGGCCACGACCACCGAGACGACCACCAAGACCGCGACCGAGCTGGAGCTCACTCCGCCCGATCCCGTGCCGATGGTCGTGCCCGAGAAGGCTTCGGGCCTGGTGGCGATCGACAGCGAGAAGAAATCCGCGCTCGAGACCAAGGTCGAAGGCTTCGTCGCCGAGCTCATCGCGCTCGATGCGCAGTCGCCTGAATTCGGCAAGAAGGTCGACCAGATCACCGGCATGGGCCGCAAGGAGATCACCACCGCGGCGGGCATGTCGAACCGTTTCCTCGACCGGCCGGTGCGGGCGATGGATCAGGAATCGGGCGTCGGCAAGGACCTCTCCGAGCTGCGCCGCACGGTCGAGGAGCTCGATCCGGGCCGTAAGGGCAAGCTGACCGGCCGCAAGTTCCTCGGCATCATCCCGTTCGGCAACTCGCTCAAGCGCTACTTCGACAGCTACACCTCGGCCCAGGGCCACATCCAGGCGATCCTCGCCCGCCTCGCCAGCGGCAAGGACGAGCT
>CBHWED010000225.1:0-5474 GCA_966112795.1 uncultured bacterium
CGCTCCGCCTCCTCGGTCAGGTGGCCGATCAAGCCCGCGGTGCGGCACAGCAGGCCGATGCCCTTGAGCGCGGCGAGGGGATAGCCCAAGTCGAGCAGGATCGCCGGGATCGGGCCGTTGACGTTGACTGGCAGCTCGCGGCCGATGGTCTCGGGCAGCGCGGCCTTCAATGCGCGCATCATCGCGACGTGCTCGCCCGAGACGCCGCGCTGGTCGGCGAGCTCGAGCAGCAAGTTGGCGCGTGGGTCGCCGCCCGCGTGCTGCGGGTGGCCGAAGCCGGGGATCGCCTTGGTCGTCTGGCGCAGGCGGTGGATGTTGCGCACGGCGACGGCGTGGAGGTCGTCGCCGGTGGCGCGCTGGTCGGCGACGCATTCGGCGTAGAACTTGCCAGCCACCTCGGCGCTGCCGAGGACCACGCTGCCGCAGCCGAGCAGGCCCGCGGCGACCGCGCCCTGCAGCGCTTCGGGGGCGGCGGCGTAAGTCATCCGCGCGGCGACCACCGAGGGGACGAGGCCGTGCTCGGCGAGCGCGCAGAGGATCGCGTTGGCGAAGAAGGCCTGGTCCTCGTTGGGGATCTGGCCGGTGACGAGGAACCAGAAGTAGCTGGTGAAATCCATCTTGCCGATGATCTCGCCGACGAGGTCCTTGCCGCGCACGGTGATGCTGTCGGCGTCCGAGGTGCAGATGGCGGTGTAGGGCGCGTCCTGCTTGCCGATGCGCATTCTCGTGTCTCCCCGTGGTTTTGGACCGCTTTGGACTGCGACGGGCGAGCTTGTCCAAAAATTATTTCACGCAAAGACGCAAAGCCGCAAAGAGGTAGCGCCGGCGGCGAAGCCGCCTCCAATCCGAGCCGCACCGCTTGCTGCAGCGCTCGCTATTGAGAGCGGCTTCGCCGCGAGAATGGCCTCTTTGCGGCTTTGCGTCTTTGCGTGAGAATCTCTGGCGGGACGCTCGCGTGTCTCGCGCTCCGCCTGCGACCGCACGTTGCATCGGCTCGACACGAACGGCTAGGGGAGCAAGCAAAGGCAGAATTAGGGAGACAGGCATGGCCAGGCCGCTGGAGGGCGTTCGCGTCCTCGACATGGGCACGTTTATCACCGGGCCGGCGGCGGGCGTGCTGCTGGCGGACTTGGGCGCCGAGGTGATCAAGGTCGAGATGCCGGGGACCGGCGACCCGTTCCGCGCCTTCAAGGGCGACCTCTATTCGCCGCACTACCAGACCTACAACCGCAACAAGAAGTCGGTCGAGCTCAACACCAAGGAGGCGGCGGACCTCGCCGCGTTCGATGCGCTGGTCGCGGACGCGGACGTGTTCATCCAGAACTTCCGCCCGGGGGTGGCCGAGCGGCTCGGCGTGGGGCCGGAGCGGCTGCGCGAAATCAACCCGCGGCTGATCTATTGCGGCATCTCCGGCTTCGGCAACGACGGCCCGTGGAAGGACCGGCCGGCGTTCGACACCGTCAGCCAGGCGGTGACCGGGTTCCTGCGGCTGCTGGTCAACCCGGCCAACCCGCGCGTGGTGGGGCCGGCGATCGGCGATGCGGTGACCGGGTTCTACGCTGCGTTCGGGGTGCTCGCGGCGCTCTACGAGCGCGAGAAGACCGGCAAGGGGCGGCTGGTCGAGACCTCGATGTTCGAGGCGATGAGCCACTTCAACATGGACGATTTCACGCATTATCTTTCGGTCGACGAGGTGATGGGGCCGTGGTCGCGGCCGCACGTGTCGCAGAGCTACGTGTTCCAGTGCGCCGACGGCGGCTGGATTGCGCTCCACATGTCGAGCCCGCCGAAGTTCTGGGAGAACCTCGCCGAAGCGGTCGGGCAGCCCGACATGCTGCAGCGGCCCGAGTTCGAGAGCCGGCCGGCGCGGATCGCCAATTACGAGAAGGTGGTCGAATTCCTCGCGCCGATCTTCGCGCAGCAGCCGCGCACGTACTGGGAGCAGCGCCTCGCCGCGCTCGAGGTGCCGCATTCGCCGGTCTACACCTCGAAGGAGGTGGTCGAGGGCGAGCTGGCGCAGCATCACAAGCTGGTGGTCGAGGGCGAGGGGGCGCGCGGGACGTTCCGCACGATCCGCTTCCCGGTGCGGTTCGACGGCGAGATCGAGGACGCGGTCGTGCCGCCGCCCGAGCTCGGCGACGCCAATGCCGAGGTGCTAAAACGCTGAATTGCGCGGCCCGCATGGTTTGTTAGACTGGTCAACAAATCATGCGGCCGCGCCAGAGTCGGACCGGGACGGGAGACGTACGATGACTGCCAAGTTGCCGAGCCGGCTGCACCACACGGCTTATGTGACCAAGGACCTCGAGGCGACGCGCCACTTCTACGAGGACATCCTCGGCATCCCGCTCGCGGCGACCTGGTGCGAGACCGACTTCCTGTTCGGCAAGGATCGCACCTACTGCCATTGCTTCTTCGAGATCGGCGACGGCGGGTGCCTCGCCTTCTTCCAGTTCGCCGACCCCGAGGACCAGGCGCTGTTCGACCCCGAGCTGGCGCCCTCGCCGTTCCGCCACATCGCGCTCAGCGTCGACAAGGAAACCCAGGCCGAGCTCGAGGCGCGGATCCAGAAGGCCGGGTTCCAGCCGCCGCAGACCTACACGCTCGAGCACGGCTATTGCCGCTCGGTCTATGTCGAGGATCCCAACGGCATGGTGCTCGAGTTCACCTGCGACGATCCGCGCGCGGCGATCGGCGACGCGGCGCGGCGGGCCAATGCCCACGCCGAGCTCAAGCGCTGGCTCGCCGGCGATCACCGCACCAACAACGACTTCCGCCACGAAGAAGCGGCTTAAGCCGCGCGCAACTGGTTGGGCCCGACCGCGAAAACGCGGCGCGGCTTCGCTCGCAATGACGAGACACGAGAGGATATCCGAATGCTGCTCCCCACCTCGCTGGTCGGTTCCTACGCCCAGCCCGACTGGCTGATCGACCGCGAGAAGCTCGCCGGCCGGTTCCCGCCGCGCACGCGGATGAAGGAGCTATGGCGGGTGCCCGAGCAGTACCTCGAGCAGGCGTGGGACGACGCGACGGTCTACGCGATCGCCGAGCAGGAGCGCGCCGGGCTCGACATCGTCACCGACGGCGAGATGCGGCGCGAGTCCTACTCGAACCGCTTCGCGACCGCGCTCGACGGGGTCGACATGGACAACAACGGCACCGCGCTCGACCGCAGCGGCGAGCCGGTGCCGGTGCCGCGGGTGATCGGCGACATCAAGCGGCGCCACGCGGTGCAGGTGCGCGACGTGCAGTTCCTGCGCGAGCACGCTTCGCCCGACAAGAAGATCAAGATCACCGTGCCCGGCCCGTTCACGATGAGCCAGCAGGCGCAGGACGACTACTACGGCGATCCCGAGGCGCTCGCGGTCGCCTATGCAGGCGCGGTCAACGAGGAGATCAAGGACCTGTTCGCGGCCGGGGCCGACGTGGTCCAGCTCGACGAGCCGTACATGCAGGCGCGGCCGGACAAGGCGCGCGCGTTCGGCCTGAAGGCGCTCGCGCGCGCGCTCGAAGGGGTCGAGGGGACCACCGCGCTGCACATCTGCTTCGGCTACGCGCACCTGATCCACGAGCGGCCCGAGGGCTACAGCTTCCTGCCCGAGCTTTCGGGCAGCGGGGTCGAGCAGATCTCGATCGAGACCGCGCAGTCGAACCTCGACACCAAAGTGCTCGAGACGCTGCCGGGCAAGACGATCATCCTCGGCGTGCTCGACCTGTCGAGCCACGAGGTCGAGAGCGCCGAGACGGTCGCCGCGCGCATCCGCCGCGCGCTGCCGCACGTGCCGGCCGAGAAGATCATCATCGCCCCCGACTGCGGGCTCAAGTACCTCCCGCGCGAGGTCGCCTTCGGCAAGATGAGGGCGATGGCCGAGGGCGCGAAGATCGTGCGCGCGGAGCTCGCGTGAGCTTCAGGACCACGCATACCGGCAGCCTGCCGCGACCCGAAGACCTGCTCGCGCTGATGTTCGCCCGCGAGGGCGGCGAGGCGGTCGACCAGGGCGCGCTCGACGAGGCCATCGAGCGCGCGACGGCTTACGTGATCGCGCGGCAGAAGCAGGCGGGGATCACGGTGATCGGCGACGGCGAGATGTCGAAGCCGAGCTACGCGACTTACATCAAGCACCGGCTTTCGGGTTTCGGCGGCGAAGCGGGGCAGTACGAGTTCGAGGACCTCGAGCAGTTCCCGGGCGCCAAGGCCCGCGTGTTCGGCGACGCCGGACGCTCGCGCCGCAAGGCACCGGCCTGCACCGCGCCGATCGAGGTCATCGACATGGACGCCCCGCGCGAGGACGCCGAGCGCCTCAACCGGCTCGCGGGGGGGCATGAGACGTTCATGTCGGCGGCCTCGCCGGGCGTGACCGCGCTGTTCTTCCCCAACCAGCACTACGCGAGCGACGAGGAGTACGTGTTCGCGCTCGCCGAAGGCCTGCGCCACGAATACGAGACGATCGCCAATGCCGGGATCACGCTGCAGGTCGATTGCCCGGATCTCGCGATGGGCCGCCACGTGCAGTTCACGCACCTGTCGACCGCGGACTTCCGCAAGCGCATCGGCATGAACGTCGCCGCGCTCAACCACGCCTTGCAGAACATTCCGGCCGAGCAGCTGCGGATGCACTTGTGCTGGGGCAACTATCCGGGCCCGCACACTTGCGACGTCGACCTCGGCGATATCGCCGACGTGGTCTGGAGCGCCAAACCGCAGACGGTGCTGCTCGAAGGGGCCAACCCGCGTCACGCGCACGAGTTCGCCTGGTTCGAGCAGCACGAGCTGCCCGAGGGCAAAGTGCTGTGCCCGGGCATGATCGAGCCGCAGAGCCCGTACGTCGAGCACCCCGAGCTGATCGCCCAGCGCATCGGCCGCTACGCCGACGTGCTCGGCAAGGAACGGGTCATGGCCGGCGTCGACTGCGGCTTCTCGGTCCACGCGGGCAGCGGCAACCTCGATCCCGAAGTGGTCTGGGCCAAGCTGGCCGCGCTCGCCGAAGGCGCGGCGATCGCTAGCGCACGGTACCGCTAGGGCGCAGCAACAGCGTCAGGCCGCCGAGGAACACCGCGAACAGCACGCTCATCCCGCCGCCGATCAGCAGGATGATCGGCAGGAGCGTGTCGTAGCTGTTCCAGTTGGTGCGCCCGGCCTCGAACCAGCCCCACCCCATCGCCACCAGACCGAGGCCGAGCAGTGCCGTGCAGACCTGCAGCGTGCGGCGCGGATTGCGCAGCGCGATCGGCCCGCGGGCCCGCCGCCGCTCGAGCTCGGGGGCGAACTGGGCGTAGGCCCGCCTGCCTTGCGCGAGCGCCGCCGCCGGAACCGGGACGCGCAGCGTGGTGTTCATCGTGCCCCCGTAGCGGCCGCGCGGGTAAATGAGCAGGAACTCGAGGCAATCGGGCGGCCGGCCGGGCGTAGCCGAATTGTCGAGCCAGCCGATCGAGCGCAGCTCGGGCAGGCCGTGGATCCGCAGCACGTGGTACGA
>CBHWED010000226.1:0-5451 GCA_966112795.1 uncultured bacterium
TCCTCTTCCGCGGAGCCGAATTCGGACACCAGGGGCGAGTACTTGTCCATGCGCGCAAGATAAGGTCAGACGGCCGCCGGCGCAAAAAGATCATGGTCCGTTTCGGAGGGAAGGCGCCCGCGCGCTCCCCCCACTAGCGATTAGCGCAAACCGCGTTTACATGGGCCGCCACGAATCGCTCCCCCCAAACGCAAAGTGGCACTCATGGAAATCGCAACCGGCCTCACCTTCGACGACGTCCTGCTGAGGCCGGCCGAGAGCGACATCCTGCCGTCGCAGGCCAGCACCAAGACCCAGCTCACGCGCGGCATCGCGCTCAACATCCCGCTGCTCTCGGCGGCGATGGACACCGTGACCGAGGCCGAGATGGCGATCGTCATGGCCCAGCTCGGCGGCATCGGCGTGCTCCACCGCAACCTGACGGTCGAGCAGCAGTGCGACGCAGTCCGCGCGGTCAAGCGGTTCGAGAGCGGCATGGTGGTCAACCCGATCACGATCGAGCCGGACTCGACGCTCGGCGAGGCACGCGAGCTGATGATCCGCCACCGCATCAGCGGCATCCCGGTGACCGACAGCAGCGGCAAGCTGTGCGGCATCCTGACCAACCGCGACGTGCGCTTCGCCGACGACCCGCTGCAGCCGGTGCGCGAGCTGATGACCCACGAGAACCTCGCCACGGTCAAGGCCGGCGTCGGCCAGGACGAGGCGCGGCGCATCCTCCACCAGCGGCGGATCGAGAAGCTGCTGGTCGTCGACGACGCCTACCGCTGCATCGGGCTGATCACGGTCAAGGACATCGAGAAGGCCGTGCTCCATCCGGACGCGACCAAGGACGAAGGCGGGCGCCTGCGCGTCGCCGCGGCGACCACCGTCGGCGACAAGGGCTACGAGCGCACCGAGGCGCTGGTCGACGCCGGGTGCGACGTGATCGTGATCGACACCGCGCACGGCCACAACCTCGAAGTCGCCCGCGCGGTCGAGCGCGTGAAGCGGCTGTCGAACGCGGTCCAGGTGGTCGCCGGCAACATCGCCACGGCCGAGGCGGCCAAGGCGCTGGTCGGCGCGGGCGCCGACGCGGTCAAGGTCGGCATCGGCCCGGGCTCGATCTGCACCACGCGCGTGGTCGCCGGCGTCGGCGTGCCGCAGCTGACCGCGATCATGGAAGCCGCCAGCGCCGCGGGCGACGTTCCGGTGATCGCCGACGGCGGCTTGCGCACCTCGGGCGACGCGGCCAAGGCGCTTGCCGCCGGGGCCTCGACGGTCATGATCGGCTCGCTGCTCGCCGGCACCGAGGAAGCGCCGGGTGAGACGTTCCTCTACCAGGGCCGCGCCTACAAGGCCTACCGCGGCATGGGCTCGGTCGGCGCGATGGCGCGCGGCTCGGCCGACCGCTACTTCCAGCAGGACATCAAGGACCAGATGAAGCTCGTCCCCGAGGGGATCGAGGGCCAGGTGCCGTACAAGGGCCCGGCGCGCGACGTGGTCCACCAGCTGGTCGGCGGGATCAAGGCGGCGATGGGCTATACCGGCTCGGCGACGATCGCGGACTTGCGCACGCGCGGCAAGTTCATCCGCATCACCAACGCCGGCCTCAGCGAGAGCCACGTCCACGACGTCACGATCACCCGCGAGGCGCCGAACTATCCGACGCGCTAACCTCCTGCGCAGGGGGAGGAATGGGGCGTCCGAAAAGACCTTCCAATGTAGGACTTGTTCTGCTTCCGTTCGAGTCATGACGACTATCGCCCCTTCGAGCTGCCGGGCCGACCCTGCCATGGCCAGTGCGAACATTGGGACCATTCGCGGGGCATCGCGATGACTCCCGCCGCACGCGTCGAGGCTGCGATCGGCCTGCTCGACCAGGTCATCGCCGCCGCGCGCGCCCGCGGCGCGCCGGCCGACCGCATCCTCGCCGACTGGTTCAAGGCCCACCGCTACGCCGGCTCGAAGGACCGCCGCGCGGTGCGTGAGCTGGTCTATCGCGCGATCCGCGCCTGTGGGCCGGTGCCGGCGAGCGGGCGCGCGGCGATGCTGCGGCTGGCGCAGGACGACCCGCTGCTCGCCCCGCTGTTCGACGGCTCGCCGTACGGCCCCGCGACCATCGCACCCGGTGAGCCGGTCGCCGAAGGCGGCGTCGCGCCGGCGTGGCTCGCGGCGCGACTGGCCGCCTCAAGCATCGACGGCGCCGAAGCTGCGGCGCTGCTCGACCGCGCTCCGCTCGACATCCGCGTCAACGCGCTCAAGGCCGATCGCGCGGGGCTCGCGCTCCCCGAATCCGGCGAGCCGCTACCCACGCCGCAGGGCCTGCGCTTTCCGTTCGGCACCCCGGTCGAGCAATGGCCCGCCTACGCCGAAGGCCTGCTCGAGGTCCAGGACTGCGGCAGCCAGCTCGCCTGCGAGGCCGTCGCCGCGCAGCTCGGCGAGACGGTGATCGACTTGTGCGCCGGCGCCGGCGGCAAGACGCTCGCGCTCGCCGCGGCGATGCGCGGGCAGGGCACGCTGGTCGCCGCCGACACCGATCGCGCGCGGCTCTCGCGTCTCGCCCCACGCGCCGAGCGTGCCGGAGCGCTGGTCGCGGAAACCATCCTGCTTAACCCCAACCGCGAGGGCGAGACGCTCGCGCCATGGCACGGCAAGGCCGACGTCGTGCTGGTCGACGCACCGTGCTCGGGCAGCGGCACCTGGCGGCGCAATCCCGAGGCGCGCTGGCGGCTCGACGAGGCCGCGCTCGACCGCGTCACCGCGCTCCAGCGCCACGTGCTCGAGGTGGCCGCGCCCCTCGTGAAACCCGGCGGCAGGCTGGTCTACGTGACCTGCTCGCTGCTCGACGAGGAGGGCGCCGACCAGGCCGAGGCGTTCCTCGCCGCGCACCCGGGCTGGCGCGCCGATCCGGTGGAGCTGCCGCTCGGCACGGCGCGCGGCCCCGGCCGGCGGCTGACTCCGTTCCGCGACGGGACGGACGGATTTTTCATCGCACGTCTAGGTAAGGCATGATACCAAACACGTTCATGGCCGACCCTCGCCATACGGACGGGACTGCTCTCAAGGAGTTCGTGATGCGTTACACCCCCGCTGCGCTTGCCTTGTCGCTGCTCGCCGCGGTCACTGCCAGCGTCAGTTTCGGGGCCGACCGGCAGCCCGATCCGCGCGCCGCCGCGCTCGTCAACGAAGGCCGCAGCGAGCTCGCCGCAGGCAAAGTGCAGGAAGCGATCGACAGCTTCGAAGCCGCGCTGGCGATCGATCCCGCGCACACCGCGGTCTACCTCGACCTCGCCGAAGCCGCGCGCGCCTCGGGCCTGCAGGGCAAGGCGATCCACTACTACCGCGAGGCGCTCGAGCGCGATCCGAACAACTTCGCCGCGATCTCGGGCGAGGGCGAGGCGCTGCTCGAGAAGGGCGCGGTCGACAAGGCCAAGCGCAACCTCGCGCAGCTCGAATCGCTGTGCGGCGACCAGTGCTCCGAGACCCGCCAGCTCGCCGCCGCGCTCGAGCGCGGCCCGCAGCAGACGGTGCTCACGGCCGAGGCGGTCACGCCGTCGACCGTCGTGACGCAGAACTGAGGGCAGCCCTCATCCAAGCTACGGTAAGGTCCTGACGGACCTAACCTCCGCTATCCTTCTCCCGTCAACGGGAGAAGGAGCGTCGCGCGACCACCTCCTTCTTCTCCCGCTGGCGGGAGAAGGATACGGAGACTTAGCCACGAAGTGGCTTAGTCGGAGTTGGATGAGGGCACTTTGTCCCGGAACCCGTCGACGATCGCCTGGTAGACCTCGCGCTTGAACGGCACGATCAGCTCGGGAAGCAGGTCGGGCTCGACCCATTTCCACTCGCAGAACTCGGGATGCTTGTCGGCCTCGAGGTCGATGTCGCCGTCCGCCCCGATGAACCGCGCGAGGTACCAGCTCTGCCGCTGGCCCTTGAACTTGCCGCCCCAAAGCTTGCCCTGCAGCTCGGGTGGCAGGTCGTAGAACAGCTCCTCAGGCAGCCGCGCGATGATCTCGACGTGCTTCTTCTTCGCGCCGATCTCCTCGCCGAGCTCGCGCAGCATCGCCTTGTCGAGGTCCTCGCCGGCATCGACCCCGCCTTGCGGCATCTGCCACCAGTCGCCTTCCTTGTTGTCGATCCGCTTGCCGACGAAGGCCTTGCCCTCGCCATTGACCAGCATGACTCCGACACAGGGGCGGTATTCGAGGGGATCGTGCGCGCTCATCGATCGTTCGATAGGCAACGACAGTGGGTATTTCCACCCGGACCATTGCGTGCGCGACAGAAAAACTTAATTGCCGATACAGGAGGGGAATCCTACGTCGCGGGCCCATAGCGGCATAAGACAGGCGCCCCGCGCCAGCAGGACCAGACGATGGCAACTCTAGCGGCCGAAAGACCGGCCGAAACCCACACTCCCGAAGCGGTCGTAGTCCGCTTTGCGGGCGACAGCGGCGACGGCATGCAGCTGACCGGCGGGCAGTTCACGCTGTCCACCGCGCTCGCCGGCAACGACCTCGCCACCTTCCCGGACTTCCCGGCCGAGATCCGCGCGCCGCAGGGCACGCTGTTCGGCGTCTCGGCGTTCCAGATCAACTTCGGCTCGACCCATATCGAAACCGCCGGCGACGCGCCCGACGTGCTCGTGGCGATGAACCCGGCCGCGCTCAAGGTGAACCTCGCCGCGCTCAAGCCCGGCGGGCTGATCATCGCCGACACCGGCGAGTTCACCAAGCGCAACCTCGAGAAGGCCAAGTACGAGAGCAACCCGCTCGAGGACGGCAGCCTCGCCAGGTGGGACGTGCTCGCGTTCGACATCTCGGCGCTGACGATCGAGGCGGTCAAGCCGTTCGGCCTCGGCAACAAGGACGCGCTGCGCTCGAAGAACATGTGGACCCTCGGCCTCGCGCTGTGGATGTTCGACCGCGACCGCCAGCCGCTGATCGACTGGCTCAACGGCAAGTTCAAGGGCAAGCCCGAGATCGCCGCGGCCAACGTCGCCGCGCTCAACGCGGGCCACGCCTACGGCGAGACCGCCGAGCTCTCGGGCCCGCTCAAGAAGCTCTCGATCCCCGCGGCCGAGCACGAGCCCGGCCTCTACCGCACGATCACCGGCGCCGAGAGCGTCAGCCTCGGCCTCGTCGCCGGCGCGCAGCTCGCCAGCCTGCCGATGTTCTTCGGCGGCTATCCGATCACCCCGGCCTCGGCGATCCTGCACCACCTGGCGCGGCTCAAGGAGTTCGGCGTCACCACCTTCCAGGCCGAGGACGAGATCGCCGCGATCTGCGCCGCGATCGGCGCCTCTTACGCCGGCCAGCTCGGCGTGACCTCGTCGTCGGGCCCGGGCATCGCGCTCAAGGGCGAGGCGATGGGCCTCGCGATCATGACCGAGCTGCCGCTGGTCATCGTCAACTCGCAGCGCGGCGGGCCCTCGACCGGCCTGCCGACCAAGACCGAGCAGAGCGA
>CBHWED010000227.1:0-5440 GCA_966112795.1 uncultured bacterium
TGCGCTCGACGTTCTCGACCACGACGATCGCGTCGTCGACGACGATGCCGATCGCCAGCACCAGCCCGAACAGCGAGAGGTTGTTGAGCGAGTAGCCGAGCATGGCGAGCACCGCGAAGGTGCCGATCAGCGAGACCGGGATCGCCAGCACCGGGATCAGCGAGGCGCGCCACTTCTGCAGGAACACCACGATCACCAGCACGACGAGCACGATCGCCTCGAGCAGAGTGTGGACCACGGCGTCGACCGACTGCTGGATGAACTCGGTCGGGTTGTAGACGATCTTGTACTCGAGCCCGGCGGGGAACTGGGCGGACAGCTCGGTCATCGCCGCCTTGACCGCCTCGGCCGAGGCGAGCGCGTTCGAGCCGGGCTCCTGCAAGACCGGGATGATCACCGAGTCCTTGTCGTTGAGATAAGCCGAAGTGCCGTAGTTCTCGGCACCGATCTCGACCCGGGCGACGTCGCCGACGCGCACCTGGCGGCCTTCGGCATCGGTGCGGATGACGACGTTCTCGAACTGGTGCGGATCGGTGAAACGGCCCTGGGTCTCGACGTTGAGCTGGAACGCGCTGCCCGGGCTCGGCGGCGCGCCGAGCGTGCCGGCGGCGACCTGGACGTTCTGTGCGCGGAGCGCGGCGACGATCTCGCCCGCGGTCAGGTTGAGCGCGGCGGCGCGGCCGGGATCGATCCACACGCGCATGGCGAGCTCGCGGCTGCCGAACAGCTGCACGTCGCCGACGCCCTCGATGCGCGCGAGCCGGTCCTTGATGCGGGTCTGCGCGTAGTTCGAGATGTACTCGCGGTCGAGCGAGCCGTCCGGCGAGATCAGGTTCACGACCAGCAGGAAGTCCGGCGTGGTCTTGCGCGTGACGATGCCGAGGCGCTGCACTTCCTCGGGCAGGCGCGGCTCGGCGATCGCGACGCGGTTCTGCACGAGCACCTGCGCCTCGTCGAGGTCGGTGCCCTGCTCGAAGGTGACGGTGATCGTCACCCGCCCGTCGCCGGTCGACTGGCTCGACAGGTAGAGCATGCCGTCGACGCCGTTGATCTCCTGCTCGATCGGGTTGGCGACGGTGTCGGCCACGGTCTCGGCCGAGGCGCCCGGGTAGACCGCGGTCACGGTCACCGTCGGCGGCACGACCTCGGGGTACTGCGACACCGGCAGGAAGAAGTACGAGATCGCGCCGACGAGCGTGATGATGATGGCGACCACCGCGGCGAAGATCGGCCGGTCGATGAAGAAGCGAGACAGGCGCATTTCGGGCTCCAGTCGGAATCGAGGTCAGGCGTGGGAGGCGGTTGCGGCGGTCAGCCGGCGAGCGAGGCGGCGCCCGGAGGTGCCTCGGCGGTCGCCGGCGCGGGCTTGGCGAGCTTGGGCGGATCGCTCCGCCCAACGCGCGCGGTCACCTTGCTGCCCGGCGCAGCCATCTGCGTGCCTTCGATCACCACCCGGTCGCCCGGGGCGAGGCCGCCGCGGATCACGCGCAGGCCACCGTCGATGACCGGGCCGAGCGCGACCTCCTTGGCCGAGACCGTGCCGTCCTTGGCCACTACCAGCAGCAGCTTGCGCGTCTGGTCGGTCTGGACCGCGGTGTCGGGCACCAGCAGCGCCTGCTCGGTGCCGCCGCTCGCGAGCCGCATGTTGCCGAACATGCCCGGGGTCAGGAAGTTGTCGGGATTGCGGACCAGCGCGCGGGCGCGGATCGTGCCCGAGCTCGGATCGAGCCCGTTGTCGGTGAAGTCGAGCGTGCCGCTCCACTTGTAGTCTGTCTCGTCCTGCAGACGGATCTGCACTTCGGCGCCGTTGCCGGTCCCTTCGCGCTTGCCCTTGAGGAACAGTCCTTCCGAGCCGTCGAAGGCGAAGTAGAGCGGATCGGTGGCGACGATCGTGGTCAGCAGCGTGGCAGCCGGGCCGTCGCCCGCGGCGACGAGGTTGCCCGGATCGACGCGGCGGTCGGACACGCGGCCGCTGATCGGCGCGCGCACCGTGGTGAACTCGACGTCGAGGCTGCGCGAGCGGACCCGCGCCTGCGCCGCGGCGAGCGAGGCGTTGGCGGCGGTCACGCGCGCCCGCAGCGCGTCGATCTCGCTCTTGGCGACCGCGTCGTCCTCGACCAGCCGCAAGGCGCGATCGAGATCGCTGCGGGCGAGCGCGAGGTCGCTGCGCGCGGTGGCGACGCCGGCCTGGGCCTCGGCCAGCGCGGCCTGGTAGGGGCGCGGGTCGATCGTGAACAGCGGCTGGCCCTGGCGGACGAACTGGCCGTCCTGGAAATGCACCGCGGTGACCTGGCCCGAGACGCGCGGGCGCAGCTCGACGCTGCGGCTCGCCTCGAAGCGGCCGATGTATTCGTCCCATTCGGTGATCTCGCGCGAGAGCGGCGCGGCGACGGTGACCACCGGCATCGGGGGGGCCGCGGCCGGCGCGCTGCCGCCGCGCAGCAGCAGCCAGGCCAGCGCGATGGCGGCGACCACGAGCACGATCCAGCCGGTCCGCCCGAGCCGGCGGGCGGCGCGGGGGTTCTCGGCCTCCTGGAGGCTGTGGAACTCGTCCATCTCGATCGGGGTCAGGTCGTTCATCGGGCGGTCCTCATGGTGTCGGGCGGCAGCGTGCTCGGGGGCGCACGAAACCGCTTCCGGAAACGGCGGGCGTTCCGGCGGAAAAGTCATCAATTCGGCAAGCGGCGGCCCGGTGGACCGGGTCCGCGAAAGCGTGCGAAGGAGCTCCGCGAAGGCCTGTCAGCCGACGCGATTCCCGCCTCGCAGCGTTCTGTACCGATAAGTATGTAATCTGACGTTCAGGTCAAGGGCTATTTCTATACCGCCCGATATTTTTTTCGCAATGCAGCAAAATCGCCGCTTCAGCGGCTCGGCCACACCGCCAGTGTGGCATCCGCGACCTGCTGCAATTGCTCACGCGTGGCGCCCGCTCCGGCCTGGACCGAAAGTCCCTGGAGCACGGCCATCAGGTATTGCGTCATCGCCTCGGCGGTCACCGGGATGGTGAAATCGCCCTCGTCGATCGCCCGCTGCATCCGCTCGACCATCGCCGCGCGCGAGGATTGCGCACGGCAGCGCACGTCGTCGCGGATCGGCGAATCGGTGCTGCTGCAACTGACCGAGGCGATCACGCCGAGGCAGCCGGGACATTCGCTGGTGATGTTGGTGATCGTGCCTTCGAGCATCCGCTGCGCCACGCCGCGCGCTGTCGGAGCGGCCAGCGCCGCGCCGACATAAGCGAGCTTCTCGGTCTCGTAGAGATCGAGCGCGCGCTTGAAGAGCGCCTCCTTGTTGCCGAACGCGGCGTAGAGGCTCGGCCGGGTGATGCCCATGGCATCGGTCAGGTCGGTCAGCGAGGCGCTATCGTAGCCCTTTTCCCAGAACACGCGCAGCGCCGCAGCCAATGCCTCTTCGACATCGAACTCACGCGGGCGACCTCTGGCAATGGCGGTTGTTTCCATATCGGGCAGTACATAATGCACCTGTGCGCGATAGCCAAGGGTATCCTCGCGGACGCCTCCGTCGGTGTAATCATCCCGTCTTTTCAATGACATTTTTCCGCAATCCAGCGTTCCTAGAGGCCGGCGGCCGGATCGATCGATCCACCGAACAACCATAACAGGGGGTCTCATGTCACCTACCGTCAGTCGCGCGCGCCCCGCCGGGCGCGCGATGGCCGCGCTTTGCCTCGGTACCGTTTCCGCGATCGCGCTCTCGAGCTCGCCCGCGCTGGCCCAGGCCGAGGAGCCGGCGATCGAGGAAGGCGAAGCGATCATCGTCACCGGCTCGGCGCTGCAGAACCGCGCCGAGATCGCCACGCGGCGCGAGGCCACCGCGATCGTCGATTCGCTGTCGCGCGACGAGATCGGCGCACTGCCCGACATCACCATCGCCGAATCGCTCCGCCGCATCACCGGCGTGACGACGATCTACAACGACGACATCGGCCAGTTCGCCTCGATCCGCGGGACGCATCCGGACTTCATCCCGGTGACTCTCAACGGCATGACCATCGCAACCACCGGCGACCTCGGCGAGGGCACCCGCAAGGTCAACCTGCAGGTCATCCCGGGCGAGGCGGTGCAGGAGCTGCGCGCGTTCAAGACGCTCTCGCCCGACCTCGATGCCGGCGCGCTCGGCGGGCTGATCGACATCGCCACGGTCAGCGCGTTCGATCCCTCGCGCTCGCTGCTCAGCGTGACCGCGGGCGCCAGCTACACGAGCTACATGGACGTGCCCGACGACAACAGCATGGGCGACGGCAAGAGCTCGGCGTTCGGGCCGTCGATCAGCGCGATGTGGGCCCCGCGCTTCGCCGACGACACGATCGGGCTGGTCGTCACCGCGATGTACGAGGTGCGCCCGCGGACCCAGTCGAACGACGCGATCACCAACCGGCTCTATTTCACCGATACCGGCGCCGCGACCACGCCCGAGGCCGACAACTGGAACGGCTTCGCCGCGCCCAACTCGTTCGTCTCGCACAACTACACCAACAAGTTCAGCAAGTACGGCGGCACGGCGCGGCTCGACTACCGGCCGAACGACAGCTTCGAGACGAGCCTGTTCGGCTTCGCCTACCTGTCGGAGGAACAGGAGACGCGGAACACCAACCGCGTCTACAGCCTCGACCAGGCGCGCGACCAGACCGCGACCACGGGCACGATGCGCGTGCGCGCAGCCGACGTGCAGTGGCGCTACAACACCTTCGAGCGCGACCAGTGGGGCCTGCAGTGGCTCAACGAGCTCGACCTCGGAGACAGCGGCCACCTCTCGGGCAAGGCCGCCTACACCAACGCCTGGTTCCGCTCGGACCGGCCGTTCGTCACCTTCATCTTCAATCCGAACACCCGGCTGAGCTACGACCTCGACAACCGCGACCGGATCTTCACGGTCGCCGACGAAACCCCGTACGTCACGCCGGCGAACTACAAGACCGGCGAGCTCTACGACGACACCCGCGAAGCGGCGTCGAACGTCTACGAGGGGCGCCTCGACTACGGCTACAACAACACGCAGGACGATCGCGGGTTCGGCTTCTCGGCGGGCGCGCTCTATCGCGAGATGGACCTCGATAGGGACAACACCGCGACCTACTGGCAGACCGGCACCGTCTCGATGGACGGGGTCAGCTTCATCCCCGAATTCGAGACCCCCGGCTACAGCCTGCCGGCGCTGTGGCTCGACCAGGACAAGTTCTGGAACGAGGTCGTGCCGACGCTGCCGGAAAACACCGCGCAGTCCGACCGGCAGAGCCGGCTCAACGACTACACCTATCGCGAGACGATCGCCGCCGGGTACGTCAACGGGACCTTCACCAGCGACACGCTGCGGCTCGATCTCGGCGCGCGGCTCGACCACGCCGACTACAGCGCCGACATGGCGCAGCTGGTCGGCGGCGTGCTCCAGCCCGAGCAGGTGCGCTACGAGGGCGACTATA
>CBHWED010000228.1:0-5411 GCA_966112795.1 uncultured bacterium
AGGTGCGGTAGTCGCCCATCACGCCGACGGTCTTGACCGGCAGCAGCACCGCGAAGGCCTGCCAGATCGCGTCGTAGAGCCCGGCGTTGCGGATCTCCTCGAGGTAGATCGCGTCGGCCTTCCTGAGGATGTCGCAGCGCTCCTTGGTCACCTCGCCCGGGATGCGGATCGCGAGGCCCGGGCCGGGGAACGGGTGGCGGCCGACGAAGGCATCGGGCAGGCCGAGCTCGCGGCCGAGCGCGCGGACCTCGTCCTTGAACAGCTCGCGCAGCGGTTCGACCAGCTGCATGTTCATCCGCTCGGGCAGGCCGCCGACGTTGTGGTGGCTCTTGATCGTCACCGACGGGCCGCCGGTGAAGCTGACGCTCTCGATCACGTCGGGATAGAGCGTGCCCTGCGCCAGGAAGTCCGCGCCGCCGATCTTCTTCGCCTCGGCCTCGAACACGTCGATGAAGGTCTTGCCGATGAACTTGCGCTTGGCCTCGGGGTCGGTGACCCCTGCCAATCCGCCGAGGAACATTGCCTCGGCGTCCACGTGGACCAGCGGGATGTTGTAGTGGTTGCGGAACAGGCTGACGACCTGCTCGGCCTCGCCCATGCGCATCAGGCCGTGATCGACGAACACGCAGGTCAGCTGGTCGCCGATCGCCTCGTGGATCAGCACCGCAGCAACCGCAGAGTCGACCCCGCCCGAAAGCCCGCAGATCACCCGGCCCTTGCCGACTTGCGCGCGGATCTCGTCGATCTTGGTCTTGCGGAACTCGGCCATCGTCCAGTCGCCGGCGCAGCCGCACACGTGGCGCACGAAGTTGGCGATCAGCTTGCCGCCGTCGGGAGTGTGCACGACCTCGGGGTGGAACTGGGTGCCGTAGTACTGCCGCTCCTCGTCGGCGATCACCGCGAACGGCGCGCCGTCGCTGGTGGCGACGATGCGGAAGCCGTCGGCGAAGCGGGTGACCTTGTCGCCGTGGCTCATCCACACCTGGTGCCGCTCGCCGACCTGCCACAGCCCGTCGAACAGCTTGCAGTCCTCGGTCACGGTCAGGAATGCGCGGCCGAACTCGCCGCCTTCGCCGGTCTCGTGCCCGGGGCGGACCTCGCCGCCGAGCTGGTGGGTCATGACCTGCTGGCCGTAGCAGATGCCGAGGATCGGCAGGCCGCTCTCGAACAGCGCGATCGGCGCGCGCGGCGAGCCTTCCTCGGGCACGCCGGCGGGCGAGCCCGAGAAGATGATCCCCTTGGGCTTGAGCCGCTCGAACGCGGCTTCGGCCATCGTGAACGGGGCGATCTCCGAATAGACCCCGGCCTCGCGCACGCGGCGGGCGATGAGCTGGGTGACCTGGCTGCCGAAGTCGACGATCAGGATCGAGTCGGGGCGGGAGTCGGAATGCTGGGCGTCCATGGCGAGCCGTTAGGGGCTTGCCATGCTCGCTGTCCAGTCTTGGCCGCGGACGAGGCGCGCGTCAGACCGACGGCTGCGGCAACGGCGGCGGCTGCGGCGCGGGATTGCGGTTCTGCTGGCCTTCGGCCCCGGCGGCCGGCGCTAGCGGCGCCGCGGCTGCGTCCGGCCGGCGCGGGGGATTGCCCTGCACCTGTTGCTGCCCTGCGGTCGCAGCTCCTTCGGCGGGATTCTTGAGCACGTGCGGTCGCTCGCGGGGCTCGAAGCGCACCAGCTCGCAATAGTCGCGGCGCGAATTCATGCTCCTGATCACCGCGCTCGGATCGTTGGGCGCGTTGAGCAGCGGCACGCCCACGCAAGCCGAGCGCGCGACGCGGAACAGCGCATGGAAAGCCTTGTGCGGGACCTGGTTGGGCAATTTCAGCGCGGCGATGTCGTCGTCGTCGAACAGGTCCTGCGGTGACAGGTTGAGACAGGCCGCGGCGACCATGACGGTGTCGTATCGCTCGTCGAAGCGCGTGAGCCGGGTCGGGTTGCGCTCGGGAACCGACGCATCGAACGCCGGATCGAAGTCGCACAGCGGCGTCGCGGCGGCGAGCGTCTCGACACCGGCGCGATAGGCACCCGATCCGCGGTGGAACGCGCCCGCGACATCCCCCGAAGCCCGCGCGAACGACCACAGCGCCGACAGCAAGTCGCCCTTGGTCAGGTCGGCCAGGAACTCGCGCGCGCGGTCGGCCGGAAGCGCGGTCAGCATCGCCCGCAGGACGCGGGATTCGATGCGCGCCATGTTGGATTCGAAATTGGTGAAGTAGCCGATGCACTGTGCGTCCTCGAGCACGTATGGCGAGGGAGCCGGGGTGGCGCCCGGCGTCGGCGTCGGCGTGGGTGTCGGCGTGGGCGCCGGCGTCGGCGGCAGGGCGCTGCGAACCGACCCCGCCCCGATCGTGCAGGCCGTGCGAAGCTGACCGTCGACGTAGACCGGGAAGCCTGCATCGGCGGCCGCATAGTTGACCTCGATCGAGGCTTCGGCGAGCTGGCGCGCGAAGGCGTCGCCGTCTTCGGGGGAAATCACGCCCTCGCCGATCCGCGCGGCGATGGCGATCGCGAGCGTCGCGCGCAGCAGCTGGAGCTGCTTCGAGCGCGAGGCGTCGAACGTCCGCGAGTCGAGTACCCGCCCCGAGGCGCCGCCGGGATAGCGCACCTCGTCGCGAATGGTCGAACAGCCGGCATTTACCGAAAGCGCGCTGCAAAGCAGCGCGAACGTCACGCGTCGCATGTGAGCCCCCAAGTTTCCCCATGGGGACCCATCAGGACGGGAGGGTGAAAGTCAACGTTACCGACTGACATATGATTGAATTCACACGGATCAGAACCCTGACGGGATCATCGCGCGGAATCACATCGGGAACCTCGTTGCATTTTCTGCAACACCCCTTGAAGTCTTCGCATTTGCACAATCGCATGGTGCGCCGCACAAGAGCACTCGCAAAAGACAAAATCGGATGTCCGCGAAGGGCGGCCGAATTCGCAGATGAAGGAAGTTGCCATGCGCAAGTCGATCGTCACCGTTCTCGCCGCCGCCGCGCTCGCCGGCGGCTTTGCCACCCCCGCGTTCGCCGCCGACGAGACCGTCTCGGTGACCGTGACCTACGGCGACCTCGATGTCGCCAAGCCGGCCGACGCCGATACGCTGACCCAGCGCATCGACAGCGCGGTCGAGAAGGTCTGCAACCGTCCCGACATTCGCGACCTCAAGGGCAATGTCGCGTTCGAAGAGTGCAAGGCCGACGCGCTGTCCGGCGCGATGGAGCAGCTTTCGCTGACCCAGCCTTACGCCGACATCGAGTTCGCCAGCCGGTTCTGAACCCCCGAGGGAGCGGCGCCACTTCGCCCGGGCGCCGCTCCTTTTCCCTCACCCGCCGCCTCCTCTGCGCGGCCAGGAGTTTCCCATGTTCACCCTCATCAAGCTGATGCTCGAAGCCTATATCGACGGTGCCGGCCGCTACCCGCTGCCGATGGTCTGGACGTTCTGACGAACGCCGCAGTCCCGAGCTCGAGACGGCCGCCCGGTGGGCGGCCGTTTTGCTTTGCGGCTCAGTCGGCGTAGGCCCTGACGAGGTCGGTGAGGTAGTCGCGCCCGACGTAGAGCGAGCGCGCTTCCATCCGCTCGTCGAGGCCGTGGGCGCCGTTGCCGTCGGGATCGCCCCAGATGCCGGCGACGCCGTACGTCGGGATGCCGACCGCCGAGAGGTAGAGCCCGTCGGTCGCGCCGGTCGACATCGCCGGAATCACCGGCACGCCGGGAAAGTACTTCTGCGACAGCCGCTCCATCGGCCCGATCACCGCCGGATCGAGCGGCGGCGTCTGCGCGAGCGGCTTGTCGGTCCGCGCCGGGCGGATCGTGATCGCATCGTCGCCGATCACTTCGACGAGCTTGGCCTGGACCTCGGCCGGGGTCGTCCCCGGAAAGATGCGGCAGTTGACGTTGGCCTCGACCCGCTGCGGCAGCGCGTTCTTCGCATGGCCGCCGTCGATCATCGTCGCGACGCAGGTCGTGCGCAGCAGCGAATGCATCCACCGGTCGCGGTTGACGACGGCCTCGGCCGCGGTGTCCGACGGATCAGCCGCGAGCCGCGCCGCCGCGTCGCCGATCTCGCCCGGGCGCAGCACCGTGGCCTGGGCGAACATCGCCCGCGTGGTGTCGTTGAACTGCGCCGGGAACTCGTGCGCGGCGATCTTCGCGAGCGCCGCCGACATGCGGTAGATCGCGTTGTCGGGCACCGGCATCGAGCTGTGCCCGCCGGGATTGGTCGTGCCGAGCACGAAGTCCTGGTAGATCTTCTCGCCGACCTGGATCGTCTGCGCGACGAGGTGGCCCTGACCATCGGTCTCGCCGCCGCCGCCCTCGTTGAGCGCGAACGCGGCGTCGATCAGCTCGCGGCGGTTCTGCGCCAGCCAGTTGGCGCCGTTGAACGCGAGGTCGCTTTCCTCGCCGCAGGTCAGCGCCATCTTGATCGTGCGCTTCGGGCGATAGCCGTCGCTCGCGAAACGCACGAGCATGTCGGCCCACACCGCCGCCATCGCCTTGTCGTCGGCCGAGCCGCGCGCGTAGAAATAGCCGTTCTCCTCGACCAGCGTGAACGGGTCGCGCTGCCAGTCGGCCCGGTTGGCCTCGACGACGTCGATGTGCGCGAGCAGCAGGATCGGCTTGGCGGTGCTCGAGGTGCCCGGATAGACCGCCACCAGCCCGCCCTCCTTCGGATGATCGGGCACGCTGAACAGCGTCAGGTTCTGCTCGGCCATCCCGGCCGCCCTGAGCCGCGCGGCGATCTGCTCGGCCGCCTGGGTGCAACTGCCCGCCGAGAGCGTGGTGTTGGTCTCGACCAGCTCCTCGTAGAGCGCGCGGAAGCGTTGCTGGTCGGGCCGCAGCGGCCCCATCGTGCCCGTCGCGACTTGCGCCGCCGCAGGCGTCGCCAGCGCCGCCATCAGGATCGCCGTCACCGCTGCCCGCATGATCGTCCCTCCCACCCCGCAATCAGGCGAAATTGAGCAGGAATCGGCTGTGGATGGAAGGGGCCGCCGCGGGTTCCGTATTGGCCCCCGCGTCCCTATATGATGGTCATGGCAGAACCCAGCGAAAACACCCCGCGCACCGGCGAATACGGCGCGGATTCGATCAAGGTCCTCAAGGGCCTCGACGCCGTGCGCAAGCGCCCCGGCATGTACATCGGCGACACCGACGACGGCTCGGGCCTGCACCACATGGTGTTCGAGGTCAGCGACAACGCGATCGACGAGGCGCTCGCCGGGCATTGCGACCTCGTGCTCATCGAATTGAACCCCGACGGCTCGGTCTCGGTCGAAGACAACGGCCGCGGCATTCCGACCGGGATCCACGCCGAGGAAGGCGTCTCGGCGGCCGAAGTGATCATGACCCAGCTCCACGCGGGCGGGAAGTTCGAGAACACCAGCGACGACAACGCCTACAAGGTCTCGGGCGGTCTCCACG
>CBHWED010000229.1:0-5303 GCA_966112795.1 uncultured bacterium
TCCGCCAACTTCGCTTCCTCGAGCTTGACCAGCCGCCACAGCGTCTCGGTCAGCGGCGCCGCCACCCCGGCCGTGCGCGCGGCTTCGACGATCGCGCCGTTGATCGCGTCGACTTCGGTGCGGCGGCCGGCCTTGACGTCCTGCAGCATCGAGGCCTCGTGGTTGGCGTGGTCGGTCACCGAGACCTGGGTCAGGTCGTGGATCGGCTGCGCGGGGATCATGACGCCGCTGGCGTTGGCCACCGCGACGCCTTCGTCGACCAGCTGGCGGATCAGCACGCGGCTCTCCTCGTGCGCGCCGAGGAAGCCCGGGGTGCGGCGGGTCAGCGCGCAGAGCGGGTTCATCGTCGCGTTGAAGATCGCCTTCGACCAGATCGCGCCGTGGATGTCGGGCTCGAGCGCGGAGGGAAGGCCGCCGCGGGTGAGCAACTCGCAGATCTCGGCGGCGAACGCCGGGTCGCCGCCGAACGCGGGGTACAGCTTCGAGCCGCCTTCGCCGTGGCTGCGCACTTTTCCGGGACCGACCAGGTCCGAAGGCAGCGAGCTCGAGCCGACGAGGATGTGGTCCGCCGCGGCGTGCGCCGCGAGCCGCTTGTCGTTGCCGAGGCCGTTCTGCAGGCTCAGCAGCCAGGTCTCCGGGCCGATCGCCGCGGCGATGCCGGCGAGCGCGGCATCGGTGTGGAAGGTCTTGGTGAACACGACCACGAGGTCGACCGGTTCGGCGATTTCCTCGGGCCGGCGCGCCGGGATCGGCAGCAGCTCGGTGCCGGCGCGCGTCTCGAGCTCGAGCCCGCGGGCGTTGATCGCGTCGATATGCGCCTGGTTGACGTCGACGAACACGACCTGCGCGCCCGCGCGGTGCAGCGCGGCGCCGTAGAGGCAACCCATCGCCCCGGCGCCGAGGATCAGGACTTTCATTGGGCGGAATCCTCCAGGATCTGCGCGCCGAGCAGCATGAGCAGCTTGACGTCGATGCCGTGGCCGAGCGCGCGATGCTCGGCGATCGTCTCGGCGACGCGTACGAGCGGCACGCGGTGGACGACGATGTCCTCGTGTTCGGTCCCGCCGCCATCGCCGACCTGGGTCAGCCCGGTCGCCTTGAGCAGGGTGAAGCTTTCGGCGACCATGCCGGGCGAGGAGTAGAACTCGCCGAGGTCGTCCCACTGCGCGGCGCGGTAGCCGGTCTCCTCCTCGAGCTCGCGGCGGGCGCTGGCGAGCGCATCCTCGCCGTCGTGCTCGTCGCCGATCAGGCCCGCGGGCAGCTCGAGGCAGACCCGGCCGATCGGCACGCGGTACTGCTCGACGAGGAGCACGTCGCCGCCGTCGAGCGCGACGATCACCGCGGCGCGGAGGCCGCGCTTGCGGGTCGCGTATTCCCAGCGGCCGCGGCGCTTGGCGACGATCCAGTCGCCGGTCCATTCGATCTGTTCGGGGGCATGGGCGTCGGGGGGAAGGAGGCGTTCGGTCACGCGGTGCGAATAGGATGGCGGCGGTGGGCTGGCAACGGCACTGTCACCAGCGGCCGCTGGCGCCGCCGCCGTTGAAGCCTCGGCCGCCGCCGGCGAATCCGCCGAAGCCACCGCTGCCACGACCGATCAGCGAGACGGCCCCGGCCGCGAGGCCGAGCAGCCCGCCTGCCTTCCGCAGGATGCCCCAGAAGAGGAAGATCAGGACGAGGACCGCCAGGCCGGCCCACGGGAAGCCCTCGGGTTCGCGCGCCTGCGCCTCGTCGAGCCGCGTCTGCGCGGCGAGCGCCGCGGCCTGTTCGGGAGACAGCTCGAGGTAGGTCAGGATCGCTCCCGCCCCGTCGAGCACGCCCTTGTCGATGTCGCCTTGCGCGAAGCTCGGCAGGATCCGGGTCTCGACGATGCCGCGCGCGACGTCGTCGGGCAGCACCGACTTCACCGCGGAGCCGACCTCGATGCGCACGTTCATGTCGTTGGGCGCGACGAGCAGCACGGCGCCGTCGTCGTTGAGGCCGTCGAGGCCCGACGCCGCCCTGAGCTCGTGCATGTAGTCGTCGATCGCGTAGCCCTGCAGGTCGGCGACCGTCACGACCGAGACTTCGCGCTGCTGCGTCTGGCGGAAGCCGGCGAGGGCGTCCGAGAGCAGCGTCTCCTTCTCCGCGGAGATCACGTTTGCCGCGTCCATGACCAGGGGCCGGCGCTCGGGGATTTGCGGCTGGGCGTGGAGCGGACCGGACGCCAGCACGAGGGCGAGCGAGCCGGCCACGCGCCGGGCCGTGCCGGCGCCGATCAAAGCTCGATCAGCCGGTCCGGCAATTCGTTGACGTCGTCCTCGGCGCGCGGGAAGTGCTCGGCGAGCACGGCGCCGACCATCTGGACGCCGACGATCATCCCGTCGGCGCTGCGGCCATGCTTGATGTGCGCGAGCATCGCCGCCATCGCCTCGCCCCATGTCTCGGGCGGGACTTTCGAGGCGATCGCCTCGTCGGCGAGGATCTGCGCGCGGTGCTCGCGCATCGACAGGTAGATCAGGATGCCGGTGCGCCCGTGGGTGCGCCGCTCGGCGCCGACCTTGAACAGGCTGACCGCGCGGCCGAGCGTGCGGTGGGTCTTGATCGACGGCAGGATCAGCCAGAACTTGAGCGGCTGCCAGAGCTGGAGCAGCCACATGGCGAGGAACTTGGCGATCGCGACGACGACCGCGAGGGTGAAGATCTCGCGCGGGGTCCAGTGGTGTTCCCACCGGTCGAGCATCCAGTCGACCAGCCAGAGGTAGAAGTCGGGGAACAGCGCGAGCACGATCAGCGCGGTGAAGGCGACGATCGCCGACCAGGCGAGCGCGACGTCGCTGTAGCCGTCGGAGCGGTCGGCGACCACGGTGACGATCTCGCCCGCCGTGTGCAGCTCGGCCTCGGCCACGGCTGCGGTCACCCGCGCGTGATCCTCCTCGCTCAGATAGACCGCCATCGTTACCAGCCCCCGCTCGCCCCGCCGCCGTTGAAGCCGCCGCCGCCGCCGCCGAACCCGCCGAAGCCGCCGCCTCCGCCGCCGCCCCAGCTACCGCCGCCGCTGCCGCCGCCGCCCCAGCCGCCGCCTCCGCGGCCGCTGTTCATCGCGGCATTGAGCGCGGTCCACAAGACCACGTTGCCGACCGCGCTGCCGACCCCGCCGCCGCCGCGGTAGCGCCGCCCGCGCGCGCCGCGGCCGAAGACCACGGCGAAGATCACGATCATGACGATCCAGAACACGATCCCGGCGAGCGCCGGCGCGGCGCTGCGGGCGACGCTGGCCTGCCTCGCGCGCTCGGCTTCCTCGATCGCCTTGGCCTGCGCCGGATCCATGTCGAGCTGGGCGATGATCGCCTCGACGCCGTCGACGATCCCGCCCGAGAGGTCGCCGGCCTGGAACTTCGGGGTGACCACGTTGCGGATGATACGGCCCGACATGATGTCGGTCATGCTTTCCTGCAGCCCGCGCGCGGTGTGGATGCGCATGCGCCGCTCGTTCGGCGCGACGAGGAACAGCAGCCCGTTCTCGGTCTCCTTGCCGCCGATGTCCCAGCTCGTGGCGAGCTGCTGGGCGTAAGTCTCGATGTCCTGGCCGTCGAGCGAGGGCACGGTGGCGACGATGATCGCGCGGCCGGTGGTCCGCGTGTAGTCCTCGAGGCGCGCCTCGAGCAGCGCCTTCTCGCCCGGGCGGATGATGTTCGCGCCGTCGTAGACCGGACCGGCGGGCCGCGGCGGGAGTTGCTGGGCCGCTGCCGGCGCGCCCGCGAGGGCGGCCAGCAGGGCCAGCCAGACGAGAAGCCAGCGCATCGCGGACGCGGTCAGTTGGCCGCGGCCGCGGGTGCTTCAGGCGTCGCCGTGTTGTCGTTCGCGGCGGGTGCCGCCGCGGGGGCGGTCCCGAAATCGACCGTCGGCGCGTTCTGCGCTGCCGCGCTCGCTTCGAACGGCACCATCGGCTGCGCGCCGTGGATGATCCGCGCGCCGATGATGTCGGGGAACGTGCGGATCGTGGTGTTATAGGCGCGTACCGCCTCGTTGTACTTGTCGCGCGCGGTGTTGATGCGGTTCTCGCTGCTCTCGAGCGACTGCCTCAGGTCGGCGAAGCCCTCCTGGCTGCGCAGTTGGGGATAGGCCTCCTGCAACCGCTGCAGCGTGAGCGTCAGGCGCGACTGGGCTTCGGCAAAACGCGCCATTGCTGCCGGGTCGGTGAGCTGAGCCTCGGAGACCGTGATCCGCGTCGCGTCGGCCCGCGCCTGCGTGACTTCGGTGAGGATCTGGGATTCGGACGCGGCGCCGGCCTTGACGGTCTCGACGAGGTTCGGGATCAGGTCGGCGCGCCGCTGGTAGGCGTTCTGCACGTCGGCCCAGCGGGCCTTGGCTTCTTCCTGCGCCGCGGGCACCGAGTTGATGCCGCACGAGGCGAGCGTGAGCGCGGCCAGCGCGACGAAAGCGGCACGAAGCGAGGTCATGACGGACATCGGTATCCCTTCCTCAGCGCGCGGGGGTCGCACCGCGCTGTGTTAGCTAGATAGCACACGTCCAGATAGGTTCAAGATGGACCTAGTTTGGTTGCGCGTGGCTTGACACGGTGGTTATCTCCACCGTCGGTAATTGGGGAGAGCGTGCGATGTTCCAGGAGTTCAAGGCCTTCATTGCGCGGGGCAACGTGCTCGACCTCGCGGTCGCGGTGATCATCGGCGCGGCATTCGGGGCGATCGTGACCTCGCTGACCGGCGACGTGATCATGCCGCTGATCGGTGCGCTGACCGGCGGGGCCGACCTGTCGAACCACTTCGTGCTGCTCAGCGTGCCCGCGGGCTACAAGGGATCGATGACCGACTACGCGGCGCTCAAGGAGGCCGGAGCGGCGATGATCGGCTACGGCGCGTTCCTGACCGCGGTGATCAATTTCCTGATCCTCGCGTTCGTGATCTTCCTGCTCGTGCGCACGGCGAATCGGTTGATCGCGAAGAAGGACGAGGCGCCCGCCGGACCGAGCGAGATCGACCTGCTGATCGAAATCCGCGACGAGCTGAAAAAGAAAGCGTGATTCCCCGCGGAACCGTGGTCACTTCACATTAAGCATATGATCTCTATATAGGACCTCGCCGGTTTCGGTCGGCTATGGCGATAAATTGCGGTGTGCAATAGGCACAGCGGACCCGGGGGCAGTACCCGGCGGCTCCACCAAAATCCCCGAGAAATCGGGGGCTTCTGACGGGGCCGAACCAGGATCGACGTGTGTTGAAAAGCACTGTTTTCGCCCGGGCTGAGTAACCCGTTAAAGGCTCAAAACTCACAAGTGCCAACGACAACGAAGCACTTGCTCTCGC